>JAEMRT010000052.1:28649-34980 GCA_016463225.1 Sphingopyxis sp. | reverse complement strand
CCACTGCGGCTGGATCATGATCCACCAGGCCCTCGGCAATAGCGAAGGCGAATACGGCCGAGATCCGCTGGCGGATCCTTCGCGCCGTTTCGATCGACCCGCGCGCTTCGACATCGCGCAACACCTGCAGTACCGCCGGCGCGCCGATCGTGCCGATCGGCAGCGACCCGATATCTAAAAACACGTTGCTCTCCAGCGATCCGATCACGTCGTCGGCATGGCGATCGGTCCAGCGATCGCGCTGATGTGCGTGCCATTCGCGGGCCACCGATTCAAACGTGCGGATCTGCACATGCAAATTTGCACGGGACGATGGATCGACGCCCTGGGCGATCAGGCCGCGCGCCTCTTCGGCGCTTGTCCGGGCATCGAACAGTTGAACGTCGGGCCATTGGCCAAGGCTCAGGAGCTTTTCCCGCCCGCCGATTCGATAGCGCATCCGCCAGGCTCGCAGGCCGGTCGGCGCGACGAACAGGAACAGCCCTCGCTCATCGAACATTTTATAGGCGCGCGAACGCGGGCGCGCGGCTTTCACCGCGGCGTTGTTGAGCATATAACGATACCTTGAATTAGGTAAGCAGAGTGGATCTGGTTAAGGCCAGCCCTTTGTTACGACGGACAACCCCTCCGTCATGCTCATTGCGAAACTGGCGCAAATGCGTTGGTTTGGCATTATGGCAGGACATGCCGATACCCCACGCGATACCCCAGATTAGGACGGGCTACCGCAGCTATCGCGCAAATGATGCTGTTGAGGTTCAGGTCAAGCCGCGCAGAACTTTGTTGTGGTCCGGATTGAGATCGGTCACCGCCGCCTCATTCTTCGCTTTCCAAAGAGCGTTCAGCGAACCATTCAACTTTTGCGACCAAGGGTCACTACGTGCCTCCGGACCGTCATCAAAATGGTGCTCGCCGATTATCGGAAACCCAGCGTCGGCAAAGGCCGTATAGGCAGCCCGGAACGTTGCATAGCAATCGATCAGTTTGGCAAGAAGGCGCACCTGGCTAGGCAAAGCGATTGTGCAGGCGTCGAGAAGCTTCTCACGCTCAAATGCGCGCGGCCGCGGATCACAATATTGATCAAGGGTGCCATCCTCGCCCCCTCCGCGTTCGTTCCACATCCAGTGCCAGTCGTCGATGTCGGCTCCCGCTTTCGAGAGATTGCCCGTCAGCAGATCGAGCAACATGATCCGTTCCATGAAATCGTCCACAGTTCGAAGAGCTCTCGCCTTCCTCTCGTCCCGTTCATCTTCCATGATGGCTAATTGCCTTTCGGTGTTGCGCGCCTGACCAAAGTAAACCCAAAGCGCCGCCCAGATCGCTAGCACTGATCCAATCAGGCCCTGATATCGATCCAGAATGAACTCGGACGCGCACCAGAGGCCGGTGAGCATCAATGGGTTTGTTGAACAAGGGGGCATGCGCGCAAGCATGGCGAGCGTGCTGCACGGTGTCGAGTCCAAGGTCGATTGAAGAAAGCACTACCATCACGACAGGAATGCACGCCAAGGCGCACTGTTCATCGCCATATATGGCGCTTCCGCAGCTGCGATCATGGCATAGCCGGTAGGCGACGGATGAAGATAATCCGCAGCACCGCAATAGCTGGCATCGGCGAAAATCGTTTCATTGGCTGGATCCGAGACGGGGTGATTTATCTCCCAATAGCCATCGCTGCCGACGATAAGGCCGTGGCGGACGTTATAATTGTGGGCGACGATCTCTGATGCAAAACCGACCGGCACGTTATAGGCGGTCGCGCCTCGCGGCGTGACGGTGCAGACGATCACGAAGCATGGCAGGCCAGGGTTGGCGGCTGCCCACATTGCGCGATACACCACGATTTCAGCTTCTATGTCGGCCTTGAGCTGTGCCGCCGTGCGGCTGTTGCCAAGGTCGTTTGCCGCCAGCTGAATGACGAGCGTATTGCAATATCTATAGCTCTCCCGGCGCTTGGCTCCCCCAGCGCCAGACGATGACCGCATTCCCGACATTTGGGCGGACGGGCGACTGAGCAGACGCATGGGCACCGATCGGCCCGCCAGCATCTGTGCCTGATACTGCATCCGCCGGGCCCAGGCGCCACCTTGCTTATCGCGGCCTTCGACGCCGATCGGCCCGCCGTCGCCATCGTAGGTTTCCCCGTTCGACGAGATGATGCTGTCGCCGATAAAGCAGTAGGTCGGATAAAGGTGGACCCCATAACCAATCGTGATTGGCGCGAGCAGCGATCCAGTTCCGGTTGATAGCCCGGTAGCGTCGAAGCTGAGCGACCCGTTGCCAGCCTTGCGCCCGATGGCTGACGGCGCACCCTGCGCCGAATAGATCAGCGTCTGCGGCCCGGTATTCTGCCCCGACGATGCAACCACCGCCTCTTTGTCGAGATAGAGCGTCGTCCCGGCGGGGATGGTCCCGAAATATTCAAGCACCTGATACGCGCCCTCGAACGCGGGCACCGCGACCGGGGAGGGCGAAATAGCAAGCTGGGTCATCCCGGCCAGCAGCTTGTGCCGAATGTTGACCACATTTGTGATGGTCGTATCCAGGCCGCCACTCCCGGCCCCGACAAAGAACGTCTGCTCCAGCGATCGGAATGCGGTCAGGTCGATGTTCGGCACATCCCGCTTGCGCGTGATGACCTGGATGCTGCTGGCGTTCGATCCCTGCGCCGCGAAGCCAAGATCATTATATTGGCCGATAATTTGCCAGGACGCGATGGGCGATGGTGCGCCACCGCCCGGCAGCCGCCTGCTCTTGTCAAAGCCGAAGCCGCTGCCGAACGTCCTCACGCCGTGATCACCGCGATCTTCTCGGCGGCGCCGGTGGCGACGAACGATCGCGAACTACCGGCGGGAAGAAAATGGGCATCGCCGTCCGCTGCCACCGGGGCGGTGGCGAACTTGATCCAGACCGCAGTGTCGGTCGCGACATGCCAGAAATCACCATCAGCCGCATTCGCCACGATCGTGCTTGGCTGGCTGGTGCCGCTGGGCACGAACTTCTGCTTCCGGGCAGGCTGGGAAGATTCGACGGCCATGGTTGAGCCGGTGCTGGCGCGCGCGGTCACCGGACCACAGGTCACATGTGTGATCGCCATTATGCGTCCCCTTCGGCGTTCGGAATCGCGGCAGCGTCAGGGGCTTTGGCCTTCTTGCCCTTCACCTCGCGCACGACGGATTTGCCAAGGCGCAACAGAAACAATCCGGCCTCCAGGGCCAGGCTGATGCTCGTGAGCTTTCCGCCCAGTTTCTCGAATTTCATGCGCATTTCTCCATGGAAACATTGCCGATTCGGTGGTTGACCCAGCCCTTGCGGAAGACCTTGAGCTTGGGATTTGCGCGGATCAGCCGGTCATATTCGCCCAGCTGTTTGGCATCGAGGCGGGGCAGCATCGCCTTGCACAACAGCGTGCGCTGGCAGCGTGCGTAGCCCGCGATGGTGGCAGGGCCGACTTGCCCGTCCACTTTCAGCTTTAGCGACGGACAGATCTCATTGAGCGACTGCTGGAAGAAGCGCGAAGGCCGCGCCGGCCCCATGTTGACCGACGTATCGAAAAGTTCGGAGGTAACCGCCGGATCGAGCGCGATCAGCGGCACATAGCCGGGCTTCACCAGGTAGGACTGATAGTAGATACTGACGGCGACTGAATGCGGCAGCTTCCGCATCGGATCGGTGTAGCCATGTTCGACGGCCACACGTTTCGTGATCCCTTTATTCGTCTCCCCACCCGGATCATTGGGATGGTTCACATATCCGCCTTCCAGTTTGATCGTCGGTTCAATGATTTCGATCGCGGCAGGCGAAATAAGGGCCAGCGCTGCGGCGGCTGCCGCAACGACGATCTTCATCTTACTCATGATGATGTCAGTCCTTTCGACCGAACCAGCGCTGGACCGTCGTGGTTTCCCAGATGCGGATGGCGGTCCACAGGATCGTGGAGAGAGCGGCGATCGAGGGCAGCACGTCGGCAAAGGTGCCGAGCAGCACAGTAAGGGACAGGCCATCGACGATAAATTTCGCCGGTTCGTGGTCGGAGAGGTTCATGTCTGGTCCTCCAGTATCTTCACGCGGTAGTCCGCTCGATCAGACGAGCGTCGAACAAGGCGCGTGTCGCGCTATCCTCCGCGATCGGGGCGGGGACGCAGATCAGCGTTCCCAGGATGCCGATGTAGCGCGAAGCCAGCGCTGTCGCGCCAATGCCGCCGATCCGTGGCAGCAAGCCTGCGGCGTCATCGCCATAAATTTGTGCCATGCTCGTCGTCTCGATATAGGCCGCGCCGTTGACCCAGATGCGACCGCGGTTGAGGCTGGCATTGTAGGTCGCGACTAGCCGCAACCACTGGCTGTTGGCATGATTTGCGCTGTCTGCGACCGCCGTGGTCGGCCCCGCGTCCTGACGCGGGCGCATGCGCGCATTGCCGCTCCCGTAAATCACTTCCAGACTGGGAGACCTTGGCGAAGCAGCGCAAGAACCTAGCACGACGCCGCCGGTCGTCGCGGGCCATAGCTGACCGTTGACCGTGGTCGACGGCGTCGGCACCCGCAGCGCGGCGGCCATAGTAAATCCGGTCGCCGGGTTAAACAGCGGCAGCCGGTTCGCCTCTTCGCCACCAACGATCATGCTTGGCTTTTCGAGGTCGGAGCCAAAGCTGATGGCATTGCCGCCAGATCCGCCCGCCCCGAACATCAGCGCCGGCTGCCCAGTAACATCGTCCGTCGTGATCCAGGGATGGCGCCCAGCACCGACTGTCCCGGCACCGAGCCCGACCCGAAAGCGCCGCCCGCCGAGCAGGTCCAGCAGCTCAAAGCCGCTCGGCGCATCACCTGCCGCGGCGTTGCGATACTGTAGACCATGCATACAGTCGATGTAGATGCCCGCCTTAGCCGCGCGATACGGCTCCAGGACTGCGAACAGGGCGTCCTCTGCATCGGTGGTGGGGACACGTGGGACATTCTCGTTGCCGCTCGATCCGGGCAAGGTGGTGATAAAGGTCATGGATCAGGCTCCGGTATAGGATTGGGCGGCATCGCGGCCGATCTCGCGCATCAGGCGGATCGACCCATGGTTGATCAGGTTTGCGGCCATCATCTCTTCGTCGTGCAGGCCGATACCGCAGAGATTGGCGGGCGAAAGGATGCGCCAGGCGTCGGAGATGGCGGACCCGCTGTCCCATGCCGCGCGGCACATATCCTGCACCGACAGCGCGACCGCATCCGCCCCTGCACCCACGCGAGGATCGGGACGGGCCGCCCCCATGAAATGCACCACTGCGCCCGCAGCCTGCGCCAGCCCCGCAAAGCTGCGCCAGTTGCTGTAGCTGGCCGTAGAGCCAAGTTCGTTCATGGGATCGACCGGGATCACGATCGTTTCACCAGCCACTATGTCGGCCAGGATCGCATCGCGCCGTGTAGGATTGAGCAGGTTCATAGACCCGTTGCCCAGCGCCCCCGTGCCGCTGTTGGTCCCCGGAACGCCCCAATTGTGATATTCGATGACCGCGCTCGGCCAGGTGCGATGCCATTCGGCGAGCATCGCCCACACATAACCGGCCCGGCCGTGAACAGCGCCATGGCCGTCCTTCGCCACGTCCGGCGTCAGATTATAGCCGACATCGGTGCTGCCCCATTCCAGCCGGGCTGCGGCGTTAAGGCCGTGCCGAGCGAGCGTCGCGTCGTCATAACGCTCGAAATAGCCCGTCCCGAAATCATTGGTCGTGGGCGCATCGCGCAGCCAGCTAAGGGAGCCATTGGCCCCCCGAAAGCTGCTATGGTTGACGTTGAGCAGCGCGGGATTGCCGCCCGCGCCCATTGCCGCCCAGCTATTGCCTGCCGCAATGACACGTACCCGCTGGCCTGCCTTCAAACGACGGATGATCGGCGCGAGGATCTGGCGATTATATTCCAGCGCTGCCAGATAGTCGGCCTTGCGATCGACATGCACCCCGTTCCGCCAGCGGTGCCGGGGGATGTAGATCGTCCGATTACCTTTGCGCAGGATGCGCCCAAGCTCGACCTGACCAGATGGCAGTTCAGGTGCCCAATCATCTGCGTTGCGCTTGCTTTCCGTCCCGTCAGTGAGCGTCAGCGCCGAAGTGTTTGGATTGACAGACAGCACATCCTTGCGCGCCCGCGATCCGCTATAAGTCAGCGTCATGGCATTGGCGGTCAGATTGGTGATGACGCCACGTGCGCGGTCGAGCGTGTAGTGTGTGCCTTCCGTCATGGCCACGCTATCGGACGTGCGGATGACCGATGCGGAGATGATCTCATCATGATCCAGCCAGGTCGCCGTCGCCGCCGGACCGGGCACGGGTTTGACGACGCCCGCGTC
>JAEMRT010000052.1:0-28639 GCA_016463225.1 Sphingopyxis sp. | reverse complement strand
GATGGCACTCACCGCCCAGCTGATCACCCGGTCACCGGGCATGGCAATCGATCCTCCGGGAACCGTGATGGTCCCGCCATCTGCCTCGATCGTGGCGGGCTCGGCGACGGATGCCTGCGCACCCACCGCGACCATGCCATCGGGGCTGGCGATCAGCTGCGTGGCGACGCCGGTAGCAGACCCGTCGCCGGTGACCGACTGCAGCGCACCATCGGCATAGCGCGTCGCGGTGACCGCCACCTCGGCCGTCCCAGGGACGTAAAACATCAATGCGGCGGCAGGCAGCGCGGCAGTAATCGCCCTGATGCCCGCCGACGTCAGAATCGCCGACCACAGGCCATCTTCGTCCGGCTGATAGCGGGAACCGTCGGCCAGGCTGATCTCGCGCGGACGATCATCTTCGCCGATCACTGCCGCTTCTGCCAGGACTGATGTGCCGGGAAGATAGAAATAGGGCGCACTATAGCTTTTGCGAGACGCTCCGACCGCAACGCTCTTCGCCGCGACCGCTACGTCGCGCGCCTCGATGACCGCCGGAGCCGCATCGACGACCTCCTGCGCACCGTCGCGCGCCACTTCCGTTTCCAGCCGCACAGCATCGGTCGCGATCCGCACGGCATCGGCGGCAGCGGCGGCTTCGACAGCGATGGTGTTATCCCCGCGCGCGCCCCGCTCACTCACCAGCACCGCGCCTGCTGCGGCGATCAACTGCGAAACCGGAAGGTCGATCCAGACCGGCGCGCTCTGTCCGAGGACGTCGGCGCCGACTTCGACCCGCACCCGCTGGACAAAGCGCGTGACCTGACCACCTGCAGTGGTTTCCACCACATTCCAGGACAGCGCATTGCTCTGCCCTGCTTCGTGTATCGCCGTCGCCATCTCCGGCGTAATGCCGAAACTCACATAGGCGATATCCCCGGACAGGACGCCTGTGATCGGTTCGATGACGGGCGCGGGATAGGCGGTGCGACGGATCACCAGTTCAAAGGTGGCACCTGCCACCAGTTGCGGATCCAGCGCCGCGTCAGCTAGGACGAAATGCACCACAAGGGATTCGCCGGAGCGCACGAGCAACTCCCCGGCGGGCGATAGCCCGGCCAGTCGTTCCATTTTCTATTTCCTTCGGGAAGGCGGGCGGATCAGGCGCCGGGGTGGATCCGGATCAGATAGGATTCGAGCTTCAGCGTCTCGCCCGGACTGGCCAGTTGACCGGTCAGCGTGATGTCCTGCGCAATAGATGTGTCGATGCTGGTCGCCACCACGGCGGCCGTCGATGTCGAAAATTGCGCGGGGTTGGCGATCTGCGACGACTGGCTGCCACGGTTGCCGATATGCACCATCATCACCGTGCTTTGCGCGGCGGTTTCCAACTGCGTCCCGATCGTCGTCCCGCCCAGCTTTGTCTTCAACGTCTTGTTGTTGACGCTGTTGGGATAGGACCAGAGGGAGAATATCTCCATCGATCCGTTCGCGCCGATCGCTCCCGCTGGCACACTCACGGTAGCAAAACCATGTTCGGATGTGTCGCCGGTATGACTGACGGCGACCGAAGACTGGGCTAGAATATAGCTGCCGCCAATCAGCGCGCGCATGGCCGCCGGGTCGGCAAGGGTCAGCAGGGACCGGCCCCAACTTGTGGTCGAGAGCGCGGCGATCGCGGTCAGGTCGCTATCCACAGGTTGCTTCCCGGCCAGGGCGATCGCAACGGAAGCAGCGTAACTCGGATCGTCGCCCAGCGACGCTGCCAGTTCGTTCAGCGTATCGAGCGTCGAGGGCGCGCTGTCCACGATCAGGGACGTGATATAGGTAGCCAACTGGCTGACCAGCCAGGCCTTGTTGGTGCTGTCATCGAGGCCGAGCAGCTTCTCCGTGCCCGCCAACCCGCTGCCTGCGACCGCACCGGACAGGGCGGCGGCGATCAGCGCGTTGTTGGCATTGATCTTGATCGCGCCTGCGCGCGGATTGTCGCCGGTCCCATCATTGGCGATGGTCCCCACGTTGATGTCTTGCAATATCATGGATCAGGTCTCGTCGAATGTGCCGACTGTGCTGTCGAACGTGAAAGCACCGGTGGAATCGAAGGTCGCGCCGTCCCAGGCTGTATCGTCGCCTGCGCCGGGCGGTATCAGCGTCGGCGGCGGCGGCGCGGTGCCGCTCATCCCCAGAGCCAGCGCATGCTTTGCGGTCGTCTCGGTCTCGAAGGTGATGGTGACCGTGGCGGTCGCGATATCCTTGGAAATCGCTGCGACGACAACCAGGTGGTTGAGCCCGTCGTCCGGATCGACCAGCTGATAGGCCTCACCCAGCCGCACATGCCACAGCCGCGGCTTGCACGGCCTGCTGATGCCAGTCAGTTCGCGCCGGTTGAACAGTTCATAGGCGGTGAGCTTTGCGGCCTGGTCCTTGTCGGTCACCAGTTCGCACAGATGTTCCTCTTCTTTGGGATCGCCGTCATCCAGAGCAATGTAGCTCTCAAAGGAAATCGCGGCCGACTGGACATATTCCCATTTATTGGCCTCGGACCGATATTTCGGCACCATCGTATTGATGCGGTCTTTCCAGGTCCGCATGCCGGGCGTCAGATATTCGCCCTCGCCAAAATCCTCGATCGTGATCGTGTCCAGCGCGACCTTCGGGCTCTGGAAGCGCACCGACAGCAGCCCGCCGCTCCACACCGGCGTCGCCGCACCCGCTGCGCAGATGCGCTTCAGATTATCCCACTGGCTGATCCCCGGCCCGTCATAGACGAAACCATTGACCGCCCAGCCATTGGCGTCGCAGACATTGGCGAAGGCCGTCCAGGCGGGCCAGTCAATCTCATCCTGGCCATAACCGCACCCGACCAGACGCACTGTCTGCTCGCCGGTCGTCGTGTCGATCGCGAACCGCCCGCGCGCATAGGTGATGGCGTTCAGCGCGACATTGGTGTCATAGGCAAATGTGTCCTCATCATCCCATCGATGGCTGCCCACGCCGCCGGGAAATGTGTCATCCTCGCGCCAGTCATACACTTTGGACCAGCGGCCAACGACGCCATGGACCGGAATGCCATTGGCCCAGCGCTTATTGTCCCGGTCGAACCGGTAGCTGAACATGCCAGCGGGATAGCCCGACAGCTTGTGCGCGGCCGACCAGTCGGGCATCGCGCCCCACGGCCCGGCCAGCGCATCGGGCTCCGGCCGCAATCCCAGCTGCCGGTCGAGGTAGAGCCAACTGTTATAATAGCCTGTCGCCGAATTGCCGAAGAAGGGAATGACATTCCAGTCGACCAGCACCGCGTCGATCGACAGCGCCGTACTCGCCGACCAGATGAAAACCTTCGACAGATAGGGATTGCTGGTTTTGCCGACCTTGCCGCCATAGCCGACGTCATGCACCTGGCTACCCGCCGTGAAGCACCGCCCCATGCCATAGGGAACGGGCTGGTTGCCGCCGATCGTCACCGTATTGACCGACCCGATCATACCGGGCTTCTTCTGCATTAACTGCGCACCGATCGACGCTGCTGCTGCGACGACGGTGGCAACTTGCGCGATTGTCGTCGCCGTCGCTGCGATCGACGCAGCGGTGGCGGCACCCGCCGCGGTCGATGCAGTGAAAAGACCAGCCCCTGCGGCAGCACCGACACCGGTCGCGACCAGCGCCACGACACCGGCGATGACTGCGATCGTGCGAAGTGCTTTCATATTAGGCGCGCCAAGCCGCCGTCACATCGCCCAGACCGATGATCAGGTTGACCGATTCCGCGCTGTCCTGGTGCCAGCCCATATATTTGTAACCGACGCAGATCAGACCAGCTTCGCCCCCCTCGCCTCCGACGACCGCAATATCCCCTTCCAACATCCGTGCCGGGGCTATGCGTGGCAGCAACCCGTCGAGGATCGCCACCAGCCCGCCCTTGTCCCTAAGCGCGCGCCGAGCTCCAATCATCGACGAATAGCGCGGCAACGGCGGTGGCCTGTGGCCCATCTGCAGCAGATGGAAACGGATCATCCGCACACAGTCGGCCGATTTGAAATCCAGCACCCGGCCGCGATATTTCGCGATGGTCTTTTCCAGCGCAGCCTGCCGCCGCTCAAGATCGGTCATCATCCCGGATTATCCGCGCCCCAGGCGGTCGACCGCGGCATCCCGGTGGCGTTCACCATGCCCAACTCTCCCGGATAGCATTGCTGGTGAAACCGATCGTTCAGCGCGTTCCCGCGCATCACCATGAACAGCCGCTTCGCCGCGCTCTCAAATTCAATATCGACCTCGCGCTGCCCGCGTGATCGCTTCAGCGTGACCGTGTCGATCGACAGGTCGGCGCTCAGCTCCGGCGTGCCGACGACATGGCCCGTCACCGGGTCATATTCGCCCAGCCAGAACTTCATCCGGCTATTTTGAAATGCAGGATCGGACAGGGCAGCCGCGTCGGCCGTATTGCGCGGCAGAAAGGTGACCTTGCCGCCGGGTGCTTCGTCGCCGGTCTTTTCCTCGAAACTCTCGGCTGATTTCACCGTGCCGAAATCTTCATCGACACAGTCGAAGAGGTTGCCGCCCCAATATAAAAAGCCGCCATCGCACAGACGCACCGTTCGCGCCGGCAGCGTGATCTCCATCAACGCCACAGGGTGGATCACCCGTCCTGTGAATGCCATCTATCGAGCTCTGCTACCGTGCTTCATGAATCTCGAAGGCCAGGCCGATGTTGCGCTCCAGTGCCAGTTCCCAGCCCAGTTGATCGCCGACAACCCAGCCCTCGATGCAGGGCTGCACGAACTCCAGCGCATCGCCGTCGATCGGCGGCTTGCGCAGCATCTGCGTCAGCGTGATCGTCGCGGCACCGCTGCCATTGGCGGTCACGTCCGCTGCGATGAAATCAAAATAGAGATGGCCACCGATCGACAGGTGGAAGGGCTGACCTTCCTGGAAGGCGTAGAAGGGCGCGCCGCCATCGATGTTGAGCATCGTGCCGGCCTGGCCGCTGCCATTGACCACGAAATTGCCCGGCGTGCCGGGATCGAAGTCCAGCAACGGATATTCCATCCGCGCACCTTCACGCTGGCCGCGCACCAGCCGGTTGACCCATTTCAGCCCTTCGGCGGCGGTGCTGCGGAGCGGTGGCATTTCAAAGGCGACGCCATAACGATTGCCCAGCTTGTTATGCCGCTGCGTCTCCGCACCGCTGTTCGGCTCCTGGATTCCGCCAAAGTCGAGCACGCGCGGGCTGGCCTTGCGCGCGCCGGGCCAGGTGGGAAGGACGATCATGGTATCCGTCGCCCCCCTGCCCGGCTGAGCGCAATCTGCGCGCCATTCGACCCGGCCGACGCCGCCTGCGCGCCGATCGGCGCGGCGATGCCATAGGCGCGGCGATCAACCACGGCATTGAAGTAGGGAGAGGGCTCGACCAGGACCGTCGCTGCCATCCGACCGGATGGATTATCGTTCGCGATTGAAAGCTTTTCACCATAGCTGACATTGGCGATGGGCTGGCCATTGAGGGACAGTACGTTGCGGTCGATACCGTGCAAGCCGCCGATCGTCATATCGCCGCCATTGGCAAATCGCGGTCCGACAAAGTTGCCCGACGCCGCTTTCGCCGACAGGTCGACTGCGCCACTGGCTCCGCCCAGGCCAAGCAGGCTGCCGCCCAGCTTGAACAGACTTCCCAACACACCGCCGCCGCTCATCGCCTGCTGCATCTGAAATCGGATGAGATCGGCGATCAACTGGTTGAACAACTGGCCGGCAAATCCTTTCAATCTGATCATGCGCGACGCCGATTCGGCGAGGCCATCATTCATATTGCGGATGCCGTTGACCGCGATATTCTCACAGGCCTCGTTAATCTCGGTCGCCGTTTTCGGGATGCTGTCCATGTAGGACTCGATCGGCCCCATCGTGTCGCGGTTGATGCGCAGCGTCTCGCCAGTGCGGATCTGGCCAAGCTGGTCGATCTTGGCCTGGGCAAGCTTCTTCTCTGCTTCCGTGCTATCGTGGCGCGCCAGCACCTCGTCGGCCGACAGGCGCATCAACTTGATCTCGTTTTCGAGCATCGCCAGCTGGACTGCCCGCCGCTCCTTCGCGGTAGTCGCCGTCGCCGCGCGGATCTGCAGCATGTCCCTTTCGCGATCGAGACCGTCCTGTGCGGTGCGGATTTCCTCCTCGATCAGGGCGTCATCGAGCCCCCAATTGATCTGCTGCTTTTCCAGATCATAATTGCGCGCGCGCTGCAGCTTCAGCTGCTCGGCCTGAGCGGCCGTCAGGTCGCCTTGCTTGACCCGACTATCGACGTCGGCGTCATAGGCATCCTTCGCCGCCAATATCCGCTCATCTTCGATCGCCGCCCGCACACGCAGATCCGATGTCAGATCCCGCTCCATGCTCAGATGGTCGTCATACAGACCGGCCAACTCGTCCTGGTACCGCGCCGCCAGTTCCTCGGTCCGGTCCTTCGGCCCTTTGCGAGTGCGGCCAGGGTTAGGTACTGGCAATGCGCCATCGGGGACGATGGAATTGTTGGGCGTCGGTGCGTTTGCCTGTGCCGTAGCCTGCTGTAACAAGAGGATTTGTCGCCGAACTTCGGCAGTCGCCGTCTCCAGCGTACCACCTTGGACATTGCTGCCGACACGGCGGAACTGGATCAACCCGCCCTCGCCTTTGGTTGACCTGAGGCGCGCCTGCATTTCATCCCGCGCGTTGCGCAATGCCTGCATTCGGAACTGAAGGTTCATGTTGGCGTCGGCATTCCCGCGGGCGAGAGAGTCGCCGCCTACTGCTCCGCCTATCCCACCCAGAATGGCACCGGGGGCTCCAAAGCGCGAACCGACGGCAATTCCTGCCAATGCGGTCGAAATGCGCGGATATTCACCCACAAGTTCAAGGGCTTTGCTAGTCAGCGTCGCAAGAGCGTTCGCGAGACCCAGAATGGAGGATGCATTCTGGGAGACAGCGGCCGCAAACCGGGTATCAAGCGTCATTTTGATTTCGGCGAGACGATCGTTTGCCTCCGATGCCCCATCGGCGAGGTCGTCGGAAAGCACCAGTCCCAGTTCGCGCGCCCGCGCGCGCAATGCCTCCATTCCCTTGCTGCCTTGGGTGAGCAATCCATCAAGCTTCTGTCCGGCCTCGCCAAACAGCTTCACTTCAAGGCGCGCTCTCGTCGCTGGATCCTTGATCTTGCTGAGCGCGTCCGCCAGCCTGGGAAGCACTTCGCCGGCCGAGTAGATCCGGCCATTTGCGTCCTGTACGGATACGCCCAAGTCTCGGAACAGGGTTGCCTGTTCTTTCGTCCCCGCCTTTGCCTCGCCGATCGTCTTGGTCAGCTTCCTAAGCGACCCGTCCATTTCCTTTTGCGTCAGGTCCGCCTGGGTGGCGACATAGCGATATTCCTGAAGCTCTTTCCGGGTAACCCCTGCCTCATTTGCGGCAGCTTTGAGAGAACCGGCATAATCCAGCGCACGTTTGGCGGCCTGCACCGCCTCAACGCCGATGAAGGCGGTCGTCAGGTCGCCGATCGCACGACGAAGCCCGGACACTTCGGCTTTGATAGCGGTGGCATCCGTCTTGATTTTCTGCTTGGCGCGCTCGGAACCGTGCTCAAACTGTGACGTATCAAAGCCCAACGTCACGCGGAGAGCGCCGATAATGTCTTTTGACATGCGCACCTCCATCCCGATGCCAACGGCACCAGACTAAAAATCAATAACGGTTACAAAGGCTCGGCCAGTCGATACTGACTTCGCGTGGACGATTCAGAATGTGGGGTGCATCATGACCGTTGTTTGGGAAGTCATTGCGTTTTTGGCCGCCCTATTTGGCGGCTGGCTGATCCTCACCAGCCTTGGCCCTGATTATAGTGCCCCACAGACCGCAGCGCAGGCGGCGGTCGGCATCGGGATTGCGGCAATACCCTATTTCATCGCATCGATGGCACAGCGGGCCGAAATTATGAAGCGGCTCAAGAACCTCTCGCCGTCAGGGGAAAAGGAAGAGACGATCGTCGATCGAGCAAAAGACTTTCTGGTCGGTCGCGATTAGGCTTCTTCGATCACCTGTCCATAAGCGACCGCCCACACCTTCATCTTGTGCCAGATGATGTCGGGATCCTCTTCCTTGCCCTGGGCCTGTCGCAACACGTCAGTCAGAGAGTCGAGTTTTTGGCTGAAGGCTGACCAGCGCGCATTGTGCCACGCTATTTCAAGCAGCGTCAGCTGCTCACGCTTGATGCGATCCTGAAGACCAACCAGCGCCGATCGCACGAGGCGGGGCGTCTGCTCCCAATATGCATCGGGATCAAAGCCGGCCTCGCACCAGCGCTGGTGCAGCTTCAGCCAGTCCCAGTCCTCTTCCGGCGCGTCTGCTTCGGAGGGTTTACGCCCTTCTTACC
Source organism: Sphingopyxis sp. (assembly GCA_016463225.1). Lineage (GTDB taxonomy): Bacteria > Pseudomonadota > Alphaproteobacteria > Sphingomonadales > Sphingomonadaceae > Sphingopyxis. The sequence goes on along the minus strand of JAEMRT010000052.1, from coordinate 20,268 downwards.
CTCCCCGGTGCCGAACGCGCTGGATAGGCTGGCGAGAATCGCATTGCTGAAAACGGCAGGCCCGAATTCCTCCATCAACTCCCCGATCTGGATCAGGTGATAATCGGCATGATGTTTCCGCAGCCCGGCCCAGGTCAGAACACGGATAGTGTCCAGCGCTGGGCCATCCCGATCATCTTCCATATCGTCCAGGATGGCGCGGGCCTTCCTGCCCAGCATGGGTTCGGCGACACACAAGGCGTTAATGCCAAGCTTCAACGTCAGCGTCACGTCCCCCAGGACAAGCGGCACTTCACCGCGCAGGGGGTTCATCAGCTATCCGCCGCGTGCGTGGCGGCACCGCTCGCCTGGAAGGTCAAGGTTGCTTCCTGCTTTCCCGTAATCGGCATGGCACCTGGGGCATAGCCGGTCAAAATCGCGTTGCCGCTGATCTTGCGCTTGCCTGCTCCGGCATTGTGAACCGAATGATAGGGCTTGGGCGAGGGGTGATTCAGCATAGCCAGCAGTTTCAGATCGGCGGCCGAGCCGGACAGATAGTTCACCTGAACCGTCAGCGTGCCGGGCTCCAGCAGCGCCTCGCCCTCATAGGTGTGGGCACCCTCCGTCTTGTGGTGCGAATTCTGGTAGGTGGGGCGCGTCGGGTTGCTGGGCGTCACGGACAGCACTTCGGGAATTTCGAATTCCGCGTCGGCGATGTCAGTGAAATGGAATTCCGCGCCGAAATTGCCGTTCGACATGGGCCTTACTCCTTACAGTAAATGGAAAGGCGCTGCGTGCGCCCATAGACAGATGAAGCGCCGCGCACGCCGACGACCGGAATGTCTCGCTCCAGATTGATGAAGCTGTGCGTGAAGGTTATACCGGCGACGACGGTCGCGCCCTCGAGCAGCTGGCCAAGGGCATCGGCGATCGCGCGCGCTGTGCCGTAGTCCTGCGCCAGACTGTCGGCCTGCACCTGTGCGATGCGCAACGCGTCGCGGCCGCCATGGCTATAATTGACGCCTGGATCGATCATCGTGAACACGATCGCAGGCAACGGTGCGCCATCCGGCCGATCGCCCCAATGTGCCGCCCGCGTTTCCTGCCAGCGGCAGAGCATCGCGCCGATCGGCGCGGCGACGACACGCTGGATCAATGCTTCTTCGAAAGTCATGACCGGCGCACCGATCGCGTAAGCGCACCGTCCAGTTCATCGGCCAGCGCGATCGCGCATTCACCAAGCACGTCACCAGCCGTGACATTCCAGGCGATAGAAACATGAGGCTGCGGCGGCACCCACGACAAGCTTTCGCCGCGCCGATGGATGAAGCCAAATTCCAACCAGGTGCCGACCGGATCGTTAGTGCCAGCATAGACCTCGGCGTAATTCTTCCCGGCGCGACGCTTGAGCTTCGATTGGCGCTCGTTCAATTTCGTGCTGATGATGAAGCTGTCGCGATAGGCAAAGGCCGGTCGATCGGGTGTTGCTGAAGGATCATCCGTCGGCGCGATATCCTTGACCACTACCAAAAATGGCTGCAACGCCCGCGTCCCGGCCCGCTCCAATGCATTCTTGCCCATCTGTTCCGGCAAGGCGCTCAGCGTATCGAGCAGGGCATCGAGACCCTGCATGTCATACTCGCCACCGCTCACGCCGCCACCCGCGTCGCCGTGAATGCAAAGCCCTCGTTAGATCCAATTTCCTCGATCGCGCTGATCTCCCAGGCGGGCCATTTTCGCGGGTCGGGATCACTGAGCGGATAGCGGATGCGATCTCGCACGCTCACCGCGCGCGTATCGCTGTCGGCCAGGACAAGGAAGGTCGCCGTCTGCGATCCGCCCTGCTGTGCCGCTTCCCGCTGCTCACTGCCAGCGCCGAACAGCACATTGGCTGATCGCGCAGCGGTCTCCCGCCACTCGGCATCGACGGTGCGATGGCCATAGCCGTCCGTTCCGCCCACCCTCTCCTCGAACAGGATGCGCTTGTTGCGTCGGGCGGGTAGCAGGCGGGGATCGCCCATCACAGCCGCCTGTATCGATAATGGTCGATCAGATCATCGACCGACTGTGGAAAGGGACCGCCGGCGCGCGTGTAGAGATGCTCGACCAGATAGCGGGTGGCCTGCCGCACATCATGCGGCACGGCATCCTGTTGCGCTTCGATCGTCGCATCGGGGTCGATGTGGCCGACCGTGGCGATGACTGTGATCGCACCTGGCACGGAGGCAGCAGTGGGCCAGCGCGCGCCGATGGCGGGTGTCACGAACGTCCAGTCCTGCCGCACGAAGGACCGGAAATTCTCGAACGCCTGAAATTCGCCCGCCGCGTCCAGATAGCTGATCGTGATGCTGTCGGCGATCACCGGTAACAGCGGGATGCGCAATTCGCGGGGGAAGCAGTCCAGGTTGAACGCAACCTCCCGCCGCACCGCCACCAAGCCATAGATGGTCTCGATCTGACGCGCGGCAATGCGGATCAGATCCGCGATTGCCACATTGTCGTCGGCCGTCTCGACGCGAAGGTGGAGCTTCGCGTCGGCGACCGTGATCGGACCATCCATGCCGGGCATCGCGCTTAAGCCTGGTTGACCTGCGGGTTGTCGTGGCCCCAGCCCTTGATCACCAGAGCGGCGATCGGCGTGCCGGTCCCATGCGTGCCAGAGAAGTCGGCCAGCAGCTTCAGATAGCGTTTTCCGCCCTTATAGCCGAACCGATAGGCGGCAGCTGCGGCATGGGCGGCGATCAGCGATTTGATGATGCCACCCGTCGCCACCGTGACACCCAGCATATGCTTGGTTTCGACCGCGCTATAGGTCACGTCATCGTCCGAATGGGTCAACACGAACTCGATCTTGTTGGACCCGCTGAACGTGATGCCACCCGCACCGATCGCCAGCAGGATTTCTGCCGCGTCATAGCCAAGCAGGTCGATGGCCGCAGGCGTGTTGTCAGCCGCCAACGTGGCATTGCCGATCGCGACCGCGACCGACATTGCAGAATGAATGTCCTTCATGGATTGTCTCCAGAATATAAAAGGGATGGGAGACCGGCGTCGCCGCCGGTCACCGGGTCAGATGCCAGCCGTCAGGCGGCGCACTTCAACAGCTTGATCGCCTCGAAATTGGTGATCCCGCCGCCAACGCGCTTCGTGGTGTAGAAATGCACGAACGGCTTGTTGGTGAACGGGTCGCGCAGGATGCGCACGCCCATGCGATCAGCGATCGTATAGCCACGCTTGAAATCGCCGAACGCCACCGGGAACTTGTTAGCACCCAGCGCATCCATGAAATCGTCGGTATAAACCGGCTTGCCCAGGATCGTGGCGACTTCCGCAGTGGCCGACGGGGGCGTCCACAGATAATTGCCCTCCCCATCCTTCCATTTGCGCATTTCGCCCATGACCGGGTCCGACGTCAGGAAGGACGCACCGTTGCGATAGCCCTGCTTCAGCGCATAGTAGAGGTCGATCAGTGCATCGGCGGGATTGCTGGTGGCGAAGGCCGCAGCCGCTCCGGTCTTGATGAAACCGATCTTGCCCCAGGCATAGCTCGCATTCGCGACCGTGTCGTAGTTGAGCAAGCCGCGCGGCTTCTTGATCCCGGAGCCAGTGATGAAGGCCTCGCTTTCCTGCTCGGCAAACTCGATCGACACCTCGTCAGCCAGCCAGGCGGCGATATCGACACGGGCATCGTCAAGCAGCGTCTGCGTGGTGGCGGGATTGGCATAAAGCTCGCCGGTGTTGATGGCGATCTCGCGCAGAGTCGGCGTGCCGGTCTCGCCCCGGCTATCCTCTTCGCCGACCCAGCCAGCGCCGGCGCCGCCCATGCTCACCAGCTTCTTGTAGGTGTCGCCCGAAATCTGGACGACACGCGCCAGCTGGCGAAACACGGAAACAGCGCCCATGACGCGATCGATCCCCTGTTCCATGTCGACCGGGACCAGATAGCCACCATCCGGGTCGGACTGGGTGGTAAGGCCGGCCTGAACCTCCAGTGCGCGCATATCGGCATCGATGGCGCGATCGCCGCGACGGAACCAGGTGTTGAACGTCTGCGAATGCTGGCGCGCCGCCGGCGTCAGGCCATCGCCCGCACCGCCGCCCAGCTGGGCCGCAGTGAGCGCGGCCGACAGACGATCGATCTCCGCATTGATCGGCGCGATCAGCTCATCAGCCTCGGCCTGCGTCAGGCGACCGGCGATCGCCTCTTCATGCTTGGCGCGCATGGCCTCGACGGCGGCATTGATCTGAGCGATCATGGCGACGGGATTGTCCGCCTCCGCGCGCGGGGAGGCGAAAACGGCACGGGGAGTGGACGCGACGATGGTCGCGCCCGCCGCCAGAAGGGCGGTGCGCTTCAAAATCTTCATGGGGATTGCTCCTATCGGGTGACGGTCGCGAGGAGCCCGGTGAGCGCCTCGGCAAGTTTGGGGTCACCAGCGCCTGGCGTGGTGGGCTCCTCGGTGGCAGCGCCTGGCGTGCCCTTCAGATTCTTGATGCGCGCGCGCGCCTGGCTGCGCGTCATGCCAGCGCCAACCAGCGCCAGCTCCATGGATCGCAATTCATTGAGTGACCGGTCACTGGCCTGCGCCTTGGCATCGGTCTCGATCTGGTCGGCAGGCAAAAGCGCGTCGGCAAAGCCGCGTTCAATCGCCGTCGCGCCGGACATGAAGGTCTCCGCGTCCATCCATTTGACGATCTGCTCGGCGTCGGCCCCGGCGCGTGCGGCATAGACGCCGGTCATTGCCGCATCGAACGGCTCCATCCAGTCGGCGGTAGCGCGCAATTCATGGCGGTTCCCGCCTGCGAAAACCCAACAATTATGGATCATCAGGAAGGACGCTGCGCCTATCTCGACCGTATCACCCGCCATCGCGATGATCGACGCGGCCGACGCTGCCATCCCCATCACCTTGACCGTGATATTCTGTGGATGTTCGCGCAGCACATTATAGACCGCGATGCCCTCGAACATGTCGCCGCCGTAGCTGTTGATATGGACTTCGACGTCGCGGTCGCCGATCGCGCGCAACTGCGACTGCACCTTTTTGGCGGTTACACCTTCGCCTGACCAATAATCTTCACCGATGCTGTCAAACATGGTGATGACATTGTCGCCCCTTGCGACTGCTCGAACACCGGCCGCAGCATCATAGCGATCCAGCACCGATGCCGGTGTGAACGCCTGCACATTCTTATCGACGGGAAGCGGCAGCGCGCCAGGGCGCGCGCCCGCGAACACGCGGGGCATGTTACGCATCTGGATCATTGTCATCCTTCTCGGATTTGTCGGGCTTTCCGGCCGTATTCGGCGGCGGATAAAAAATGTCGCCGTCGTCGCGCGGGTTCATGTCTTCCATGCCCAGCACCATGTTCGGGCTATAGACACCCCACTGAAGCGCCTTCGTGTAGCTGTCCCACCGCGCCTTCAGGTCGCCGCGTACCAGAGCGGACCGATTGAAACGGGCGTAAAGCGCCGGATCGGTCAGCATCGCGCCGATCTCTTCTTCCCACATAACCAGATGATCATCGAGCGTGTAGGATACGAAGCCGTTGGACTTCTGTTCCAGCCCGGTTCCCCAGTTGGAATCGCTGCCGCTATTGTCGCCGATCATGCTGGGCGGCACGCCGAAAAACATGCAGATCTCGGATCGGGACAGCTTTTGCCCCTCAATCCACTGCATATCCGTCGGCGACATCGAAATGGTTTCCCATTTCAGCCCTTCCTCCAGCAGCAGGACGCCGCCATCCTTGTCGCCACCGGCGCGGAAATCATCGAGCGAACGCTGCAACCGGTCATAGGCCGGGTCGCTCAGCTTCTTGTCGTCGGGCATCGACACCGCGCCGGAAGGCCGCGCGCCATGCTTGAACGTCGCAGCAACCTGCCGATCACGCGCCCTCGCCTGCCCGATGGTCTCGCGGGCGAACGTTAGGGGTGAGACACCACGGTAGCCGTTGAGCGTAAGGCCATAGAGGTGGAACATGTCCTCCTGTTGCACCGTGAATCGCGTGCCATCGCGGCGCGTGACATCATATTCGATGGCCAGGCTGTCTAGTTGCCTCACATTCACCCGGTCGGAGTGCAGCGGGATCAGTTCTCGCACCTCACCGCGTGACCTTGATTTCAAAGCGTAGCCGTCGCCTTTGAGCAGGACGTTGGCCTGCATCATTCGGCGGAACTGCGCAGGTCGCTGCCAGCGGTTTGGCTTTTTTCGCATCAGCTGCCACGCGGCATGATCCGACGCATCCTCTCGCGTCCGGTCATCGACCCGGCGCTTGATGTCGATCGGCAACGTCGCAACCTTGCCCGCGATCAGCCGGACACAGCCATAGACCGCGCCGACGCGCATCGCCGTGTCCGGCGTGATCACCTCCCCGGTCATCCCGGCGTCGCCGCGCATCGCGGCTTCCAGTTCCTCCGAAGTCGTGATCGTGAAACCGCCATCCGGCGATACCGATTGCGCCAGCGGCCGCCCGCTGGCACCGAAGGACAGCGGCGCACCGCCACCATCGATGCGCGCAGGAACACCCTCGGCCGTGCGGCCGAGAATGCGATCGAACAGGCTCATGCAATCTCCTCAGAGCACCCGCACGCCGCGCTGCTCGTAGACGGATGGCCCCTCGGCCTCGTTGGCCAGGGCGATCGCGAAGGCCATGATCATGGCCACGGGGTTGTCGATCTTCAGGTGTGCCTGCCCATCCGGTTTGTTTGGATAGACATTGTCCTTCTTGTCCGCGGCGGCGACGACGTTGGAAATCTGCCACTCCATCACCGGGCAACCCCCGTGAGCAATGGTCCGCGCGCGCATGACCGCGTCGGTTTCCTTCATCGGGTCGCTCAGATTGAGCACCGTCTGCCGGATCTCCATCATCGGCACCCCACGCTTGGCCAGCGTGGTCGACAACATGGTCGCCTGAAACGGATCGTATCCGACCTGCTCCACTTGGAACCGCTCTACCGCATCGTCGATGGCGTCGATAATCTCGTCAAAGTCGATCACATTGCCCGGCGTGACGTCCAGCAGGTTGAGTGTATCCCAGCCCTGATAGGCAGGGACACCCTCAATCGTGTCAGCGGGAAGGAAGTAGCGGTTGATGATGATCCAGGGATCATCGACCGTGGCTTTGTCGCCGATCGGCGGGAACAGATAGACCAGCGCCGCGATATCGATCTTCGAAGCCAGGTCGAGACCAAGGATACAGCGCCGCCCCTGCAACTTGGGCAGAAGGATAGCGTCAGCCGCTCTGACCGGAATTTCCGGATCTGCGCAGCGTCGCCATGCCTCGACATCATAATAGGCTGATTTGGCCGACACCCACAAATTGAGGTGCTTAGTCTTGATGACACCGGCTTTGCGCGGCGTCGCGATGGCGTCGCGGATCCGCGCCCGGAGATAATCCTCCTGCACCGACACGCCCATATTGGGGTTTGCCTTGCGAAGGGCCTTCTCCGACTTCCAGTCGTCATCCTCGTCAATCGTATATTCGACGAAGAAGGTTTCATCATCCAGCGGCGGGCCACCATTATGTCCGATGCCGGCGAGCTTCTTCCGCTCCTCCTGGATCATCGCATAGCAGGGGCCGGCCAGGTTATCCCCGGCCGTGGTGATCAGCAGCTGCAGGGGCTGCTCTCGCGCACCCATGCCCGTGATCATCGTGTCGATCTGCGCGTCGTCCGCATGTTCGTGATATTCGTCGTGAATCGAGCAGCTGGGCGATTGCCCATCTCCCGGATCCCCGATGATCGTTTCGAACTTCGATCCGTCACCTGGCCGCGATATCGTTTTGGCCAGCATTTCGATGCCGAACTTACGCTTCAGCGCTGGCGTGCGCTCCACCATCAGGCGGGCGGGCTTAAAAACCTCCCACGCCTGTTTCTCGTTGGTTGCGCCCGAGTAGACCTCGGCGCCGAACTCACCATCGGCGCAGAGCATGTATAGCCCTAGGCCAGCGGCGATCGCCGATTTGCCGTTCTTGCGCGGCACGACAAGGAACAGCTTGCGGAATCGCCGCAGGCCTTTTTGCGCTCCTGCCTTATGCAGCCACCCAAAGGTGACGCAGATAATCCAGACCTGCCAAGGCTCCAGCGTCAGCCGCTCTTTTGAGCGCGCCCACTTGCCCTTGCTATGCGGCAGCGTCTCAATGAACCGGCATGGCCGCGATGCCTTGGCCGGATCGAATACGTAGGGAAACTTCGCGACCCGCGACCGACTGAGCTTCAGCTCATCCAGAAAGCGCCGACACTGAAGCCGGATCTGCAGCCCGGCAGGGATACGACCGGCGCAAACGTCACTCGCATATTTCCGGGCTATCGCCGGATAATCACGCTCCCCTGCCACATACTAGCCGGCCAGCAGGCCCGCGATCGCCGCGTCCCAATCAGATCCTTTGATTTTCAAAGTGACCGTCTCTCCTGGGCTGATTACGTCAATTCCCTCAGGGTTCGCGGGTCTACCGCCGTCAGCGTTGTAGCCGCACCAATTGTTGCAGCCCGCTTGCCCTGGAAAGCAGCTTTTGCCGCAAGCCCGCATGGTATCATGATGTAGCGGCGCGCCGCGGAGGTGAACGGTCACGCTCCCATCATCTTCCCGGTTGATCGACAGATAGCCCGGATAGACCGGCACTGCATGAGTGATCGCGATCAGGTTGGTGGTCATGGCCGCTCCTCAGAATTCGGCGTAGAGATCTTCTTCGACCTGCTTGTGCCCGGTCGCCAGCTTCAGCGCCGCAGAAGGATTGAGCATCAAATCGCCCAGTAGCGATTGCGCATGGCGTAAGGCGGCGTCCAACATGGCAACCGCAGGGTGAGCGCGCTTCATGATCTTGATGGCTGACATCGAACCATCCTTGGTCGTCATCACGCTCTGGGTCGTGAAGGTGCAGCCTTCCATCTCGATCACGGCCTGATACATTGCGATCTGTTCCAGTCGCAGCGCCAGTAAGCCGACATGCTCGGCATAATGCGGGCTGGCCCGCTTCTGCACTTCAAGGATGCCGGCGATGTTAGCGAAATGCTGTCGCGCGATTTCCGACAGATGCAGCGGCGCGATCATTGGACCGAGCGGCACATCCTCATTGACCTTCGCATCGCGATCAGCCCTATAGGTGCCCATCGCCTCTTTCAGCGCCGGATCTTTGCGTTTCCGCCCAGCGCCCGATCGGGATCCGCCTCGTGCCATCCCGCCTCACTTTTTACCCTTTGAATTTGACCGCGTAAGAAAATGTCCACAGGCGCGGTCCCAGGGGGGTGGCAGGGGAAGTTTTGACCCTCCCCCGCCCTCAAATCGGCCCGTTTTGCATCGCGCGGCGTCCGATTTCGCTTGAAAATCGCCCGATCGGCGTTGCGAATCGATCGGTTCAGTCTGCGTTGCGGTTGCGCCATCGCGCCCTCGCCGCCTCCTTAGCGGTCTTGGCCTTGCTGTGCGGATCGCATAGGCCTTGATAGTTCTCGCGGACGTTCGCACCGCCTTCAGCCCGGTTGCGCTTATGATCCGCGACCGTCGTCCGCCGCGGCGGCGACACGCCGGTGCGGATGCACTCGCGGCACCATGGCTCCTCGATCATCACCCGCTTGCGCATGGCATCATGCTCAGCGTCATAGCCGCGCTGCTGCCTGCTCTTCCCCTTCGATGTCGCCCACGGCTCCGACGGCTTCCATCCCGGCGGGCGGAAGCGCGGCGCCTGGCTGGGCACCTATCGACTGCGGGACGAGGAGCGGAAGGACGATGTCCGATACGATGATGTAGGCCGATAGCTATACCGCGACGTCGATGTCGTCGTCCTGGTACCACCCAACAGCCCTTTCTTCGTCGTGGTCGTCGTCACCGTGCGTGATCGCACATAGTCCCGACTGGCCTGGTAGCTGGGGATCTGGCGACGGTAGCCGCGATAGTGCGGATCCTGCACGATCACGGTCTGCCGCTGCCCACCGTTCATGGCGCTCGACAACATGTAGCCCGCCATCCCGTACATGAGATAGTCGTTCACATCGCCGCCGGCGTCGGCGACCTTGACGCACTCGGCCGGGTTCGCCGCCTGCGCGCAACGCTGCGCCGCAGTCTCGCAGGCCGCAAGTGGGATGCACAGCAGGCATGCCACCAGCATCAACAGATAACGCACCATCTACGCCTCCTTCACCGTCTGCGCCTGGATCTCGACAAGCAGCTGCCCGCCCTTCTCCTCGATCGCGCCGACTGCCAGTTGCACCAGCACGAAGCCGGGCAGAAAAACCGCATATTCGTCGAGCGTATCAAGCCATGCCTGCGCCGATCGGCCAACGACGATCGCCTGCAGCTGATGCTCAGCGCAACTGAAGATGCTACAAGGCAGCGCATGATCACCCCGCGCCACGAAGTCGATGGTGCAGCCCGCCATCTCGGCCGAGCGCTCCAGCGCTCGCACCAGCCGGTTGCCCGCGACGATTTCGCTCAAGGCTCGATCGCCCCGCTCTGCCCGACGCGCTCCAGGAAGAAGCTCTCGCCCTGCTTGATGGCAAAGCCCATGTCGTGCAGCGGCAACGGCACGGTCGCGCCATCAGGCGCGAGGACGAATGCATCCCGCTCGGCTTCCAGCGCCTTCATGATCGCGACCTTGTCGGGCGAATGCTTGGTCCGGACATAGTCCGTCATCTCCGCCGCGCGCAGCGTCACGGCCATGTCATCATCCTTGCCATGGGCAAAGGTGACGCTGGCCTTGTCCAGCCGATAACCCAGATAGCAGCCGCCAAGCTCGATCGACTTGCGCTTGCCGCCCGTCAGCTCATCGAACTTTGCCGCAAAGAAGGGCTTGAGCTGCCTTTCGATATCCTTGAGCTCGGCGGTGATCGGCACCAGCTCGGTGTCCGCGTCCTGATTGGCGGCGGCGATCGTTTCGTCGCGCGCCTGGATGATCAGCGCGGCCTGCGCGCTTCGCTCGACGAAGCGCACGCACAAGGCCTGCGCCTGCTCGATCGTCTGCGGTGCACGCTGCGCGGGGGAACGAACGCGCGCCATCAGAGCCGCGCTCCAACGGCACGCTCGAACGCGGCCGTTGCCTGCGCCGCCGCCTCGCGGGATTTCAATTCGGCGATGATCGACCGCAGCGCCCTTTTGGTGAGCAGCACCTTGTCGCTGCCTTCGCCCTCGGCCATGCTGGCCAACGCCGCCATGTCGATCGCGCTCATGCCGTTGCCGCCCGGCGCAGATCGACGATGCGCGGCCAGCGATAGCCGATCGGCGCATTGTCGGGCTCCGGCCCCAGGATGATCCCGCCGCGCGCCACGCGCACAGGGCGGACGTTCCCGTCCGCGTCCCTCGTCAAACGACAGGTTTCACGGCCATAGCCGCGCGCCTTCAGGCCGCGAATTTCCAGACGGCGTGGCAAGCTGCTCATAGATCAGTCCTTCAGTACCAGGCTTGCGCCGAGCCGCCGTGCGTCTCGAATGACAGCGGCGGTGCGGATGGCGCGGCAGCACCGCGAAACGGGGCGACGATGGAGGCCGCGATGGCTTGAGCCCGCTCTTCCAGCTCGGCCAGGACCATGTCGTGGCGGCGCCGGGATGTCTGGGGGTGGGACAGGCGGGCATCGCGGATCAGCGCATCCAGCGCATGGCTGGCATTCTCAAGGCTGTCCGGGATCGAAGGCCGGGTAGGCAACGGTGCCATGGCGAACCTCCATCGACGCAAAATGCCCGCCGATGGGGGGATCGGCGGGCTCTAGACGCAATTAGCGCGGGGTCGGATATGGCCTGTTCGTGGCCACTTTGGCAGGCTCGTTTTTGTAACGGGGGCAATTTAACGAAAACGTCTGCTCGTCTCCCGCCCAATCTGGATGACTGATTTCGCAGCTCTCAAATCATAGAAATGGGTTGACCATCGATCAAACGGGGCTGGTTCACTTCGGTCTAAATCAAGCCGCTTCGGTCCAATTCAAGTTCATAATAATCTTGTCCCCCTGCCGGACCAAATTCGATCTTAGAAGGAATATGATTCAGAAAAATATGGGCAGTCCGAGCGCTGTCGATTGGGTCAGTGGTTCGAATGAAGGTGGTATCACCTTCCTGTGTCAGGCCGGTGGTTGTGATCATACAAGTTCCAGTTATGACACCACGTGGACCATGGGAAAGATTGGACAATGCTGGTCTGTCGTCGCCCGATACTCTGACAAAAAATGGGCACCAATTGCCAGCCCTTGGCCAGACTTCTAGCACCGTCCATTTTTCCATATGATGTAATTGATAGCCCAAGGGCGATGGTGGTGCGGCGGTGCGATCCAGTTTAGCGCGTGCGGCACCCTCTATGATCTGTTCTTTCCAGTCCGGTGCCGTAAGGTTCACATATAGCCGCGTGGCAATGGCGCTTGGTATCAGCGAACGGTCGATCGGTTGAGGAAATATCCCGATAAGAGGAAATGAATTCCTGCCCTGTCGCAGCGCGCGATCGAGAGCATAGGCAATCTCCTCCTGACAAGGCTCACTGCACAGACTATTTTTGGTGAGAAAGATCGCCCAGGCATCTACCGTTGGATCGTTCATCGCAAAGTCAATCGACTGCCATACACGCTGGCCCGCTAACAGCTGCGCCCGGTCATAATGGACATCAAGCCCCGCCGCCTTCAGTTCGTGAATAATATAGTCGACATCTCTGTCGTCATTGTCCGTCCAGGCATAGGTCAACCACAGCTTTGCCACACAATCTCTCCAACAAGACATTGGAGATATATACTGCAAAACATTGGGTCACTATAGCGTATCGAAAATGCGATCCGTGCTATACCAAACCCGCATGCGCCGCGGCCAGGTCGGCCGCCGTCACCTCGTCTCGTACCCGCCGATGCATTTGCGCCCACAGCGCCAGCGCATCTGTCAGCATCCGCCGCGCCCGCCGCACATGCATCCCGTGCAGCGCCGCCGCGCGGGCCACGCCAACATCGCGCACGATGATGTCCAGGACCAGCTTGGCGTCCGCCGGGCCGATCGCCGTGCGCCAGCGCGAATAGGCCATCTCGTTCCATACCGCGCCCAGCGCCTCGAAAAAGGCGTCGCCATGGCGACTGCCGTCGATCCGCGTCTCCAGGCTGGCCGTGCGGACGGTGACGTCGGCTATGATCCTGTGGACGATCGCCGCGATCTGCTCGGCATAGGCCTTCTCGTCATCGTCCAGATAGCCCGACGCATGCAGCCGCGAAATCGCGCCAGGCCGCTGTCGCCGGTGCGCCTCGTGCGTTTCGGGCGTGCCCGCATTCTTGTGATGCCACCGCTCCAGCGTCTGCGCCCGCGCCTTGCGCAGCGCGCGCTGCTCGACCGCCGTTCGCTTCGCCGCCAGCTGCGCCCGTTCGGCCTGCCCCGCCAGCGCCAGCGCCGATCGCGCCTCCTTGCGCGCAACGCCGCTATTCTCCCCTGCCCCGTTTTCTATTCCCGCCCGCATCATTCCGCACATCTCCCGCTCGCCGCGCACCATGCGCGCGCGCGCGGGTCTGGGGCAGGCTCGGATTTGTAACGGTCATCTGCCCGGCGTCGTCCAGGTCGATGAGCGGCAGGCCAATCGGCTGGATCAGCTCGAACCGTTCCGGATTAACCACCCACCCTTCCGATTGCAGCAGCTGCAATGCCTCTTCATGGCTCTCGGCCGGGCGTATCCCGCGCGGCACGCCCGGCTGATAATGAATGCGCCCTTCCCGCGCCAGCTTGCGCACCGCGCCCTGCACCCGCGCCCGGTTGGTGCCGACAGCCGCAGCCATCTCACCCAGCGATGGTCCAGCGCCATGCTGAGCATGAAACAGGCGGATGAACGCCAGCACCTGCAGCTTCCTGCTCGCCATCTCCGGCGACAGGCGCGGTATCCCTTCCAACATGCCCATAAGGCGGCCTCCCGATCGGGAGAACATAAGGAGAAATAGGGGATAAAGCTAGCAAACGCGGCTATTACTCTTCCAGCCAGCGCGGGTAAACCTCTTCAAACACCCACAACGGCCGCATCACGCCGTGCAGATAGTGGAAATTATTCCATCCCCTGCATCCCTCGGTCAGGCGGCACCGGCAACGTCGGTTGACCAGGCTATATTCCGGCCCCTTGATCGCGACCAGCACGGCCGGGTCGATGACATGATAGGCGCGGCATTTCGTGCAATGCACCTGCACGCGTACGCCATGCTCCGCCATTGCGCCGACTGTCAGCGCCCAACTCGGTATCCATGCGACCATGGAACATATGGCGAACATGATACCGAGTCGTGTCAAACGCATTGACACTCGCCTTGCCGCAAACCACCCTTCCGCTATGTGCAACCGGGCGGAACGTGGCGATACGCAGAAAGTGCTGCAGCTGTTCAAGGCGCGACCCGGCGCGCGCTTCAACGAAGGCCCGCTGGAAATCCATCCCAAATATCCCGGATCGGTCATCCGCCTGGAAGATGGCGATCGCGTGCTCGAACAGATGACATGGGGTTTCCCCTTGGCTCAGAAAAGCAAGAAGACCGGCAAGCCATTGAAGCCCAAGCCGGTGAACAACGCCCGCTTCGACAAGCTCGACAGCTTCTTCTGGAAACGCACCGCCGCCGATCCGCACCATCGCTGCCTCATTCCCACCGCGCGTTATGCCGAAGCGGTCGGGCCAGACGGCGCGATGACTGAAACCTGGCTGTCCGTGCAGGACCAGCCCATCTTCGCCTGGGCGGGCCTATGGTCGACCAGCGACGAATGGGGCAAAGTGTTCACCGGCGTCATGACCGACAACGCGCCGGAGCTCGCGCACATCCATGACCGGTCACCGGTAATCCTCGATCCGCAGGACTGGGACACCTGGCTCACCGCGCCGCTGGAAAATCTCTACCGCTTCGATCGCCCCTATCCCGCCGATCGCATGATCGTCGATGCGACCGATACGCCCTGGTTTCGAAACGCCGGGACACCTGTCGGCGCTTCTCTGATCTAGAGACCGAGGTTTCGCGCCTCTATGACGCGCAGCGCCGCTTCCTCGCACGCTGTACGATTACCCCTCACCACGAAGATTCGGGCATTCTTAGCAGGCGTCATCTCGATCAAAGCTTCGATCGCCGCCGTCGCGAACCAGATGAAGCGGCACTTTGGGCCGCTGTCGAATATTATCGACCAACCTGCCCTGCCGCTTGCTGCGATGCCACCACTGTAACGCTGTGACGAGCGCCAGGGTGAGCGATGCGAAACTCAGAAGCATAGACAGCAGGTCCGTCAGCGTTGCAGATGGATAGGGTGCTGAGAATTTTCTAAATCCCTCAATCGCTGGAACCAATGAACCGAAAAAGACGCCCGCAGACGCCAGACATATTTCGGTTCCGACATCCTGTCGCATATCGTCGATCCTCTGAAGTTCATCATCGGTGATATAATGGCATAATGCTTGCGCAGAAACCGTCACCAAAGTGGCCTGCAGATTGCCATGAAGCGATAAGCGGTCCTCGATCTCCATCTAGGCGGCCTTGGGCCAAGAGAACCCTAGATAATGCAGCGAAAAGAAATGAGTGTTTCCGCAATGGCGACAGATCGTCATGACCATGGGATGAACCAGTGTACCATCCGGCGCGCGGGTATCAATTCCTAGAAATTGCGGCGAAACAACATTGGGATTAAGTCCTATCTCTTCATGCCCGCACCGTTCGCACCGCTGGTTCGGAACCTTTTTTTCAAGCAGGGCTAAAATCTCCGCCTGCTGGTCCGTTGACAACAGGCTAGGTTGAAAATGGTAGAAGCCGCTGGCCCCAACTACGATTTCAGTCATTCTTCCACCCGATAATCATGCGCCTTGTCATGGATCGTTGCGGCATCGGCGACCCCGCCGCGATCATGCACCGTCCCGGACAAAGTTTTTGCAGTTGGATTGGCCTGGGGAGTGTCGCCAGTCATGCCGCCGCAACCTTCAGCGCCGCACCCAGCTCAACGGCCCACGCCACCTCCTGCGCATGGTGCATCCCGTCCGCAATCATGATCTGGCTGCAATGATCCAGGATCAGCCGCGACGCGCGCGCGCCGATCGGCGATCCCCGCAGGCGTTTGACTGCTTTCGCCACGTCACCGCCATCCGGCGCGATTGCGGGAAGGCGAGCCATCGCACCCTCGATCATGGCGTCGGTGCCGTTGAAGCGGAAGGCATAAGCGGTAATCGCCGCCTCCAACGCATCCATCTCCAGCGGATGATATTCGCCGTCGCACTTGGCCATGAACGTCGCGATCTGGACGAAGGCCGTGAAGCCCTTATCCTCATAGGGCAGCACGCCTACAGTGCCCAGCATCTCGAAATGACTGACCGGATCAACCACTTCGCCGGTTGAAAGATCGAACAATTCGACGATCCGGTCGATCCGGAAACTGCGTGGCCGCTCGCGGCTATGGCAAAATGCCTCGATATGCGTGATGCCGCCATAGCCGTTAAGGCTGCGACACGTAATCTGCCGCTCGCTGCGCTGATCTTTGTCATCGACATAGACGATCTCGCACGCCCAGCTGGAGCTTTCGTCCCTTCGTCTGGCCCGGCTCGTCTCCATATCATCGGCGGGAACATGGATCACCCGGCCCGGCACTGGGGACGGCGTTACCCGCAAGCAATGAAACATGCGCGAGAACATGGCTCTACTTCTCCCCCTTATAGTCGGATTGCCCGTCGTGCAGCGCGATAGACGCGGTCGTGATCGCTTTGGACTGCGGCATGTCGCCGGCCATGCAGCCCACCACCACCAGCACCGCCGCCTGCGCCTCGGTACCCAAGGAACGGAACAGGTCGAGCAGACGTGATTCGCTGTCACTGATTAGGGCACCGCTTCTCTGGCCCGTTACTACATACAAAACGTCGACGCCTGCTTCGGCTGCGCGCGCTAAATGCTCGGCTCGAATCAGCTGACGTCCGTTTTCCAACGCCGATACCAACGTGTTGTCGATGCCAGAAAGTTCAGCAAATTTAAGCTGCTTAGGCGACACACGAATGCGCTCCTCACGAAAACGTGAAGAGAAATCTTGAGATTTCCCCAAATCAGTTTGACTTCTTTGGGGTTTCAAAGAATATAGCACCACTGTTCCACAAAAGGTGCATCGCACATCATGACTGAGTCTCCAACTGCCTCCGCTTTGCGGAGCGGTGGCGCTCGCGGGTTTTCACCGGCGGACGCTGCCGCCGCCAAGGCTCGCCTGATCGCACAGGGGAAAACCTATGCGGAATGGGCCGACGAACACGGCTTCAACCGCCGCATGGTCTATGAAGTGCTGGCTGGCCGCCGCCGCTGCTATCGGGGCGATTCCCATAGGATTGCAGTAGCGCTCGGCCTGAAGAACGAACCGCACGGTGATAATCGGCTGGAAGGACTGCGGCCATGACTGCATCCCCCGCCAATATTCCGGCCTCCCGCCTCCGTCTCGCCCATTCGCCGCGCCCTTTTGGTGCGACTGCTCTACTGTTCTCCAGCCCCGTGGCCCCCGGCTCCCATAGTCGACCCTTTGCCGGGGCCATGCCTGCCGCCGCCGACATACTGTTTGACCGCTTGGAGTCGGCGGCGGCCTTTTGTAGCTTTGGGCGCTCCGGCCGCCCAGGACGTGCCGCCGCGTATCTGGCCGATCGCGCGCCGTCCGCCCCCTCATGCCTTCGGGTCGCACCAGGCGAGGGAGCCGGAGATGTTTCTGGCGCGTCCGTATGACCAAGTTGCGCGCCCCCATCTCGATCGACACCGCCCTCGCCCGCATCGCCGGGCAAGTCGCCGGGGGCTGGGACGCGATGGCCGAGCATGTCTTTTACCAGGAACGCACCGTCCGCGCCTGGGGTGATGTCGATCGCGCAGAGCAGATTCCCCTGCCCGTCGCGGTCGCACTCGACATCCTGTTCCAGAAACATGGCGGCGTTGGCGCACCCCTGCTCGAAGCGCATGGCGACATGGTGCGGATCGCAGTTGGCGAAGCGTTCGGCGACAAGCAGGAACTGCGCCGCGAGACGATAGACTTCATGCGCGAGACCAGCGAAGCCAATCTCGCTTTGCTGGAAGCCGCCGAACCGGACGCAGGCGACGCCGAACAGGTGATCGCCACCAAACAAGTTCTGGATGTCCGCCAATGGGCAGACAGGATCCTCACTCGCCTCGGACGCAAACCCCCCTGACGACCCAGGCGGGGACGCCTGCTCAGCCGGACTTGGACTGCTGAGCCGCAGACACGCCAATCAAAACACGATCAAGAAACCGGCCATTCCGGCGCAGCAATTGCGCTTTTGGAACGGCTTTTTTGCGGCCCGCTTTCAGGGAGGCTGACCATGTTATCCCCCGGCACATATCTCAAACTCCGCCGCCAGGCCGCAGGCCTGTCGATCGAGGATGTCGCCGCGATGGTCCATACAGCCCCGCGCCTGGGGGAGATTGATCGCTGCGGCTGGATCGCCCGGCTGGAAAGCGACGTCGCCGCGCTCAGCCCCGACGTCATCGCCGCCCTGTCGGACGCCTTCCGCTTCTCGCGCCGGGTGCTGATCCAGCTGATTGACGCGCGCAGCTATGGCGACGCGATCGACCAGCCCCAGATCTGCATCATCTGCGGCTGCTCCAATCAGGATCCCTGCGTCGAGGAGCGGGACAATAGCTGCTGCGACTGGTCCACGCCCGACAGCTGCACCGCCTGCGCCCCCGCCCCAACCGCCAGCCCGACCCCGCCCGCCAACAAGGAGGCTTGATCCATGCCACCGCCCTTCCACCCGCGCACTTACACCGATCGCCCGATCGATCTCACTCTGGCAAAAAGCGTTCGCGATCGCCTGCATTTCGATGAACCCCGGCACCCTATCACCTTCATCGATGAAACCCAGGCACAGATCGATGCCGACCTGCAGGGCTTGAGCGGTGCAATACTGCTCGGCGCGATCGCCGGCCTCATCGCCGCCGCCCTGATCTGGTGGGTCCAATGACCGACAAGTCCGAAAATGTCGCAGCCGATCAGCTGCGCCTGCTGATCGAGCGCATCGAGCGGCTGGAGGAAGAAAAGAAGGGCATCGGTGATGACATCAAGGATGTCTATCTCGAAGGCAAGGCGACTGGCTACGACCCCAAGATCATGCGCCAGATCGTCCGCCTGCGGAAGATGCAGCCGCATGACCGGCGCGAAATGGAGGCGATCCTCCAGACCTATCTCGCTGCGCTGGGGATGGAATGATGACTCCCTCAGCGGAACTCCTTCCACCGATCGAGAGCGAGCCGATCGAGCCTTTCTCGATCCCGATCCTGCTTGATGACAGGGACTGCGCCTGGATTCCCGACGGCTTCCGCGCCGGCATGTTCTGTCAGCTCCCTGTCTGCGAGGGCGCGGCGCTGGGCTGGGCACCCATCCCGGAAATGAACAAGGCGCTAGTCGCAATATGGGGCGGTAATCCCTTCGCCCCGACAAGTGAAGCACTCGCAATCGCAATCAGCCGTCGCGGCCTGCGCGGGCTGATCGACGGGCTCAAATCCATCGAAGCGCAAATGGAAGGCATGTAACCATGGCCCAGCCCCCGCGCCGCAAATCGCTCGGCGAACTCCAGCGCCAAGTCGATGCCTTTAACGCCCGCTTCCCGATCGGCCAGCAGGTCATCCTCCAACGTGATACCGGCGAGCAGCTGAATACGGTTACCCGTTCCGAAGCGCAGATACTCTCTGGCCACTCGGCCGTGATTTGGGTCGAAGGTGTCAGCGGCTGCTATCTGCTCGACCGTGTGTCTCCAATCGGTTTGGCGACCACTTGATGCGCCCGCCCCGCACCACGCCGCTCAGCCCGGCACAACTCCGCACGATGTTCGCCAACGGCGACAGCGTGGC
Source organism: Sphingopyxis sp. (assembly GCA_016463225.1). GTDB lineage: Bacteria > Pseudomonadota > Alphaproteobacteria > Sphingomonadales > Sphingomonadaceae > Sphingopyxis. Next base: position 525 of record JAEMRT010000052.1, on the reverse strand, counting down.
GACGATCTACAACCGCGCCTATCGCCTCGATCGGTCAGTCACGAAGGACAAGATCCGCGCCATCCTTTTCGAAAGGACGGCGGCATGACGGACCTGGTCGCCGCCGCGCTCCGCTTCGTCCGGTCGCCCGACTATCGCGACCTGAGCCTGCGCCAACTGGCCCTGCTTGGCATCGTCGCCGGTAGCGACGGCCCGCACCATGTCCGCGATCTCGCCCGTGAAATGGGCGTCGCCAAGCCGGTCGTCACCCGCGCCGTCCAGAAGCTGAAGACGCTCGGCCTGCTCACCCATGCCCGCTCCGGCCCTGATCGCCGCGACTGCCTCGTCTCCGCCACCGATAACGGCCGCGCCCTGCGCGCCGCCTTTGCGCGGGAGAGCGCCTGATGTGCGTCGGCCTCCATGATCGCCTCGTTCAAAGCCATGACCGGCTGCGTCGCGGCATGGTGTGGTGCCGCACTTGTGGTCGATCGACCCGCGTCGATCCGGCCGGAGCCCTGCGCCACGGCTGGCCGCGCTGCTGCGACG
>JAEMRT010000146.1 GCA_016463225.1 Sphingopyxis sp. | reverse complement strand
CGATATGGCTGCATAGCCCAATGAAAACTGCCTCCTGAAAACCCGGGGCGCTTCAATGCCGGCAAGCTGGTCTTCTTCAGCACCTTGGCTGGCCTCGCGACACGCAAGGCCTTCCTGCGGCATCTCTCACCGATCCGGAAGAAGCGCTGGGTGGTCTATGCCAAGCCGCCCTTCGCCGGGCCGCAGGCGGTGCTGGCCTATCTCTCGCGCTACACGCACCGGGTTGCCATCTCGAACCGGCGGCTCCTCGGCTTCGACGAGACCGGCGTGACGTTCCGCTACAAAGACTATCGCCGCCCTGCTGCTGAACGCCAGCAGGTCATGACGCTGGCGACCGACGAGTTCGTCCGCCGCTTCCTGATCCACGTTCTGCCGCGCGGCTTCCACCGCATCCGGCATTACGGCCTGCTCGCCAGTTCGACCCACAAGGACACCATGGCGCTGGCCCGCAAACTGCTGGGCGTTGCTGTACCGGTCGAGGAGCCCGAACCCGACGAACCTCCCGACCATCGCCCGCCATGCCCATGTTGCGGCGGGCCCATGACCATCATCGAGGCCTTCGCCCGCTGGTGCCAGCCCCGCGCACCGCCATCATCGGCATCGCCAATCCGGGGGAATGCGCCATGATCCGGCATGGCTCAGGCTGCACGACGGTCACGCCCATGGCGTCCTGGCCGATGACCCAGTGCATGCCCATTCCGGAAGCGAGCCCAGCGCAGGGCACACCGACCAGCAAAACCACCACCGTCCGCACTCTGACGCCGCACAAAGTCACGTTGATCCGGCCAGAACCGACACTTCCGGATCAGCCTCGCTTACCCGTCCGAACCACCCCAAAGCCGCTTTACCCATAGACCAGCGCGTGGGGCCCGCGGGTTCCTGCACTGGAGGCTTTCGTACGCAAGCGCCCGAAACCCTTCACAAAGCCAGACATTCCATTCGCGCCGATAGACGTCCTATTCTGCTGAAAGCGGTCGATCGCGGTGGTTGGATCTGACGGTCAGTCGTCGCCCCGAACACACTGGCCCAATCATATGTCGATCGGCACAATGTAATTCTAATCGATAATTTGAGCGAAGCCGGCAACACCCTCCGGAGATGGCGGGCGCTTTGTCGAATGTGAGGGTGTGCGCAGATCGTCGACCTCACCCAGCCCCCCGAAAATCGCTTCCATGGTTCGGACACATAAAGCGACGCTCTCGTCGGCAAGTGTATACCACACCAGCTTGGCCTCCTTGCGCGTTTGAACAAGATTGGCGCGGCGCAATTCGCCGAGCTGCTGGCTGAGCGCCGGCTGCGCGATCTCCGTTGCTTCACCGATCTCAGACACGTTGCGCTCACCGCGCAACAGGCAAGACAGAATCATAAGGCGCTGCGGTTGCGCAAAAACCTTGAGCTTTTCGGACGCAACGGTCGCAACATCGCGGTCCTGATAAAAAGCGGCTGTCATGGTGCGTCCACGAAGCGGCAGAACCAGTCCTCGCGATCCTCAGCAAGGTCGGATGGGGGACTGAGCAACGGCTTCCCTTCGCGCCATCCTTCAGGAGCCAGGGTTTGGGCATTGCTCACAGCCTTCAACGCCTTAAGCATCCGCAGCATCTCATCAACCGAACGCCCGACATTATGGGGATAGCAGGTGATCGCTCTGATGACCCCTTCAGGGTCGATGAAGAAAGTCGAGCGCATCGCCATACTGTCGGCCGATTGCTCATCGACCATGCCATAGGCACGCCCGATCGCCATGCTCGGATCCTCTATTATCGGAAACCGAACATCAGCGCTCAGTGTCTCGCGGATCGCCCGGACCCACGCCATGTGTGAGTACAGGCTGTCGACCGACAGCCCCAGCAGCGACGTCTCAAGGGCGTCAAATTCTGACTGACGCCGGGCGAGTTCGGCAAATTCCGTGCTGCAGACAGGCGTGAAGTCCGCCGGATGGGAGAAAAATATCACCCATCTTCCACGCAGCTTGGAGAGCTGAATTTCGCCTCCCGTCGAGCGGGCGCGGAAGTCCGGCGCAATATCTCCGATACGCGGTGGCCGGCTTTCCGTTTTTTGACCGATTTCCATGACGTCTCCTTCGACAGTCTCGCCGCTTGACGCAAGAAGATTATGCAATTACATGATGTGTGTAAATATGAATTTATGAGGTTTTCCGTGACCGACTCCGCGCTGGCTGCAGCCTCCTCGCAAATCTCCGCTGCTCAGGCTGGCATTCCCCAGATCAAGGCCTTTTTCGACGAGCCGACTTTCACGGTGACCTATGTCGTTCATGACCCAGAGAGCCTTCGCGCCGCGATCATCGACAGCGTGTTGGATTATGATCCGGCTTCGGGTCGCACATCCTTCTCCGCGGCAGATGCGGTGCTCGGCTATGTCAAGGAGAAGGGCCTGTCGGTCGACTGGCACCTGGAGACCCACGCCCACGCCGATCACCTCTCGGCCGCACCCTATTTGCAGCAGAAGCTCGGCGGCAAGATCGCCATCGGCGAACATATCGTCACCGTGCAGCAGACCTTCGGCAAGCTGTTCAATGCAGGCAGCGACTTCGAGCGCGACGGCTCGGACTTCGATCATCTGTGGAAGGACGGCGATCGCTTCCGTATCGGCAATCTCGATGTCACCGTGCTGCATGTGCCGGGGCATACGCCGGCCTGCATCGCATATGTGATCGGTGATGCCGTCTTTGTCGGCGACACCATGTTCATGCCGGATTATGGCACGGCGCGCGCTGATTTCCCCGGCGGCGATGCCCGCACTCTCTATCAGTCGGCGATGCGGCTTTTGTCGCTGCCGCCGGAGACGCGGCTCTTCATGTGCCACGATTATCTGCCGGAGGGGCGCAAGGACTATGTCTGGGAAACGACCGTAGAGGCCGAGCGCAAGGCCAACGTCCATATCCATGAAGGGGTAAGTGAAGACGAATTCGTCGCGATGCGCGAGGCCCGCGACAAAACGCTCGCGATGCCGCGCCTGATCCTGCCTTCGGTCCAGGTGAACATGCGCGCGGGGCACTTGCCGCCGGCCGAGGACAATGGCGTCACGTATCTCAAGATCCCGGTCAACGCGGTATGATACTGCCCAGCTTCCCTAGCGCTATGCCCGTTGCGGGCTTGGCGGGTGGCCTGCTCATCGGGCTTGCTGCAGCAATCATGCTGCTCGGACTTGGTCGCATTGCCGGGGTCAGCGGCATGCTCGCCGGAGCGTCGGGCATTGCCGATACGGGCGCGCCGCGCGCCGTCGCGCTCGCCTTTGTTATCGGGCTGCCGCTGGGAGCGCTGGTCGCCACGCTGGCTTCCAACGGGGTCGAGCCGCGTTTCACGGGATCGATCCTGCAACTGGTCATTGCCGGGCTGCTCGTGGGTTTCGGGACGCGGCTCGGTTCGGGATGCACGAGCGGGCACGGGGTCTGCGGTCTTTCCCGACTCTCGCGCCGATCCATGGTCGCCACCTTGACCTTCATGACGAGCGGCTTCGCGACTGTCGGGCTGATGCGCGCTTTTGGATTCATCAACGGATAATCGGGAGGCTGGGGATGAAGAAGAATATGGGAACATTCGACCGGCTGCTGCGCACGATCGTGGCGCTGGTGCTTGCTTATCTTTGGTGGACCGGAACGATCAGCGGACCCCTCGGTGTCGGTTTGGCGATCCTTGCGGTTGTCTTCCTTCTCACGAGCGCGGTCGGCGTCTGTCCGCTCTACCGCCCGCTCGGTCTTTCGACCTGCGGCAGGGCCAAGTGAAGGTCCCCGCCATCTCGTTGCTTGCCGGCCTCCTATTTGGAGCGGGGCTCACCGTGTCCGGCATGGCTGACCCGGCGCGGGTGCGCGCGTTCCTCGATCTGTTTGGGGCGTGGGACCCTACTCTCGCCTTCGTAATGACCGGTGCGATGATGCCTATGGCGATCGCCTGGTTGGTTCAGAAGCGGATGCCACGACCGATCGTCTGCGAAGCCTTCGACTTGCCTGGCACAAGCCTACTAGATGCCAAATTGCTTGGCGGAGCGTCGCTGTTCGGGATCGGTTGGGGGATCGCGGGACTATGTCCCGGCCCCGCACTCGCCGACCTTGCCATCGCGCCATTTGAGGCGGGGATTTTCGTGGTCGCCATGCTCGCCGGCATGACCGCGCACCGCATCACCACACAATGAAAAGAGGCCCGCTTCGAAGCGGGAGCGAGGAGAAGCCATGAACATCAAGCCGCTCAACCGGGATTTCGCTGTCTCCCCGCAGGTCGATGTTGCGGACATTCCCGCGATCTTCGCCCAAGGCTATAAGGCGATCATCTGCAATCGACCCGATGATGAGGAACCGGGCCAGATCGCCGCCGCGCAAATAGGTGAAGCTGCCGAACGACAGGGCCTGCGCTTTGCTTATGTCCCCGCAATCTCCGGGGCGATCACTGATGCGAATGTCGCGGCCATGGCGGATGCGCTTGCGCGCCTCCCTCAACCAGTCCTGGCCTTTTGCCGTTCCGGCGCACGATCAACGAAATTATATGAATTGGTCTCATCGCAAAACCCTTCGGCACCTAGCGCCCGCGTTCACGATGTTGTGATTGTCGGCGGTGGCGCGGCCGGGATTGCAACGGCGTCCAGCCTCCTCAAGCGCAATCCCAAGCTTGATATCGCCGTCATCGAGCCCTCCGAGGTGCATTACTATCAGCCTGGCTGGACGATGGTTGGCGCGGGTGTATTCGACAAGGATTTCACGCGCCGCACCGAAGCGCAGGTTATGCCCAGCCGCGTGACGTGGATCCGGGCCGCCGCCTCCGGCTTTGCTCCCGATGAAAACAAGGTGGTCCTCAGTGACGGCAGCGAAGTTCGCTACCGGGTCCTCGTCGCCTGTCCCGGCATCAAACTCGACTGGAACGCAATACCGGGCCTGGCCGAGACGATCGGCCATAACGGCGTGACCTCCAACTATGGCTATGATCTTGCGCCCTACACCAACCGGCTGGTGAAGGAATTCAGGGGCGGACGGGCGCTGTTCACCCAACCGGCGATGCCGATCAAATGTGCGGGAGCGCCGCAGAAAGCGATGTATCTCTCCTGTCATCGCTGGGAAAAGGCGGGCGTCCTGCAAGACATCGACGTCCAGTTCCACACCGCTGGCGCGGTGCTGTTCGGCGTAGCCGCCTATGTTCCGGCGCTGATGGAATATGTCGAGCGCTACGGGGCCCACCTCAATTTCGAATCGAAGCTCGTCGCGATCGACGGCGCCGCAAAGGTGGCGACGTTCGAACGCAAGGATGGCGAAGGCACCCGGCTCGTCGAGGAGCGCTTTGACATGATCCACGTCGTGCCGCCGCAGGTCGCGCCCGATTTCGTGCGCACCAGTCCGCTCGCGGCAGCCTCCGGCTTCATTGAGGTCAACGAGGCGACGCTGCAACATGTGCACTATCCTAATGTCTTTGCATTGGGCGACGCCTGCTCCGCCTCGAATGCCAAGACCGCTGCCGCGGCGCGCAAGCAGGCGCCGGTCGTCGCGGTCAATGTTCTTGCCGCGCTCGAGGGCAAGCCGCCGGCCGCCGAATATGACGGCTATGGCTCCTGCCCGCTGACGGTCGAGGCGGGCAAGATCGTCCTCGCCGAGTTCGGCTATGGCGGGAAATTGCTGCCCAGCTTTCCCAACTGGCTGATCGACGGAACGCGGCCCTCGCGCCTGTCCTGGCTTCTCAAGGATACGATCCTGCCGCCAGTTTACTGGCACGGCATGCTCAAGGGCCGGGAATGGATGGTCGCGCCGCACGCGATCAAGGCGGCGCACTGAACCATGCTTGAGCCGCTACAATATGCCCTCGGCGGCCTGTCGGGCGCACTTGTGGGCTTTGTCCTCGGGCTCGTCGGGGGCGGCGGGTCGATCCTCGCCGTGCCACTGCTGCTCTATCTTGTGGGGATACGCAATCCGCATGAGGCGATCGGCACCAGCGCACTGGCAGTCGCGGCCAATGCGCTCGCCGGCCTCTGGAACCACGCCCATGCCCGCACCGTCAACTGGCGATGCGGGGGCATTTATGCTGCCGCCGGCGTCGTCGGCGCGCTTGGCGGCTCGACGCTCGGCAAGAGCATCGACGGGCACAAGCTGCTCTTCCTGTTCGCGATCCTGATGATTGTTGTGGCGGTGCTGATGTTTCGCGGTCGCGGCGACCAGGGCGTCGAGGGCGCGCAGTGCAATCGGGAGAATGTGGGCAAGGTCGTCGGCTATGGTCTCGGCACCGGTGCCTTTTCCGGCTTCTTCGGGATCGGCGGCGGTTTCCTGATCGTGCCGGGCCTGATCGCTTCGACCCACATGCCCATCCTGCGCGCGATCGGCACCTCGCTTGTCGCGGTCGCGGCCTTCGGCCTGACGACGGCGCTTAACTATGCGCTTTCGGGCTATGTCCTTTGGGGCCTGGCTGGCGTGTTTATTGTCGGCGGCATTGTCGGAAGCGTGATCGGCACGCGTGCATCGCAGGTGCTGGCCGCCGAAAAGGGCCGGTTGGACAGCCTCTTCGCCGTCTTCGTGCTCGTCGTTGCCATCTACATGCTATTCAAGAGCTGGTTCGAACTCGCCAGCTGAACGGGGATATTCATGGACGCCATCATTCTCGCAAGGGCGCAATTCGCCTTCACGGTGAGCTTTCACTTCCTCTTCCCGGCCTTTTCCATCGGGCTGGCAAGCTATCTGGCCGTGCTCGAAGCTCTGTGGCTGAAGACCGGCAAGGGCGTCTATGCGAACCTGTTTCGCTACTGGCTGAAGATCTTCGCCGTCGTGTTCGCGATGGGCGTCGTCTCGGGCATCGTCATGTCCTACCAGTTCGGCACCAACTGGTCGGTGTTCTCGGACAAGGCGGGACCTGTCATCGGACCGCTGATGGCCTATGAGGTGCTGACCGCCTTCTTCCTAGAAGCCGGATTCCTCGGGGTCATGCTGTTCGGGATCAACAAGGTTGGGCGCAAGCTGCACTTCGTCGCGACGCTTGCAGTCGCGCTGGGGACTTTCATTTCCGCTTTCTGGATCCTGTCGGTCAACAGCTGGATGCAAACGCCGGTCGGCTATGAGGTCGGCGCCAACGGCCAGTTCCTGCCGGGGCCAAGCTGGCTGACAATCATCTTCAATCCCAGCTTCCCCTATCGGCTCTTTCACACAGTCCTTGCCGCCTATCTGACGACCGCCTTCATCGTCGGCGCGGTCGGTGCCTGGCATCTTCTTAAGGACCGCAGCAATCCCGGCGCGCGCAAGATGTTCTCCATGGCGATGTGGATGGCCGCCATCGTAGCGCCCATCCAGATTTTCGCGGGCGACATGCATGGGCTCAATACACTCGAGCATCAGCCAGTGAAGGTGATGGCGATGGAAGGCCATTTTCAGAGCCATCCAAACGGGGCCCCTTTGATCCTGTTCGGCATCCCCAACAGTGCTGAGCAGCGGGTGGATTATGCCATCGAGATACCCAAGGCGTCGTCGCTAATCCTGAAGCACGAACTCGATGCGCCCTTGAAAGGTCTCGATACCGTGCCGCAAGCTGATCGTCCGCCCGTCGGCATCGTTTTCTGGGCGTTCCGCGTGATGGTCGGCATCGGGTTCGCAATGCTCGGGATCGGACTCCTGAGCCTCATCGCGCGCTGGCGTAAAGCGCTCTACGACTGGCCGCTGCTGCACCGCTTCGCTGTGCTCATGGGGCCGTCGGGACTGATTGCCGTGCTGGCCGGCTGGATCGTGACGGAAGTCGGGAGGCAACCCTTTACGATCTATGGCTTGCTCCGGACCGCCCAGAGCGCTTCGCCGCTCGATGCCCCTGCGGTCGCCTCGTCGCTGCTGGCCTTCGTGATCGTCTATTTCACCGTCTTCGGCATGGGCATCTGGTATCTGCTTCATCTCATGAAGAAGCCGCCAGAGGCGCATGAAACCCCGCCGAGCGACGCGCCCATTCGCAGCGCAGGTATCACGCCCGCACCGGCTATCATCGAAGGAGCTTCGGCATGATCGACCTCACCGTCATCTGGGCCTGCATCATCGGCTTTGCGATCATCGCCTATGTCGTGATGGACGGCTTCGATCTTGGGATCGGCATCCTGTTTCCGTTCTTCAAGGTCGGGCAGGACCGCGACACTGCGATGAACAGCATCGCGCCCGTCTGGGATGGCAACGAAACCTGGCTCGTGATGGGCGTAGGCGGCCTGTTTGCCGCATTTCCGCTGGCCTATGCCATCATCCTTCCCGCGCTTTACGCGCCGATGATCGCGATGCTGCTGGGACTCGTGTTCCGCGGCGTGGCCTTCGAGTTCCGCTGGCGGGATCCGGCGCACCGTGCTTTCTGGGACACGGCCTTCACGACAGGGTCGGTTATCGCCACCTTTGCGCAAGGCATTGCGCTCGGGGCCCTGCTACAGGGCATCACCGTCGAGGGGCGCAGTTATGCCGGAGGCTGGTGGGAATGGCTGTCGCCTTTCAGCCTGCTGACCGGCGTCGGCCTGCTGATCGGCTATGCCCTGCTCGGCGCCTGCTGGCTCAACTGGAAGACCGAAGGCGGATTGCAGCGGCAGACGGTGACCTATGCCGGGCGGCTTGGAATCGGCCTGCTCATCATGATCGGCGTGATTAGCCTCGCAACGCTGCGGCTCGAAACGCAATATTATCAGCGCTGGCTAAGCTTCCCGGGCGTGGTAGCGACAGCGCAGGTGCCGCTTGCCACGCTTATCGTGACATTCCTCTTTTATCGCAGCCTCCGCGTGAAGCGAGATGTGCAGCCGTTCTTCTGGGCGCTCTCGCTTTTCGGACTGTGCCTGGTCGGGCTTGGCGTCTCGATCTGGCCCGATGTCGTTCCGGCGCGCGTGACAATATGGGAAGCGGCGGCGCCCGTCCGCAGCCAGTTGTTCATGCTGGTGGGAGCCGCGATCATGGTGCCGATGATCCTTGCCTACACGGCCTGGTCCTATTGGGTCTTCCGGGGCAAGGTTGGCACGGAAGGATATCACTGATGCGCCTGTTGCTGAGCCGTCTCGGTTGGTTCGTCGGCATCTGGGCTGCGAGCGTTTCCGCGTTGGCGCTTGTGGGCGGAATGCTCCGCTGGTGGCTACGATAAATGGCCCCTCGCCTTAGGTGAGGGGCCAACACTCAAATTTCGGTATTTTCAGCGAGGGCCAGCGCGTCCTCTACGTCGATCCCGAGATAGCGCACCGTATTCTCGCTCTTGCTGTGGCCGAGCAGGATCTGGACTGCCCGTAGATTGCCGGTCGCCCTGTAGATGATCGATGCCTTCGTTCGCCGAAGCGAATGGGTGCCATACTCGCTCCGCATGAGGCCGACCCCTGTCACCCATTCATCGACGAGCCGAGCATACTGGCGAGTGCTGAGATGCCCATTATGATCAACTCGGCTCGGAAACACATAATCGTCCAGCGTGCCGCCCCTTTGTTCGAGCCATGCCAGCAAGCTCGCTCGAGCATCTGGCAGCAGTTCGAACTGAACGGGCCGGCTCGTTTTCTGCTGCATTACGATCGCCCGCATTCGGATTTGCCCTCCGCTGACAAGGTCGCCGATCTTCATCTGCACCAAGTCGCAGCCGCGAAGTTTGCTGTCGATCGCCAGATCGAATAGCGCGCGATCTCGCAGCCGACGGTGCTGATTGAGGTAGAAACGGATTTCCCAAATCTGCTTCGGTTTCAGAGCCCGCTTTGCACCCACGGTCCTTCCGGGTCGCGTCCGTCAACGTGGTGTAAATTCGGGTGTGGCCAGTGGGCTGCATTTTC
>JAEMRT010000229.1 GCA_016463225.1 Sphingopyxis sp. | reverse complement strand
ATCCTGGGACGTCATCCATTTGTGCAAGGGATAACCAGTTCGCATGAGATGGGTAGCATCGTTGGCCAGGATCTTGCGTGCATGATCGCAGCACCCATGCAGGCTGACGCGGCATGAAGCTGTTTGCGATCTACATTGGAGGTGAACATCCTGCTGCTCACATAGAAATTCACGATGTCCGCTTCATCGTGGCGCAATCCCTTAAAGCGACGCATGATGCGCTCCGCCGTCAATGGTGGGGTACGCCTGGGACCTTGCATATCGACTGTTGGGCCGAGATTGACCATGCGGACGGCTATGACATCCAGCTGCGGTCAGAGCCCTATAAGGGGCGAGAACAACTATTTTTCGTGAATCTAGGCGGTTACGATCCGGCTGATTTCGCTGAACAGCATCGCAACATGTTCGTTGTCGCTGAGAATGTGACCCAGGCCAAGGCACGCGCGATGGCGACGATTCCTAAATGGAAGGAAGGCCATCGTGATGATCTTTATGAAGCCGAGAAGGCGTTCGCGCTAAACGCGCTGATAGGGGAGAGGCTTCACATCCACCTCGTCGCCACTGGAACGACGCGGCCACCGAAGTTTGCCTGCCGTTACACGCCACTGAAGTAGCCAACGAAATTTCAGCTTCTTGAGGGCCACGGATGTCGCGGACGCAAGGCGTTCAGTTCGCGCCGGTGCCCCGTCGGCGGCGTTTGTGTATGATGCTCGATGGCGGCGTCAGGTCATGCGGCCTGCGCTAGCGCATAGCGACGACAATGTTCGAGATAGCCCGCTTCATGACTGGCTGTCAGATCGACCACACCGTCCCACAGCCAACTCGGCGCTTCCATGCCTGCGCCCCGCCCCCGTCCGATCGCGTCTAGCCAATGCTTGCGCGTATTAGGGCTCATCTGCCGCCCATGCGCCAGGCCCACTACATAGGCGAGGTAACGCGCGGCCCGCGTAGCCTCGACCCTCGAAAACTGATCGATCTCGAGCTTAAGGTCCTGCGGCAGCAACTCACGCAGCACGATCGATTTGCCCAGCAGCCTCGTTGCGAGCATACGTGAACCCAGATTGGGGGAAAGTGCCTGTGCACCTGCCACTACCCGTCCGGCATGGTCGGCTGGCATAGCGTTGGCATCGGATGGCGGCGCGATCGCTGCAACCGCTTCTTTAAGGTCAACCAGCGCGTAATCTGCGGGCACTTTGCGACTGCCACCGATGCCGATGAGCGCGGCAAACCGCAAATTGCCAAGCGAACTGCAACCCTTTTTCCAATAAGCGGCGTCGAGCAGCCGCACCCGATCTTCGCCTTCGCGTCCCTTCATGGAAAGAATCATCGCTGCGACCGCCGGGTCATCGAACAGAGTGTCGAGCGCGGTTTTCTCGTCGCCTTCCAGCGCCCAGAATTTCTTGCCAATGGGTAGCTTCGGTTCGACATCGTCCAGCCGCTCGTCAGCCAGATGCTTCCAGCGCCGTCCCAGCGCCCGTCGGCGAACAGTGCGTATGGTTTGTGGTTCAGGTGCCTCATACTCGTTACGTTCGCCGAGCGCATGGCGATAGCCCTCAACCATATGTTCGATCATTCGAGCGGTTGTGACACCGGGCAAGTCGGAGCCGCGCGCGGCCGTCGCGAGTGACAGGCCAAGGCGAATAAGGTCGTGCGCTGGATTTCCGACCACCGCCTGGTCCAAATCGCGGATCTGGATGTCCACGCGTCCTACAGCATCAGCCACAGGACCAAGATTTCCCAAGTGACAATCGCCGCAAATCCAAACCGGAGGCCCTTGCGGCAGACGTTTCGATGCACTTGATTCCTGCAGCCACTCATAGAATTTGCCAGTATTGCCGCGCACATAGGCATGGGTGGACCGCGCCATCTTCAGCGCCCGGCTCTGCTCAAGTTCGCGCTGCCGCGTTTTGCCGTACCGTTCCATTGCTGCTCCATTGCCAGTTCGTGACGAACTAACGCATGGCACGCAAAAACGGCTTCTAAATTGCTTTTTATCAAGTGGTTTTTGAACAAACGGGACGTTCAGCGTGAATTTCCCTGCTCACTAGGCGGCGTCGCCGCTAGGTACCTTATGCTATCCGAAGGGTCAGTGGCAGTGCGGCCAGCGTCGATCATGCCGATCGACGGCTGGCGACGCCTTAGGCGTTGTTGCAGGTCATTGTCGCGCAAGCCCTGCGCCGGGTCTCCAATAGCGACATGAGAAAGCAATTTCGTGAGCTTGTCTCTGGGACCGTTTGGAGGCGGGAGACGTTCAATGGGCGAGCAAAACAGGAGAGCCCGAAATGTCGAAGAAGACCTTGAAACAACTCGCCGAGAAAATGCGGGACATCGATTTTACGATGTTATCCACGCACAGCCCGGGCGGAACGATTGGTGCCCGGCCGATGAGCAATAATCGCGACGTCGATTATGATGGTGACAGCTGGTTTTTCACGACACAAGACACGCAGATGGTAGCCGATATTGAACACAACGCGCAGGTGGGGCTCAGCTTCCAGGGTAAGGCTGGTCTTCTGGGTATGCGCCCCTTCTTCATCGCTATCGAGGGCCAGGCCGAACTCATCCGGGACAAAGCTGCTTTTACAAAGCACTGGACCAAAGATCTTGATCGCTGGTTTGAACAAGGCGTGGATACACCCGGACTGGTCCTTATCAAAGTGCATGCAAAAAGTGCGCATTATTGGGATGGTGAAGAGGAAGGCGAAGTTCTGATTGATCGCGG
>JAEMRT010000145.1 GCA_016463225.1 Sphingopyxis sp. | reverse complement strand
AACTAGGGAATTTTCAAAGCCCACTTTTGCGGAGAATTGCACGACCGATGACACCGCTGGCCTTGAGATAGCGGCGATAGGCCGAGTTGCCGACCAGGGCCTTGTCGCCCTTCTTCAACTGGGTCTGGAGGCCATCGATGATCGCTTGCCGGTCGGCCTTGTCCTTCCTTGCCTCAGCTTCGTTGAGCGTGACGACGTAGCGCTGGGCATCTGCGCCTTTGCCAACGCGCACTTCCTTGACCCACAGCTGGGTGTCTCCTGCCTGTCGCTCGAGGACCAGGGGTACCATCGGAGCAGTGTCGGCAAGCACGACATCGCGGATGACGTTGCTGGTGCGCTCTCGCGCACCCAGGATGTATTCCATCCCCAGCTCTTCAAGGGCGGCGATCGTACCGGCACTGATCATGCCGCGGTCGGCCACGACGCACGAGCGGGTTATCCCAAAGCGGGTACGCAGGCGCGTGACGATGGGCATGAGCACCTTCACGTCGGCCGTGTTGCCCGGGACCATCTCGGTGCAGATCGGACGCCCCTCGGCGTCGATCACCACGGCCAGGATCATCTGGGCAAGCTCGGGCCGGTGGTCCTTGGAATGACCACGCCGACCCAGCGTGTCGCCGCCTGCACCGTAGAACGAGAGCGACGTCGTATCCATGAACACCAGGCTGAGATCAGTGAACAGGTCCCGCCGGCGATCGAACAGCTTCTCCTCGATCACGTCCTTCACACAGCGAGGTGCCAATGCGCCTTCTGCCTTCTCCTCGATCTCCTCGCCGAGCCAGGCCATGGCGCGATAGAAGTGATGGAGGGCAAGATCCTCGCTGCCGTCGATGGCGTAGCTCTCCATCCAGTCCAGGCAGGCTCGGTCCGAGCCTGAGACGAACAGGCGGTGCAGTGTAGCGACAAATACGGCGCGCTCCACGGCAAAGCCGAACTGGCGCCCTTCCAGCACCTCTTCCAATACAGCATCGATGCCAAGCCGCTGCCACAGGCGCCCGAACAGCAACGGGCCTCCGATCCTGCGGGCTACGATCCGGCCTGCATCGATATCGGACAGAATGATGCTGCGCTCTGCGTGACGTGCGATCGAGGCGGCCAGTCTGTCGAGTTCGCCACTTGCGGCCAGCGCATCCTTGCGGCCCAGAGCCTTGATCGTGCGCTGGCGGACAGTTTTGCCCTCGCGCACGCTCTCGACCAGGTAAAGATAGCGGTGGCCGCGCGCGACTCGTTCGACGACATACATGGCCAGGTTGTTACTGCCTGTACTCGTAAAGATAAACCAAACGGCCAGTTACAGGCAAAATGTTGTTAGCACATCCGGTTTTGCCCCCAAACCCACGCCTAGCAAAATCAAATACTTACCAGCTCGCGTTCCCTGCGTGTTCCGCCGGCACTGTTCAACTTGGGTGAGAGGGGTGGTGCTGACTTCATCGGAGTCATCTAGCGCGCCGGCGGCATTCGGCGAATAGGTAGCGTGGGCGTGAATAAATGAATCTTTTCACACCCGCCATGCGTCTATGGCCGCGCAAACGACGAAGAGGGAGCCACGACCGCCCGACCTGCGACATTGCAATTGCTCGGAGCGGGTGTCGAGAATTGGTCGCAATCGTCCGGTTGCGGACTGATCGATATTGACTGTACTCGCTTGAAAAGATGACGCTCATTGGGATCGTCAATTGCATCCTTTGCATTGTATATTCATGGAGAGGGAAAGCCATCGTGGGCAGTTCCGATTACGCAATAAGGTCCGCACTTGAGCATTTGGTGCTGATTAAGATGCACCTTTCGCAGATGCGCATGACTTTAGCAGACATCGTCAATGTCGGCCATTCGCCACAGGGTGTCGTCTTCGTCCGATCCTCCATGCTCGACGTGCGCATGACTATTGAAGAGCTTATGCTGCTGTCAGTCTCGGCTCACAAAGATGTAGCGGAGGGCGCTGTACAAGCAATCCGAGGCAAATATCGGGCTGATTACAAAATGAGAAAGATGAAAGAACTGAATCCGAACTTTTTTCCAGACGCGATCGACGTCGTTCCGACCGATGAGCCGGGTATGGCAGGAAAATTTAAATCAGTTGATGAGCCTTACTTGACGGAAGAGCAGGCAAAAAAATTCTATCATCTTAGCGACAATGTTCTTCATGCTTCGCCGGTGTTCATGAGCGTCGAGGCGTTCGACCAGCATGTGTCGGAGTTGAAGAGCTTTTTGAGGCTCTCTGAGCGCTTGCTCCGAACCTTTGAAATCGACATATCTGGGGCAGGCTTCAACGTGATGGGCCACCTTCACCTCGACAGCGATGCTCTCCCGATGGTGGTTGAGGCACATTTCGCATAGCTGAAATCCGGACTGGTCCCTTTCGGTCACTGGGAAATTTCTCTGAGAGGCCGAGATGGGCGCGTTGCAGCCTGCCGGGGGTGAATTTTGAGAGTGACCGGTTTTCGCGTGAGCCGGCATTCCCGAAGCTAGCCGATTGCGCTCGGGCCGCTATCGTGCGTCCAAACGGTTCGTTAATGTGGCCGCACGATGAGAAGAGACCCACAATGGGCGCTTCCGACCGTTTGGGGCCGGCCCGGGCAGGCCAGGCGTCCCTGCTCAGTCCACGGGATCCGACGAGATCGACACCTCAAGCTCCACCAGCAGATACGGCCGGCGGCCATCCGCGCCGGCAGCCTTTCGTACTACCTGCACCTTTGGATCGCCCGTCCATAGACCGACGACGTCGTAGGTTAGCCACCTAGCTAGGCTACGGGATGCGAGCGCCACGAACTCGCGACGCAGTCCCACGGTCTTTCCACGGCTCGGCAGATGCTCGGCGACGAGCCTAGCCGGTATCATCTCGATCGTCCGGCCAGCGGATTCTGGCCCCATCAGCATGTAGAACGCCGCATCCGTATTCTTCGAGAGGTCTGTGAGCTGCTGCCTTACGATCTCGAAGCTATTCTTCCAGCGAGCATCCGGCCCCTTCTTGAGCTTCTTGACCTGGATCAGCGTCGCGCGGTGCGCCAACACCTTTCCGTCCCTCCGAGCCGTCATGATCACGCATACGTCGGTCGAGAAGGATGCGGTCGGATCGGTACCCGGTTGTCCCTCCTCGTGCTTGGAGACCATCCGGTCGTGGAGACTGAAAGAGATGTGGCGCCCACCCGGTCGCCTTCCCGCCACGGCGGCGATATCCGCCTCGACGACTCCGAGCGCCGCCCTGACGTCACCAAGCAGCTTGATCGTCAGCGGCTCCTCATCCTCGCGCCAATGTCCCTCATAGGAACCCGTGAAGGTCGCGGCCGCTTGTTCCACCGCACTCTCGATCGCCAACTCCACCCGCCTGTCGCCTAACCAGGTCATCGGGCTCGCGCGATGACGCTCGGCGAGTTTGGCCAGCCGCCGGCCGGAATCCAGGATTCCGGTCGGGAGAGGGCGATCAGGCTCGATTGGCTCTTCTGCTCCCATACGCCGGAGCGCGGCTGCCCGGAGACGCACCAGCGAAGAAGGGTGTACCGACAGGCTGTTCAGGACGCTCGATTCCTGTTCCAGGGACGCCTCGCAGATCGCGGCGGCGGCGGTCATGACGAGCTCATCGACCCGTTCCGATCCGTGCCAGAGGATGCCCTCGAGCAGTGCGAAGCGCATGTTATCCCCTTCGCCCGCGAGGCGGACGAGATCGGCCACCCATGCGGCACGGACCTCCGGTGTGCTTGCCAAGAGATCGAAGTCGGGGTGCCGCTTCCTCCATCGCATGGGCAAGCCGTCGAGGAATTGGATGAGATCGTCTTCTTCTTCGTCGTCTGCGTCCCGGAAAAAGCAGGCGGACTGTACGCGCCGCCACTCCCCGGAGCCGCGCGACTGTTTGAGAAAGTCCGGGATCAGCCGACTGACGTCGCTTCGCGGACTGCGGGTTGCCTGATGGATCAGCAGGCGCAGATCATGATCGCCGAACCGCAGGAGCCGAGCCAATGGCAGGTCTCGGTAGGACGGGTTCGACAGCAGTCGTCCGGTCATAGCGCTAGTCAGACGGGGGTAGCCCGCCAGATCCAGTGGCAGCCGATAGAAGAAGTGCGCGTAACCGTCGGGGTCCCTGAGAACAGCATCGGTCAGTCCATCGGCGTTCGCCGGCCATCCAGCCTTCAGCGATCGGAACACGTAATCCTCGATAATCGTACGATCGGCATAGTCCGCGTCCTTCAAGACCCTGATGGCATCGAGCACCGCGAAGGCCCGATCGGGTAACAGCTTGGGTTCCTGCCGCCCGTCAAGTACGCGCGCCTCGGCCTTGAGCGGCTCCACACCTTCGGGGCGCTCGCTTGGGAATTCGCCTTTGCCTTGTTTCGCTTCATCGAGAATCGACCTGAGCGCCGTGACCTCGTTCGTCTCTGAGCGCGTCTCGATAAGCTCGTTCTGCAAATCGGCTTGCTCAGATATATGTTCATCTGGTTGTTCGGCAGCTATGCGCTTGATGGTCGGTAGTTTGATCATGGGCGCGAGAACTCTTCGAACGAAGGTCCGTCATTCAGTCGAAACTCCACCTCGTAGCTTTTGAATGAAACGGATGGCACCGCGCTAAGCGCATAGTGGAGCTTGTCCTCCCCTCGTGCGGCGATGATCAGTCCCTCTACAGTCTCATCTTCCTGAGCAAGGTGGGCCTTAATCCATCCGATATAACGCAGTATTTGCCCGACGACCGCGTCGGACGACTTGTCACGCTTGAGCTCGATCACGAGCCATCTGGCCTCACGTCTATGTTTCGCCAAGAGGTCGATTCTGCCGACCGGGGTCGGAAACTCATATCCTGCCTCCGGTTCCCCGTCGCGAACGAACAAATCCCAGTCCCTAGACAGCTCGAGCCGAGGCCAGTTGTCGAAGAGGTAGTCGTGCAGGTGGCGTTCGATCGCGAAGCGGGCTGCAACTTGCGCGGTTCGGACATCAGCGATCGGCGAGGTTTCGTCCTGGACTTCAATTTCCTCCTGGTCGTCTGACAGATACCACCAAATCGTGTCGAGGGTCCAAAGGTCGACCTCGAGCTCCCTGGCTAGTTCATTTAGGACGGCATTGATTGCGGCATAGCGTACGCCGAAGCTTGCTCCGCGCGGCCAATCAGGCATCAGGTCGAGTTCGACTAGTCCGCTCTCGGAGGTGTTATTCCAGACGCCATACTTGTTCGGGTACGCCACGATCAGGATCGCAGTGATGATCCCCTTACCTAGACCCTTTATCTCGGTCGCGGCCCGGGTCCGTTCCTCAATCGGCCGGCTTTCATCGACCAGCGCGCCGAGAGCGGCGCGAGTTGCGGCCATGTCAGCGCAAATACGGTTGTTCTGTCGAAAAAGCCCAGACCAGTGCTTGTTGTTCTCGATCAGGAGAAACGAGCGCAGAACTTTCTCGTCGATCTGCTCAATTTGGCCAGGCTGGAACTGCGGGCCATAACGGTCGACGACGCTATCTCGAGATTCGAGAATCTCACGAATTTCTCCGTCCTTCTGCATTGCGGCCTTAGCGGCTCGCAGACGCCCAAGTGCATCTGCCGAAATCGTTCCGCTCATGGGTTTCTCCCCTTGTTGTAATTAGGTCGCGCGGGTTCTGGCCGCGTCGAGAATAGTCGGACGGGAGCGATAACTAACCATGCAGCCAGCCACCTCCCCAAATGAACGGCCAATCGCTTATACCAGTTCAGCATTGTCCTTTGTTTAAAGGTCAAATTGCGGCTGCTCAAACAGGCCGACGCGGCCGAGCGCTGGGTTTCTCGTGAATTGATAGTTCCAGTAAGGCGCAACGACTTCCTGATCGGACTTGTGATTTTCGATGATGATAAACTGAGCGCGGTCTTTGAGGCTGTCGAGATGCTTGTAAAAATGGCGCGCCACGTCTGCTCCGCGCAGGGCGATCTCATCATCCTCGAGTGCGCCATAAGGCGATTCTTCTTCCGCCGGCCGGAACGCGACCAAGGGTGAATCCAGGATCACGAAACCCGGGTGTGGGCGGTGGTGCTCCAGACAATAGACCAGCACCCCGACCTTAAAGGCGGCGTGCAGTAACGCGCGCACGCCGGCACCATTGTCGCGCCGCCGCTTGCCATCGACAACGATATCCTGATCATCCTTCGCAAAATGCAGGGCGTCGCCGCCGGGGTAATTCCAGGCCGTCAGCACGCTTTGGATCGATTTCGAGAGATCATGCGCCTCGCTCTGGGTGAGGTCGAGGTTTACGTCGATGCCGTCGGCCCGCTGGCGCACGCGGACGGATTGGCTACGTAGCAGTCCAATCCGGACTTCGAGCGCCGCGAGATTGTTGCGGTTCTCGAGATCGCCCTCGAGCCTGCGCACCCGTCCATTCGCGGCAGTAATGGATTGACGAGCATCCAGTTCGCGCTGTCGGGCGTCGTCACGATCGTCTGCCTTCTCCGTGCGAAGGGCGAGCACGCCATTGAGCAGATTTCGTGTGGCGGTGAGCTCGTGCTGGGCCGCGCCGATCGCTCCATCCAATTCGAGCGCTTCGGCGCTGATCTTCGTGATTTCGGCAGCGACCGCGCGGCGCTGCTCCTCAACATGAGCAAGCCCATGATCGTGGGTCTGATGCTCCGGCTCGGCTCCGCACAGCGGACAATTTACGCCGGCGAAGCGCTGGAGGAGGAAGCTGCCCTCCTCCAGTCCCTGCAACCGTTCAATGTCGGACCCGTAAATCGATCCGAGCTCCTCGAACCGGACGATGAGAAGCTTGAGCTCTGAAATGCGGTTGTTATGGGTCTGGATCTCGCCATCCATTTCGCGGAGCGACGCATAAAGGCCGTCCAGTTCCTCTTGGCGATCGGACAGAATGGTGAGCGCTTGCTCGTTCTCTTCTTCCGCGAGCGCGAGGTCAGAACGGATCTGCTCGCTATCGACGGTCTCATCGATCGACTGGCGCAGGTCATCCGCCATTTGCGACAGGAGTTCGATCTTGCCGTCCCGCGCCGCCTTGAGCTCATCGGCCGATCGGACGGGCTCGATCGAGGCGCCATCGACGCCGGTCAAAAGAAACTTGATCAGGCCTTTGTCTTCGGAGGTAATCGTCGTGTTGTGCGCGAGCAAAATGCTGCGCTCGTCAATCATTCTCGTCTCGTCAACGAGCAGATATCGCATCAGCAATCGTAGCGAGAACGGGCCTTTCTGGGCGCGCTCATTTTTGAGTAACTGCGCGTCGCGGAAGCCGACTTCACCGAGCAGCATGCGCGAGACATTGGGTCCATTCACATGCTTGCGCGACAGCGTCTCGAACCCATCCGCGCTCGCACCGAAATCGAGCTGGTGACCTTCAGCCTTATAGATGTCGCCGCCGAGCGCCGAGCAGCGCAGGGATATCTTCTGTGCACCGGGCAGCGTCAGCCAGAGCAGGTAATTGTCGTATCCCTTGCCCTCGGGCGGCAGTGTCGGCTTGTCCCCGCCGAGCACATAGTCGATCGACTTGCGGACGAACGACTTCCCGCTGTTGGAAGCGCCCCAGATAATGTTCATGCCCTCATGGAACGGCAGCACGGTCGGCTTGCGTTCGGGGCCGGTGAAGATCAGCGCGTCAATCCGGATGCGCTTGCGATCGCTGGTCATCGCGTGCTCCCTCCGATCATCTCCTGCGACCATAGGTCGATCTTGGACCTGAGATCGCGCAGAAAGGTCGCCTCCCCGCGGTCGCGTGCCTGTGTGGCGAGCCAATTGGCGGCGGCGACCAGTTTTCGATTATAGTCGGTGCTCAGCAGATCGAGCATGGCGGCCGCAGTCTCGTGGGTATGGAATAGAATGCCGGACGCCGTTGGAATCTGTTCGATGAGCGACGAGCGCATCATCAGCGCAACGCCCTGCTCGATGAGATGGCGGCGCACGAAATATTCCCCACCGCGAGCGCTGATGTCCGGATGGATGCTCTCAGGGCCGCGGGCATCTGCGGTGTGGACGAGAAAATAGTCCAGCAGCGAAATAGTCGCGATATCGAATTGCGCCGGCTCGAACGCCTCCAGTATGATGACGGCGCGCAGTCCTGCTTCGAGCGGTGTGTTGAACAGCGCCGGGCCGACATCGACCGCCATCATGCCCATGGCATCGTGCCGATATTCGCAAGGTGATGACAAACCCCCTGCCTGACTGCTGCCGAGACGCGATTGTGGCGGCCCAGAGCCCCCGTGATTGGAGCGGTCGCCGCAACGGTCATCACATCGGTAAGCCGGCTGTACAGCGGTAGCCCATCCATCGCGTGATAGCGGTCGATCACCGTCGCGTGCACACCCTCATCGACGGCATCGATCTGGGCCGCCGGAAGATTGTCGCGAAAATGACGGCGAAATCCGTTGCGCTCGAGATAGCGCCGTCGTGCAAGGATCATCTGCGGACCATATTTCGCGTCGGCCGCGACGTGGTCATGATCTGGAAAGGCGATCCCACTCGCTTGGGTGAAGACGGTGACAAGCTGACCGACATAAGGCCGCTCTTCGTCCGAAAGCTCGGTGGGCACATCGCAGTCCCTCAACCGTGGAGCTTCGCCGGGATCGATATCGATGTGCTCATGCAGAACCGCGCGCATATGCGGCTGCTCGACCAGCTCGCTGGCCTTCCAGAGCTCGACGTTGCTGAAGTCATAGTCCCTGATCGCCGCCTCGATCTCAGGCGTGAGCGGGCATTCCGTCGTAGATATTCCCTTGAGGCAGTAATCGTTCCAAGTCTTCACCAGAAAATCCGCGATCAGCGACGGCCTGTCGATCAACTTTTTGACAGGGCGAACGGCGGAATTCGGGGACACGAAGATATATCGCGTCGGCACAGTGAACTCGCCCGCGCAAGCATAATGAAAAATCTTCCCGAGCTCGACCGTGAATTCCCCAGACCCGAGCGGAGCCTTCAGATGCTTGCACTGATAATTGTGCCACGCGCCATCATATCTTTGCGCAGACAGAAACCCCACGGCATCCCGGCCCATATCGGCGGACGCGGTTGGACGCTCGAAACCGTAATAATGGCCCCCGAGCCGGGCGAGCCACTTCTTCAACAGGTCCTCAAGCTCGCTGTCGGTCAGGTTCAGGATCACCCGATCCTCGTTGAACGCCATAATCCCCCTGCCTGACGGACGTGTGCAGTATCGATCCTTGCGGCTCGTTATCCACTTTGCGACCGCTATGGCAACATGAGAATGTGCCGCTCAAGCGGTGGGCGCAGGGCATGCTGTAATTGGATTGCTGAATCGCATGCGGATGACCAATTCCGGCGGGAGCAGACGTTCATGCGCTCGCCGCGGAATGGCTCGCATTGGTCGACTCCCGCCGGATTAGCAGAAGACGAACGGCACACGCGAAATGAATATATTCCGACGATTAACCGAATAGAGCCGAGGGCAGCACGCTGCGAGGAATGATCGATCACGATCCTAAGGACCCCCGAACCAGCGGGTGGGATCGCGCGAACAGCATAATAGCGCGCTGCAATTTTGATTTCGTCCTCAGATTGGCAAGGATGATCAAATCTGTAGACTGACCCCAAAGCTCACCTTTGGAGACTCCGAATGCCCCGCGTAGCGCTGTATGCCCGCTATTCCGACGACAAGCAGAGCCCTGCATCGATCGACGACCAGTTTTTGATATGCCGTGAACAAGCGGCGCGCGAAGGCTGGCGGATTGTCGCCAATTATAAGGATGCAGCGATCTCCGGCGCGAGCGTCATACTGCGTCCCGGCATCCAGTCACTTTTGCACGATGCGCAGATGGGGCGCTTCGACATTCTGCTAGCCGAGGCGTTGGATCGGGTGTCGCGCGACCAGGCCGACGTCGCCACGCTCTACAAGAATCTCCAGTTCGCCGGCGTGAAGATAGTTACCCTGGCCGAGGGTGAAGTTTCCGAACTGCATGTCGGCCTCAAGGGCACGATGAACGCGCTGTTTCTCAAGGATCTTGCGAAGAAGACCCATCGCGGTCTGCGCGGCCGCGTCGAGAAGGGCAAATCCGGGGGCG
>JAEMRT010000010.1:33042-83409 GCA_016463225.1 Sphingopyxis sp. | reverse complement strand
GGGTAAGGATGCGTTCGAGGGCATGCTCAACGGCATCCTGCCTTCGGGAGAAGGGGTGGCTCAAGTAGAGAACCGCCGGGCGGGCCTCGACCTCACCTTCTCCATGCCCAAGTCAGCCTCGATCCTGGCCTATGTGGCGGGCGACAAGCGCATTCTCGCCGCCAACATGGCGGCGGTCCAGAAGACGATGGCCTGGGTCGAGAAAAACCTCGCCGAAGGTCGCAAGGATATCGGCGGGCGGACCGTCCCTGTCGCGACCGGCAACCTCGTCTATGCCCTCTTCCAGCACGACACGAGCCGCGCCCTCGATCCCCAGGGGCATATCCATGCAGTGATCGCCAACCTGACCCGTCTGCCCGACGGCAAATGGCAAGCGCTCCACGCGGACAAGATCTGGAGCCACAACACCGTCATCGGCTCGATCTACCACGCCTATCTGCGCGAAGGCATCGAGCAGCTCGGTTTCAGGATCGAGGCGCTCGGCAAGCACGGCACCTTCGAGATCGCCGGCGTACCGCGCAAGGTGATTGGTGCCTACAGCCAGCGCCGCGAAGCGATCCTCGAAAAGGCGGCGGCGCTTGGCATCGTCTCACACAAGGGCCGCGACCAGATCACCACCAATACCCGCGATCCCAAGCTCAATGTCGACGATCGCGACGCCCTCAAGCAGGAATGGATCGACAAGGCCGCGACGCTCGGATTCGACGGAAAAGCCCTCGTCGAGGGCGCCCTGGCGCGGTCCGATCGCCATGGGGCGCTCGGACCCCTCGAGCGCGGCTACAAGGCGGTGACCGAGGCGATCGCCGCCGGGCGCGAAAAGCTCGGCGACCTTGTCCGGCCCGCGGATCCTTTGGTCGATCGCGGCCTTGCCCGCGTCACCCAGTCGCCCGCCATCGCGCGGGCCCAGCTCGCGGTCGCCTCGGCAGTCCGTATTCATAGCGAACGCGAGGCGGCCTTTCCCATCCATCGTCTTGCCAAGACCGCGCTCGACCTTGGCCTCAAGGACGTGACGATCGATCGGATCGAACAGCGGATCCAGCAACTCGTCGCGCGCGGCACGCTGCTCAGGGGACAGGAGCGCGCAGCCGACTTCGTCACCACCCGGCAGGCGCTTGCGACGGAAACCCAGATCCTGGCCCAGGTAGAGGCGGGCCGCGGACAGGCGAACCCAATCATCGACGCGTCCGAGGCGCCGGGCCGCCTGCAGGCCGCAGCGACGCAGCCCCTCAATACGGGCCAGCTCGCCGCCGCTACCTTGATCCTCGGCTCGGCCGACCGCACGGTCTCGATCCAGGGCATCGCCGGCGCCGGCAAGTCGACGATGCTTCAGGCCGTCGCCCGCGTGGCCGAGGCGGAAGGACGCGCCATCACCGGCCTTGCCTTCCAGAACAAGATGGTCGCCGACCTGGCCGAAGGCGCAGGCGTCCCTGCGCAAACCATCGCCTCTTTCGTGCTTGCCCATGAACGGTATGTCGCCGAACCGCAGGGCCCGGGCTATGATGCGGCGCGGGCGGCACATGCCGGATCGATGCTGGTCGTCGACGAGACCTCGATGGTGTCGTCGAACGATATGCTCAAGCTCCACGCCATCGTCGAGACACTTGGCGTCGACAAGCTCGTGCTGGTCGGTGACCGGCAGCAGCTCTCCTCGATCGATGCGGGCAAATCCTTCGCCATGATCCAGGCGGCGGGCGGCACGCTGGCGCGCATGGACGAGAATATCCGCCAGCGGACCGACGTCCTGCGCACCGTCGCCGCGCTTGCCAATATCGGCAAGGCAAGCGAGGCGATGCGGGTGCTGGGCGACAAGGTCATCGAAGCCTCCCAGCCCGCAGAACATGCCGCCGATCTCTGGCTGGCGCTCGATCCCGCGGAGCGCCAAGCGACCGCGGTCTTTGCCTCGGGGCGCGAGGCGCGCGCGGCGATCAACGAGAGGATCCAGGCGGGTCTTGCCGCCGAAGGATCACTGGAAGGGGAGGGCATCCACCTCACGGTCTATGAGCGGGTCAACACGACGCGCGAGGAACTGCGCTACGCGGCCACCTACCGCGCCGGCATGACGCTCGAGGTCGGTCGGGGCGGCGGCCAGGACGTAGGGCTCCGCGCCGGGCGCTACGATGTCCTGGCGGTCCACGCCAATGGCAAGGTCGAGCTGGGCGAAGGCCGCCGCCGAATACGTTTCGATCCGCTGAAATTGTCGCCGACCGAGACACGCGATCGCCTCCAGCTGACCGAGAAGAAGGATCTCCACCTGCGGGCCGGCGACCGCATACGCTGGACGGCCAACGACAAGCCGCGCGGCCTGACCAACGCCTCGCTCGCCCGGGTTGTGGCCGTCGATCGCGACAGCGTGACAGTCGAGACGGCGGGGAGGGACCGGCTCGTGCTCGCGTCTGGCGATCCCATGCTGAGCCGGGTGGACCTGGCCTATGCGCTCAACATGCACATGGCGCAGGGGATCACCACCGACAGGGCGATCACGGTCATGGATAGCCATGAGCGCAACCTGTCGAACCAGCGCCTCTTCAACGTCGGCGTCACGCGCGTGCGCGACGACCTCACCATGGTGGTCGACGACAAGGCGAAGCTCGAGCGGCAACTCGACGACAACCCCGGAAACAAGACCTCGGCGCTCGAGACCCTGGGCCGGCTCGAAATCGACGGTCCGGGAAGGGCGCAGGCATCCGGCCCATTCGATCCGGGACCTGTCGAAGGCGGACCTGGTCCCAAACCGACCGAAGGACTCGATGGCTTGCCGCCGGTGCCCCCGGCGGAAGGGCAGGCGGCAGCCAGGACGAAGTCTGATGATCTGAGCGCGCCGCGCCTCAAGCCCGAACAAGCCGATCTGCTGCCCCCGCTGCCCGAACGCAGCCTGGACCTCGATTTGTAAGACGAGCGGCCCTCTGCTGCTCATGATCAAGGAGACGAGGATATGTCTGGATGGGATTATGACGATGCCGGCAAGTTCGGCAGCGAAAAGGCGGCCGAGGATTTCGCGAAGGCCAATAACATCGACCCCAGCGACTTCCGTACCCGGCGCAAGGGCGAGAGCGTCGAGCTTGAAATCCGCCGTTCCGCACTTGATGGGCGCACGCTGCGCGATGGCGGCGAAGGCCGCCGCGATAGCTGGAACTGAGGGAGGCGCGCTATGAAGATAGGGTTCTTCCTAAATTATCTGTTCTCCATCTGCGTGCCGCTGATTTCTGTGGGGACACTTGGTGCGCTGGCCTGGTTACTCCTTCCCGATGCGCCGTTTGGTGGCGGCGCTCCGGCACCCGTAGCCAAGCCGCTTATGACGCGGCGTGAGCAAGCGATGCTTGTCGTTCTCGAGCAGATGTTACCGGCCTACCGGTTCCATGCTCAAGTCTCGATGGGCGCAATTCTGGCCGCACCAAAACCCGTGGGCCGCCGTCGGTATGCGTCGGATCGGAACGCTTTTTCCCAGAAGATCGTAGATTTCGTCGTCGAAGATCGCACAACCGGGAAAATCGTAGCCCTGATCGAGGTAGACGACAGCACCCATAACGCTTCTCGTGATCTCAAGCGCGACGCCATGACGGCGAGCGCTGGCTACCGCACCATCCGCATTCCCCGTTCTGCGGCGCCTACAGTCGCTGGAGTGATGGATCAAATCCAGCCGCTGAGGAACGTGATGCTGAAGGTATCTCAGTCAGTGACGGAAAGGGACGTCTGAATGGATATTGGGGAAATCCTGCTGTCTCCGAAAGGTCGAGTAGGCCGCACCCCGTTCATGGTGGTGGTGGCTATAGGTTGGGCAATCGCGTTCGATCTCCTGCCTTTCAACCCGCTGCTCGCGCTACGCTATGCCGCCGCCATCAACGTCGCGGTCGTCGTCATTAGCGCGCTTGCGGTCTGGATGGGGATCGCAATCACGGTCAAGCGCTTCCACGACGTCGGATTGTCGGGGTTCAATACGGTCGGATTGGTCTGGACGACGCTGCGCGGCGACCCGCTGGCGACCGACGCGCCTTTGACCATGGCAATCGCGGCTCTTGGGATCATCACCCAGCTATGGCTCTGCATCGAGCCGGGCTCGCGGAGCGCCAATCGCTTCGGCAACCCCCTGTCGGCTTAACGGGCGCATCCCTTGCCCTCGACCCGCAGGTTGACATAGGCCCGGCCGTTCCATCGCACGACCGGCATGCAAAAGCCTGGGCCGCCGATGCCGATATCCGGCCAACCGTCCGCGCCCTTGGTGCGACGAATATCGGCGATACCGACCGAATTATACATGGGCTTCCAGCGGCCGTCGGCCTGCTGGCTCATCACCCAGAAGGCGGCGCCTGTATTGCCGTAACAATAGGTGCCGCCCTCTGTGATGATAGCCTCGGGCTTGCCGTCGCCATTGAGGTCCCGCCGCTCCTCGATCCTGCCGGGTTCGTAGGTCCCGGGTCCACCGTCGACGCCGTCGTCATAGCAACCACTTTCCCACCGGCCCTTTCTCATGCGGAAGCCGGCGGCAAGGAAGATCGCGGCATCGCCAGCGGTCGCGGCGGCTGGGGCTGGACCCGGGGTAGCATTCCGGGATGTCGACGGGCCTGGCCGGGCGGCCGCCGAAGCCGTACGTGCGTCCGTGTAAACATTGCCATCATAAGCGATCCGCGTCGTCACGCCGCCGCGCGTCGCGTTAAGAACGAACCAGCCGTTGACTGCCGTACCCGATGCAGCGACCGATCCTCGCCCTCAAGGACGCGGCGCCAGCGGCCATCCGCGCCCTGGGTGGCGACGGCATACCAGCGCTTCTCCTGCTGGTAGCAATCTCCGGTGTCGATAAAGAGGGCTTCCTTGCGCCCATCGCCATTCATATCGACGAAGGTAATGCGCGGCCTTACCGGTTTGCCGCAGCGGTTCGTCGGCCCGACGGCGTCGGTGACGACAGGAAAGCCGCCCGCGCCATAGAGCGCTTTCGCCTGTTCGCGGGTCATGCCTGCCGATTGGGCGATGAGCGGCGGCGCCCATAAAACTGCCGCGAGTGCGCCGATGCCTGTCCATCTGCCCATATGTCGCTCCCCGCACCGCCACAAAGGATCCTGCATCGTGACGGTTCGGTCGCGGGGATCAAGCGATTCCATCAGAAAGAAGCTGCGTGACCTCGGGCTTCCCGAATGGCCAGGTCGATCGACGGCCTGAGGCGGTGACTTGGTCACCTCTGGGTGTCAGTCCGGCTGCTGGCCTGCGTGCCGTCTTCCTCTAATCCTGATGTCGCGTGTGACACTTTACCCAGAGGTCGGGGTAAAGTGTCACGGATGGTATCGAATGTGAGGCGACGCGGGCGAGGCGATATCCCCTGGAAGCCTCGACGCACGGAAGTTGTGCGCGGAAGTTGGCTATGAAGCTTTGTGGCTTTCTCAGAAATGCACTGGCTGCGGCGAATTGCCGCACTTTACCGCCTAAAGCTGCTACTCAGTCGGGATGGTACAAACGAACATCTCCAGGGTCCCTAGCACGTCCGGCCGAAATTGGAGCGAGGACGAGCGCGTTGCCGCGTTGGACCGCTATGACATTCTTGATACGCCAACCGAGCCGATCTTTGACGACATCGCCCGTCTGGCCTCCGAGGCGCTTGGGGCGCCGATCGCCGTGGTCAACCTTATCGCGACCGCGCGGCAGTGGTTCAAAGCCGAAATCAGCATCGGCGCGCGCGAACTCCCTCTGGAAGTCTCGATCTGCGCGCATGCGCTGCTCGAGGAGGACATGATGGTGATCCCCGACACACGGCTCGATCCGCGGGTCGATTGCAATCCCCTGGTTACGGCCGAAGGTGGTCTTCGCTTCTATGCCGGAGCGCTTCTCAAGACACCCGACGGTTTGCCCATCGGCACGCTCTGCGTTCTTGATCGCCAGCCTCGCCCGGAAGGCATCACGCCCTTTCAACGGCTGACCCTCGAAGTGCTGGCACGCCAGGTCATGACGCAGCTGGAATTGCGCAGGTCACTCAGCCAGCAGCAGGAAACGCTCGCGCAGCTCGCTGCGAGCGAGGAGCGGACCCGTCTCGCCCTCGACGCAGGCGAACTCGGCGCCTGGGAATCGACCCCGGCGCTGCGTTCGCTCAAATGGGACGCGCGCACCCGGGAGTTGCTCGGCCACGAACCTGACGAAGCGCTCGACTATGAAACCTCGTTTCTCGCGCGGGTTCATGCCGAGGATCGCGAGCGGGTCGCTGCCCTTATCGCCGAGGCGCTCGCTCCAGGGGGCGCAGGCACGGTCAGCGTCGAATATCGCACGGTCAATCCTCGTGATGGCCGTGAGCGCTGGATCCACGCCAAGGGCGCGCTTGCCGTAGGTCTGGGCGGCGAACAGAAGTTCGTGGGCACGGTGCGGGACATCACCGCGGAAAAGGATGCCGAGATGCATCGGCGGCTCCTGACCGGCGAGCTACAGCACCGGGTCAAGAATACGCTCGCCGTGGTAAATGCCATCGTCCACCAGTCGCTCCGCAGCGCGCCCTCGATGGAGGAGGCGAGTACCGCGATCGGGCAGCGCCTCCAGACCCTGGGCGCCGCTTACGAGTTGCTCACCCGCACCGACTGGACGGTGGCGCCGATCGGCGCTGTTGCCGAAGGAACAACGGCGCTTCATGGCGCTCGCACAGGCGCGATCCGGATTGCGGGGCCTGATCTTCTTCTATCGGCACGGGCCTCGCTGGCTCTGTCCATGTCCCTGCACGAGCTTTCCACCAATGCGGTGAAATATGGCGCGCTGTCGGTGCCGGGCGGGCACGTCGACCTCACCTGGACCATCGAGGAGGAACAGGGAAAGTCATTCCTCACGATCTGTTGGGAGGAGCGAGGCGGACCAACCGTATGCGCGCCCGAGCGCGGCGGGTTCGGCACCCGGTTGATGGCCAGCCTTGCCAGCGATCTCGGCGGCAAGGGAGTCATCGACTATCAGCCGACCGGTGTCGTCTGGCGGCTTCGGGCTGATCTGGCACGGATCACCGAACCCGCTTGAGTGGGACCCTTGGCGGTTCCGGCTCGGTAAAATGTCACGGGTGGAAAAACTTGGATGTTGCTGTCCGCTGGGGATTCACATTGCGCGCGCGCGTGATAGATTCATCTTATGTTCCAGCAACCCGACCTCTTCGCCTCCGTCGATCCGGTCAGGCAGCCGCCGTCCGACGACCTGAATTTGCCTGCCCTCATCGAGCGCATCGCCGATGTTTCGCGGCGGCCGCGCTATGCCTTCATGGTGCTCAACCTGATCGCCAAGGCGGCGGGGCGGAACAGCGGCAGTGCAGGTCCTTATGTCCTGGTGGATGGCGAGCGCATTCCCTTGCGCGATTGGCTCTGCGACTCTCTTGTCCCCATTGCGCAGCGCGATGCGCGCCGTCTCGCCATCGTCGACGAGGTGCGGTCGGGCCTTGAGGCGCAAAAGGCACTTCCTGACGATCCGCAGGAGGCGGCCCGTGTGGTCCAGGAGGAGGTGAAAGTGCGCATCCGGCGCTCGGGCCGTTGCAATGTCAGCCGCGCTGTTTCGGACCTCGTAAGAGCCGGTCTTGTGCGCAGGCATTATCAGGGCTTTCGCGTCGATCATCATAATCGCGGTGCGCAGCGCGAAGCGGTTTACACGATCACCGATGCGGCTGCGCGCGCGTTGCGCGCCTGAGCAGGACGGCAGGGCAGGGAACTCGTTGCATTGGACATGACATATCATTTTAATTGCCCATTCACACATGATATGTCATGTACTTTCCATGCCCCGCGCCTCTCGAGCCTCCAGCGGTCTGCCGCCCCAAAGCCAGCGTGCCATTCGCCAGTTGGGCGAAGACTTGCGCACCGCGCGCAAGCGGCGACGCATCCCGCAGAAACTGATGGCCGAGCGTATGCTGGTGTCGGTGCAGACGCTGCAGCGTCTCGAAGCCGGCGATCCGACCGTAGGCCTCGCAGCGCTGGCGAGCGCTCTCTTCGTGCTGGGTATGACGGCTCGCCTGGAATCGCTCGTCGCCCCTGAGACCGACAGGGTCGGGACCAGCGAGGAAATAGGCCGCCTGCCGCACAGCATCCACACGCCGCGGCGCGACGATCCGCTGGATTTCTAAGCCATGGCCGACATCGAAACCTTCGTCTTCGTCTATCTGGACGGCGTTGCCGTCCCCGCGGGCCTTTTGCGCCTCCACAGCGAGCCGCGCGCCAGCTACGCGACCTTCGCATACGGCAATCGCTATCTCGAGCGACCCGACCGCGTCGCGATCGATCCTGTGACCCTGCCGCTGCCGCCAGCCGGCACGCGCCAGGAATTCCGGACCGAGGAAGGCTTTGCCGTCTTCAATGGGATCCGCGACGCCGCGCCCGACGGGTGGGGTCAGTATCTCATGTACAAGGCGATGGGCGAGCGAACGCCAAGCGAGGCGGATCTCCTGCTTGCTTCGGGCGACCACCGCGTCGGCGCGCTGGCGTTCGGTCCCACGCTAGACGCGCCAAGGCGCCTCGCGCCCTGGGGCGAAGCCGACGCGCCCGGCGAACAGTTCACCCTGGCAGAACTGGCCGCCGCCGCCGAAGAAGCGCAGGAGGTCGACCAACTCAGCGAAAATCTGCGTCCCCTCCTGACCGCCGGCTCGTCGCTGGGCGGCGCGCGTCCCAAGGCGGCGACGACGATCGAGGGCCAATCCTGGATCGCCAAGTTTCCAGCACGCAACGACACCTTTCCCGAATGCCGGGTCGAGCTAGCTACCATGCGGCTCGCCGCTGAATGCGGGCTCGACGTTCCGTCGCTTCGCTTCGAGCAACTGCTCGGCCGCGACATCTATCTGATCGAACGTTTCGATCGCAGGCTGGACGGCAACCGGATGCTGCGCGCCTCCTTCGCATCGGGGCTTACGATGCTGGGCGCGCATGAGAGCGAGGTCAGCCGCTATGCCTATGCCGATCTCGGGGCGACGCTGCGCCAGCACGGCACCGCGGTCCGGCGGGATCTTGAGGAACTCTTCAGGCGCATGGTCTTCAACATCCTCGTCACCAATGACGACGATCACCTGCGCAATCATGGTTTCCTGTGGGACGGGAAGGGGTGGCGGCTGTCGCCGCTCTATGACGTCGTTCCCAAGCCGCAGGTGGGCCTGGATCGCCGGCTCGTGCTGGGCGTGGGTGCCGAGGGTCGCCAGGCCAGCCTTGCCAACGCGCTCTCGCAGGTCGCGCAGTTCGACCTGGGGGAGGAGGATGCGCGCGCGATCGTTATCGCTATGGCCGATAGGGTTCATGCGCGGTGGCGTGCCTGTTTCGAAGAGGCAGGGGTCAACGTCGCCGACCAGGGCCGTTTTGCTACCTGCTTTCGCCTGGCGGACCCCGAACATCGCGCAATCGGCTGACAGGCCAGCGATTTCACGCCGAAGGGCGTCACAGGGCCCCGGCGCTCCAGAGGGATTTCAGGCAGCGCGCGCTTCGGCCGACGCGGTGGAGGAAGCTGCGGCGGAAGAGGGCGCTGCCTTGGTCATGCCAGCCGCCGCGGCGATCAGCCGCTCCCGCATCGCCTTGCCTGGCTTGAAATGCACCGATCGCTTGGCCGGGACCAGCACGGCCGCGCCGCTGCGCGGATTCCGCCCGGTGCGAGCCTCGTGTAGCCGCGTCGAAAAGGCACCGAACCCGCGCAGCTCGACACGCCCGCCAGCGGCTAGCTGGTCGACGACCGCCTCGAAGAAGAGATCGACGATCTTTTCAATCTCCTGCGCGGAGAGTTCCGGGTTTTCCTTGGCCAGGAGGGCCACGAGTTCAGATCGCACCATGGCTGAAGCCTGCTTCACTGGTTTGTCACTACATCCAAGATAAGTCATCCGCGCGCCTATCTCCACATTTTATGGTGGTGCCGTAATGATTTAGTTGGAGGGGTGGTTGGTCGGGTGGGCAACTCACCGCGGCACGATTTGAAGGTCCGGACTGAGCTGCGCCCGCATGGCCCGGATCCTGTCGGTCGCATCGTCCGCCGTCATGCCGAGCGTCATCAGGGCCTGGGCACCGAGCCCAAGCCCCGCAGCATAGTTTTCGGGAAAGACATGTGCCGCGCCCGCCTGCGCCAGCTCACCTAGATGCGCATCGTCGCGGAGGCTGGCGATCACATGGATCCCGGGGTTCAGGCGCTTGGCTTCGCGAATGATGCGCACCGACCGATGCCAATTGTTGACAAGCACGATGATGGCCGCGGCGCGATCGACGCCGGCTGCCTTGAGTATTCCCGCTCGGCTGGCGTCGCCGAAAACCGCTTTATGACCTTCCTGTTGGGCGCGGCGAAGGCGCTCCACGTTTCGCTCGATCGCCAGGTATGGAATTTCGCTCGCCTCGAGTG
Source organism: Sphingopyxis sp. (assembly GCA_016463225.1). Lineage (GTDB taxonomy): Bacteria > Pseudomonadota > Alphaproteobacteria > Sphingomonadales > Sphingomonadaceae > Sphingopyxis. Next base: position 73,113 of record JAEMRT010000010.1, on the reverse strand, counting down.
TGAGCGCCACCAGACGGCCCACGGGGCCGCAGCCGGCAAGCACGACGTGACCCTTGAGCTCCTGAGATGTTGTGCGCACCGCTGTTTCGATCTCAGCGCCGCGCGGATCCCGGCTCCGCACCATGAGATCTCCGGCCCGGTCGCTCCACTGCGCCAGGATCGGTCCGACGAGCATGCTCGCTGCGATCGCGCCCAGGACGGGCTGGCCGATCGCGGGCGACAGAAGGGCGCTGTCGAGCGACCTGCCCCCGATGAGTAGCCCAAGCTCACCTGAATGCGCCAGAAGCAAGCCGGTCTTGACCGCGCTGCTTGCCGGAAGGCCCGAGAGACGGGTGACCCCAAAGACGACCAGGAACTTGACGACGAGGATCGCGGCCAGAACGAGAAAGGTGACAGCCGGCTGGGCCAGGATCTGCGACCAGTCGACCGACATGCCGATCGTCACGAAGAAGATGCCCAGCAGCAGATCGCGAAATGGCCGGATTTCCTCTTCGAGCTGGTGCCTGAAGTCACTTTCGCCGACCATCATCCCGACCACAAAGGCGCCGATAGGAAGCGACAGTCCGATCTCTTCGGCTGCGAGCGACGCGCCCACCACAAGCGTCAGGACGGCCAGCAGGAAAGTCTCGTCCGGGCCCGATCTCGCGACCCACCCGAGCAGACGGCCCAGAGTCCGCCGAGCCAGAAGAGCCACGCCCGCCAATGCCACGAAGCTGACCCCCATGCGCAGCAGCACCTTTTCCATCTCGACCTCGTTGGCCGCGTCTGGGAGGGCAGCAATGAGCGACAGCAGGATCAAAGCGACCAGGTCCTCAAACAGGACTATGCCGGTCGCAGCCACGCCGTGGCGGCTCGATACCGCGTCGGTGTCGACGAGATGCTTTTGGATGATGGCGGTCGATGACATGGCGATGGCGCCGCCCAGGAGGGCCGCAGGCAGAAGCGGCAATCCTACGACGAAATGGCTCGCAGCTCCCGCCAGCAGTGTTGCGCCTGCCACGGTTCCGAACCCGAGCCCGATCATGGCGCCCCCGCTGGACAGCAGCCGAGGCACGGAAAATTCAAGGCCAATCACGAACATGAGGAGAGCGATGCCGAGCTCGCCGAAAAAATGGGTGCCTTCGCTGTCGGTTACTGCGCCCATGCCATGGGGGCCCAGGAGCAGGCCGGCGGCGAGATAGCCCAAGACCGGTGACAAGCGCAGCCTCGCCAGGATGGCAACGGCCACAAATGCAGCCGCGATCAGAAGGAATGTCTGAGCAAGCTGTTCTTCCATGAATTCAAGAGCCCTATCCAGTTGCTAGTTGGATTTGGACGTGATGTAGGATGGAAGAAGGAGATGTCATCCGCATACGCAGGCCATCCACCCCCAAGATGAAAGCATCGAGGGAGGTGATGCTTTATACATCAAAACACTCATTTCAAACTGAGAAATGAGGTGATACATCGGCAGAAGGGTATAAGATTTCCAGGGTAGCCTCGGGTCGCGCTATGGGACGGCAGCTTCGCAACGGGCTGCCGTTTCTGCCTGCGGCGCTTCCTCACATGATAGCTTGCCCGGTGCTGCCGCGTCGCTACGCGAAGCACCCGCGCATCAACCGGTGGCCAGTCGGGCCTGCTCCCGGGAAAGAAGACTGGGCGCATGGCCGGGGCGCCCAAAGAGGTAGCCCTGGACCTGGTCGCACCCTTCCGCCACCAGCAGGTCGACGTGCCCGCTGTTCTCCACCCCTTCAGCGAGCACAGGGACGCCAAGGCTGTGGCCCAGCGCGAGCACTGCCCTGATGATTGCTCTGGCCTGCGGCCGCTCTTCGGACCCGATGACGAATGATTTGTCGATCTTGATCTTGTCGAAGGGGAACGAGTTGAGCGTGTCGAGCGAGGAATAGCCGGTGCCGAAATCGTCGATGGCAATGGCGATCCCCATCGCCTTGAGTTTACGCAAAATATGCAAGGCGCGCGGCTTGTCGGCGATGATCGCGGTTTCAGTGATCTCCAGTTCGAGACGCCTTGGTGCGAGTCCGGTCTCCAGAAGCGTCTGGGCCACGCTCTCGGGCAGGCTCGCCTGGCTCAACTGCACGGCGGAGAGGTTGATGGCCACGGTCAGTCCGTCATCCCAGCGGGCCGCCTCCTCACAGGCTTGCCGCAGCACCCACTCGCCCAGCGCCAGGATCTCGCCGGTTTCTTCGGCAACAGGAATGAAGATGTCAGGGGGGACCAGGCCGCGCTTGGGGTGGGTCCAGCGCAGCAGAGCTTCATAGCCGTTTACCCTGTCGTCCCTGAGCGAACGCTGTGGCTGGTAGAGGATCGTCATCTCACCGCGCGCCGCGGCGCCCCGAAGGTCGGCCGCGAGTTGCCGGCGTTCGCGCGCCTGCTCGTCCATACCTTTTTCGTAATAGCAGATCCGTTCGCCTACCGTCCCTTTTGCCCGGTACATGGCCAGATCAGCATGATTGCACAGCTGCTCGCGATCCTGGCTGTCGGCCGGATAGGTTGCGATGCCAAGGCTCGCATGGACGCTCAGATCGTGCGCATTGCCGGCATTGATCGCCGCCAGCCCAGTGCTCAGGCGCGTCACAAAGTCGGCAAGCTCATAGTCTTCGCGGTACAGAATTGCCGCGGCGAATTCGTCGCCACCCAGCCGGGCGACATGTTCATTCTCGCGAACCGCGTCCTTGAGCGCTGCGGCGACCATCTTCAATGCTTGGTCACCGGCTGAATGGCCGCGGCTGTCGTTGATATCCTTGAAATTGTCGAGGTCGACAACGACCAGTCCCAGGCGCGAACCGGCCCGCGCCGCAACGTCGAGATCGCGGTCGACGACATCGTTGAACCTGCGCCGGTTGGGCAGGCCGGTCAGGCCGTCATGCAGCGCCAGGTGCCGGATTCGTTCTTCCGAACGGCGCTGCTGGGTAATATCGTCAAAGGTGCTCACCCATCCGCCGTCGGGAAGCGCGCGCGAACGTACGCTCACCACGACGCCGGGATATTCCGAGATAGCAGGCGCGTCTCCTGAAGCGCTCAGTGCCTGGGCGAGGTTACGCTCGATTTCTGCTGCGCGCTGCTCGACCTCGGCAACGGGAAGATGGTTGGCAATGCCGGTGCGGATCACTTGTCCCACCGTCATGCCGCATTGGAGCGCATCGCGCCCAAGCCCGTACAGATCCAGGAAACGCTGGTTCCAGAGCAAAAGCCGACCGTCGCCGTCGTATAGGCAAAGGCCCTGGTGCATATTCTCAAGGGCCAGGTCGAGTTGGGCCTTCATGCCCTGGACGCGAAGCTGATTCTCGCGTTCCTGTCGGCGCAATTTGATGCCCGTCCGCCGGCTCGTGATCGCCGCCGCCGCAGTGAGAGCGATCGTGCAGGAGACCGCGAGAAAAATCCAGAGCGATATGGCGCGGGGAGACATCATGCTGAGGGGTGAGAAATCGCTTCGCGACGGAATCAGCGTGATCGCGGTCATGCCCGTAAAGTGTAGCAGGACCACGGCGGCGGTGATCAGACCTGCGGCCGCCGCGCCTTTGGCGAGCGATCTGCCGCGCAGCGCAAGGGGCAGCGCCCAGACTAGCGGGACGATTGCGAACACGGCCGAGGCCACGACATAATCGGCCTTCCAACGAATGAGCGCAGGCATTTCGAGCGCCGCCATGCCAAGATAGTGCATGGCCGTGACGCCCCCGCCCATAACCGAAGCGGCAAGAAGCGCGCCGAGCCAGTGCGGCGCGCGTGTCGCAATGAAGAGGCCCGCTGTCGCGCCTGCCAGCACGACCAGGAGCGAGACCACGGTCTGCTGGACATGATAGCCCATGACGATGCCGGGATCGTAGCCCAGCATCGCGATGAAGTGCGTGGCCCAGATGCCAAGACCGGCAGTCAGCCCCGCCATCGTCAGCCACAAGCTGCGCGAACCCGTGTCTGTCCAGGCCGCCTGCCGACAGAGGCGAACGGTTGCTGCCGCCGTCAGGAGACAGACTATAGCCGCGAGGATGACCAAGGGCGCGTCATGTTGATCGCGCAGGCAAAAGAGAAAGGGAAACATCGCCAATTGAGACCGAAGGAATTTGAACCTTCCCCATTTCACAAAGTGATTAACGGAGTTCGGCCCTTCGCGACAAATTGCGTAAAATCTGAACGACGCGCGCGCGAAGGGCTTTCCGCCGGCAGTGCGGTCGCTCATCCTTATTGCTCTCGCGGACGAGTCCGCGCTCGGAGGCGGACATGCGCATCGCGATCTTTGGTACGCGAAAGTACGACCGGCAGTTCCTGACCCAGGCGAACGTGGCCTATGGGTTCGATCTCGATTTCCTTGACGTTGCCCTCTCGCCCACATCGGCGCGGCTCGCGCGCGGTTTTGACGTCGCCTGTATCTTCGTGAACGATATCGCCAACCGGCAGGTGCTCGAGGTGTTGGCCGAAGCTGGGGTGGGTCTCGTCGCGTTGCGCTGCGCAGGCTATAACAATGTCGATCTCGTCGCGGCCGAGACGCTCGGTCTCGCCGTCGTGCGGGTGCCGGCCTACTCGCCGCACGCGGTTTCCGAATTCACGATCGGTCTCCTGCTGGCGCTCGATCGCAAGATCCACCGCGCATGGTCCCGGGTTCGTGAGAACAATTTCGCGCTCGATGGCCTTGTCGGCCGTAACCTGCACGGACGTGTCGCGGGCGTCGTGGGAACGGGACAGATTGGCGGGCTTGTCGCTCGCGCCTTGCGGGCTGGCTTCGGGTGTGAGGTCCTGGCCAGCGATCCTGTCGTTGACGAAGCGCTCGTCGCGATCGGCGTGCGCTATGTCGAGCGCGAGGACCTGCTTCGCGAAGCGGATATTATCACCTTGCACTGCCCGCTCACGCCCGAGACCCGCCATCTGATCGATGGCCGCGTCCTGGCGGCAGCGCGGCCCGATCTGGTTCTGGTCAATACCAGTCGCGGCGCGCTTATCGACAGTGCCGCGCTGATCGAGGCGCTCAAGGCGCGCCGGCTGGGCGGTGTCGCGCTCGATGTCTATGAGCAGGAAGCGGGCATCTTCTTCGACGATCTTTCCAGCGAGATCATCGACGACGACATCCTCCAGCGCCTGCTGACGTTCCCCAATGTCCTGATGACGGGCCACCAGGCCTTCCTCACCGAAGAAGCGTTGACAGCCATCGCTGAGACCACCTTGGAAAGCATCCGCGCCTATTCTGCCGGCGAGCCGCTGTGCCACCAGCTGCGCTATCAAGCCACACGGCCGGGGGCTGGATAAGCGTGCGACGGCTCATTCGGTCTGGGATCCCCTCCATCCACCTATGTCCGATAAATGAGATTCTCGGACATAGGATTTACGCCGGGAGGGGGCTCTGCTAGGCTGATCGCGATGGCACGCGACCTGCTTCCATTATCGATCAATCTTCCCGCCGATCTTCTCGCGGAAATTGGGGGTGCGCGCGAAACGCTGGCTGCTGCAAAGGCCAGCTCGACCCAAAAAGCGTATGCCAGCGACTGGGAACGCTTCTGCGCATTCTGCGATGCGCGAAACGTCGAGGCACTGCCAGCCCTCCCCGACATCGTCGCGCTTTTTGCCCATGTCGAGGCCGAAGCTGGTATTGCGCCCGTCACGATCGGACGCCGCGTTGCGGCGATCAATCATCACCATAAAGAGGCTGGCTTCGCTTCACCCACGGCGCGCGACGCGGCCGGCATCATTGCCCAGATGATGGCGGGCGTTCGCCGACGCTATGCCCGCAAGAAGGTCCAGAAGGCGCCGGCGGAGGCTGATGTCCTCAAGGCCATGCTCGCCACGATAAAGGGCAATGGTTTGCGAGCCGTTCGGGACCGCGCGATCCTGGCGATCGGCATGGCCGGAGCGTTCCGGCGTTCTGAGCTGGCCGCGATGCAGCTGGGCGATCTCGTCTTCACCGCCAAGGGCGTTCGCATTACCATCCCGAAATCGAAGCGCGATCAGGAAGCACTCGGACAAGTTGTCGCCATCCCCGAGGGCCGGGTGATACAGCCGATCCGGCTCTTGAAGGCCTGGATGTCCGTCGCCGCCCTCGACGGCGCTGATAGGAAGGCCGGCGAGGCACAGCAGGCGCCTCTTTTTCGGCGGCTGACCCGCCCGGACGGGCTTACCGATCAACCGATAACCGACAAGACGGTCGCGCGGCTCGTCAAGGCCTGCGCGACTGCGGCAAGCCTCGATCCAGCCCTCTACTCAGGCCACTCGCTTCGCGCGGGTTTTCTCACAGAGGCAGCATCCCAGCGTGCCAATCTCTTCAAGATGAAGGACCACAGCCGGCACAAGTCGCTCGATACGGTCGCGGATTATGTGCGCGACGCTGCGATGTTCGACGACCACGCGGGCGACAAGTTTCTGTAAATGCTGCTGTTCACCGATCTTCTCGAAAAGGCCGGGCTTGACCCGGCCGATGTTCGCCTCCTGCGGCACCAGACCAAGGCGTCAACGGGACGCACGCCTTATGGCCTGTGGCGCGACGACCGACCGGCCTTCGAGGATTATCAGAGCGTCCAAACCGCCGGAAATCGGGCCAGCCTGGCCGCGCCGATCTGGGCGAGCTTTGTCGCGCCGCCGACAGGAGGCTCGTTGTTTGCCGGAATCTACACGGCGGAGCATATCGGCACCGCGCCTGCAAGCTGGCTGGACCCGCTCCACCAAGTCGCCGGCGGCACCTTGACCGCCGATACGCTCGACCAATATCGCACTCGCTCACCTCGCATCTGGAGCCCTATATCGGCCGGCTCTGGATTGAATGGGGCGCGGGCGCGCGCAAATGGGTGCAGCGTCCCGACCGTCAAAACAAGCCGATCATCGAGCTCACGCGCGCATTTCGTGAAGACGCCTTTCCCGGAAAGAGCAATATGTGGGCTCGGCGACAGGTGAAGGCGGGTTTTTCGGCCGCTGGATGAATTACGCTCAGGACGGTCATGGTGGCAATCTTGGCCTGAAGAGCAGCGAGCCAGGCGACTATCAAGTCAGCATCTTGGAAGTCAGTGGATCGGCGGCGACTGTCGACGAAATTCGGAGCATCGAGCAACTCTGGAAACGCAAGCTCCAAAGCCGCGAAATGGGACTCAATCGAAATTGAAGTTGCTGCCCGGCCATTGTGCTGCAAGCCATGGCCGTTCGGGATCGCTCCGTTCGTTTGCACGCCAATCGGTGGCATGATCGACAAAGGGCGCAAGGCGACGGCAAGCCCATATCGTGTGCATGGCGAAGAGTTGAACCCCACCAGCTGCGCTGCCGCATCCGGATGGGAACCTGCGGCGCTGGTTTTGCGTCATTAGGATATTCAAAACGCTTTGAAGTGATTTTATACTGGTTAAGCCGAGGCAGAGCCTGGCCGCGTCGCGACAGCTGCGGGCCCTGGACACAGGAACCACGCAGACTGGCCGGCGGCAAGGTTCGCCCGCCAAACAGGTAATTGCGTGAAGAGCCATGACAGACATTGCACTCAAGAACGCCGTTATTCCGGCGCCAGCCGGTGAGGATGGACTGAACCGGTATCTGGCGGAGATCAGGAAATTCCCGATCCTCTCGCCCGAAGACGAATATATGCTTGCCAAGCGCTTCAAGGAGCATGGCGATCCGGAAGCGGCCGTCAAGCTCGTGACCAGCCACCTTCGCCTGGTTGCGAAGGCGGCAATGCGCTACCGGGGCTACGGCCTGCCTGTTGCCGACCTCATTTCGGAAGGCAATGTCGGCCTGATTCAGGGGGTCCGGCGATTCGACCCTGATCGCGGTTTTCGTCTTGCGACCTATGCGCTGTGGTGGATCAAGACCTCGATCCAGGAATTCATCCTGCGCAGCTGGAGCATGGTCAAGCTCGGCACGACGGCCGCGCAAAAGCGCCTGTTCTTCAACCTCCGCCGGATCAAGAACTCCCTCCAGGCCTATGACGACACCGATCTGAAACCTGATCAGGTCCGCCAGATCGCCGACACGCTCGGGGTCTCGGAAACCGAAGTCACCAGCATGAACCGGCGGATGATGCAGGGCGGCGACGCCTCGCTCAACGTGCCGCTCGGGGAAACGGGCGAGGATCAGTGGCAGGACCTGCTGACCGACGACAGTCCGCTCCAGGACGAGGCGCTTGCCGGCGCGCAGGAGCGCCAGCGCCGCCAGAACATGCTGTTCGAGGCGCTCGGCACGCTTTCCGACCGCGAGCGGGATATCCTGGTCCAGCGTCGTCTGATCGATGAACCCAAAACGCTCGAGGATCTGAGCCTCGTCTATAAAGTGAGCCGTGAGCGCGTCCGCCAGATCGAGGTTCGCGCCTTCGAAAAGCTCAGCCGCGCCATGCACCGGATCGATGATGAGCAGCGCATCGCGAAACTGGGCGGACGCAGGGAGAACCAGGCACGCGAAGGCCATTGACCGGGTCAGGTGCACAGAGGGTGCCACCCGCCTCACCTCCCCTCTCGGGCGCTTTGCCTGCCTCCGCCGCTAGTAGCGGGCCGATATCTCGATGCCCCAGGTGCGGGGCTCGGCCGGAATGAACGTCGGGTAGCCGAACGAGCCGCCGACATTCCCGGCGTCGAGCAGGTAGCGCCTGTCGGTAAGGTTGCGCACGAACCCGGCAATCTCGAGGCGGTCGCTCCACAGGCGCGCTCCCGCCCGAGCGTTGATCAGCGTCACTGCGGACTGGCTGATGGCCTCGCTATTGGGCAGTTCGAAATAGAGCTTGGAGCGGTAGGTGACGTTCGGCGCGGCAAATAGGCTGACGACCGGCATAGTCTCTTGCGGTTTGTCCCGACCCCACGGCGGCAGCAACGAAGGGTTTGATGAAAAAGTTGAGACCGCTCAGGAGAAGCAGCCCGGCCAGGGTGTGGTTGAGCTGGCCCTTGCCGGTGCGAAAGGCCGTATGGCTGCACAGGAGAATGCCGAGGGCCAAGGGCAGCTGGAAGGCCAGCTCATAAATGAGATCGTCTCGCGTCCCCCCCAGATCGCAATGCGCGTGATCAGGCCCAGCACGGCAAGAGTGGCGATCGCTGTCCAGGCTGGGCGCTTGCGATGAAAGATGCTGAGCGCGGCCGCCATGGCGAGGAAACCGCCCAACAGCGCCATGTAGCTCGCCAGCATGAAGGGCGCGGGATAATCGGTCAGCCGGATCGCGATCTCGCTGATCGGCGTCACCATGCCCAAAAGGTAGCTGACCCCGAACGCGATGACCGGACGTTGTCCCCGACTGATGCGGGCGATCAGGAAATAGCTGAGCGCAAAGAGGCCTGCCACCACCGCATTGACGATCAGCAAAACCATTGCCCCATTCATACCCACACGAACCCATTGCCTTGCGGCAAGGGTAAGCGAGTCTGGTTAACATTATCCTGATCCCGCAGTGTTCGGCCTACGTGCGCAGCTCCCGTTTTCGCGGGAGAGCGATGGGTGATCGCCAGAGACTAAATCCGCAGGTTCAGTAAGCCCAAATTTCTTCAGGCCTCTGTTTCGTTTCCTTTTTTTATCTCTTGAATCTGCGTTTCCCGAAATTACGTCTGGGGTGCCGGACGCCGTTCGGGTCCGGTTGGACATAGAGAGCGTCGGCTCTACTGTACCGGCGCTTCTCATGCCCAAATTGCTCAACCGGAGGATTTGGAAATGAGAACCAATTTTGACTTTGCGCCCTATCGGCGCTCCACCGTCGGCTTCGACCGACTCTTCGATCTGCTCGAGACGGGCATGCGGGGCGATGGCTCCGATGGCTATCCACCGTTCGACATTCTGCGCAACGGCGAGGACAGCTATCAGATCACGCTCGCCCTGGCAGGTTTCCGTCCCGAGGACGTCGAGGTCGTGGCCCAGCAGAACCAGCTCACCGTCACGGGCAAGCGCGCCGATGACGACGGCAAGAGCGAGTATCTGCACCGCGGCATTGCCGCGCGGGCTTTCGAACGCCGCTTCCAGCTCGCCGATCATATCGAAGTCGGCGAGGCTTCCTTCGACAATGGTCTTCTGACCATTGCTCTCAAGCGCGTCGTGCCCGAGGCGATGAAGCCCCGGCGTATCGCGATCGGCGGGTCGTCCCCCGAGCCCGCGCAGATCGAGACGCAGCACCAGGAAGCCAAGGCGGCCTGATCTCGTGCCCCAAGTGGTTCTGCCGGCGTCGTTCCTTCGGGAACGGCGGCCGGCAGGCCATGTCCCACAATCCAGCCTCAAAAGGAGATGATCATCATGTCTCTTCGTGATCTCATTCCCTGGAGCCGGCAGGAAAACCGGCTACCCGCGGTCGTAGGCGCCGAGCCGGAGCGGGATCGGACCACCCATCCGCTCATGTCGCTTCATCGCGATGTGAATCGCCTGTTCGACGATCTGTGGCGGGGCCTGCCTTCGTCGCTCACGGCCTTTGGCCATGTCATCGACTATCCGCGTATCGAACTCAGCGAAACCGAGAAGGACATCCGCGTCACGGCCGAACTGCCCGGCCTGGACGAGTCGCAGGTCGATCTGTCGATCGCGGACGGCGTCCTCGCCTTGAAAGGCGAGAAGAAGTCCGAACTCGAGGACAAGGATCGCGGCTATTCAGAACGGAGCTACGGCCGCTTCGAACGGCGGATTCACCTGCCCAAGGGCGTGGAATCCGACAAGGCGCAGGCCAGCTTCAGCAACGGCGTGTTGACCGTCACCATTCCGCGTAAAGAGGGAGACGGCGACAGCGTCCGGCGTATTCCGATCAACAAGAATTGACCAGGAAGAGAGGGCGGCCCGATCGGGCCGTCCTCATCTTGGAGGATAGGATGGCAACGCAACCCAGTCTGATCAGTCCGGTACCCGCCGCCCCCGGGGTGCGGCCGACTCCCAAAGGGGCCAACGACAATGACGATGCGATCGCCATGCAGCCGACATGGCAGCGCTATACGAGCGCGCTGCCGCCTGATGCGCAGGCGATCATCGAGCCCGATCCCTATGCCGACCACCCCGGGCGCGCGCGGCGGGGTCGCTGGCGCATGCGCTTTAGAGAGCGGTTCGCGCCCTCGCCCGATCCGCTGACGGGATGGACCGGGGCAGGAGATCCACTTTCTTCCCTGACGCTTGATTTTGCCACGCGCGAGGCTGCGGAGGCCTATTGTCGTGGGCGCGGGCTCAGCTTCGTCGCCCATGACAAGCCCCGCCGGCGCCCCGTCCAGCCCGCCCTTCAGGCCTTCCAGCATACTGCCATGGCGCCGCTTTGCTGCTGGCCCACGGGGCCGCATGCCCGGTGTTGCGGAAACTATCCGGTGCTTGCAGATCCCGACGCCATACAAGGCAAAGACACCGCAGCCGATCCGTGTCACCACCCGGGCCTGTCATGAAGCGTGGGAGGCTTTTTATCGGCGCCCTCGGCTGTGCCTTGCTGGCCGTCCTCCTGTTCGGCTGGGGGTTCTCATGGGGCGGCGCAGCGCGAGATACCCCACCCGTTTCCGCAGCCGAGCCGGTGCCGATCAACCGGCTCACGGTCGCCCCGCTTGTCAAGCGCATCTCGCCGGCAGTGGTGAACATCGCGGTGGCCTACCCCTCCCCCTATGCGCAAAACCCCCTGCTTCGCGATCCCTATTTTCGCCGTCATTTCGGGGTCCCGGACGTGGCGCTCGAGCCGCGCCTGTCCGCCGGCTCGGGGGTCATCGTCGACGCCGCACGCGGGCTGGTTCTGACCAACGCCCATGTCGTCAAGGACGGCCTGGTCATCGTCGTCATGCTCCAGGATCAGCGCAAGCTTGAAGCCCGGCTGGTCGGCGTCAGTCCCGACGCGGACATCGCGGTTTTGCAGATTCCGGCTCGGAACCTCAAAGCCGCGCCGCTTGCCAGTGCCGATGCCGCCGAGGTCGGTGACTATGTCGTGGCGATCGGCAATCCCTTCGGGCTTGGCCAAACCGTCACAGCCGGCATCGTTAGTGCGCTGGGCCGCGGCCTGACGCCGCAAAGTCCGGTCGGTCTCATTCAGACCGATGCGCCGATCAATCCGGGCAATTCCGGGGGACCGCTCGTCAACATGCGCGGGGAGGTGATCGGGATCAACACGGCGATCCTGGCGCCGTTCGAGGGTAATGTCGGCATCGGTTTCGCGGTCCCCGCCTCGGTGGTCCGCGACGTCCTGCGGCAAGCGCGCTCCTGACCGTCAGGGGACCGTGCCCGGCTTGGGCGCCACGCGGATCTGGTTCCGGCCCCCGGTCTTCGCCGCGTAAAGCGCTTCGTCGGCGGCCTTGAGCGCAGCGGGGATCGGGATGATCAAAGACATCCGCCAAACCCGCCGAGAAGGTAATCTGGCCGAAGGGCTCGTCATTGTGTCGGTTGACCAGGCGTCGCTCGGCAAGGCTCTCGCGCATGCGATCAAGGCGCTCCTTGGCCTCAGACAGGGTGCATCCCCTGAAGAGCATCACGAACTCCTCGCCGCCATGGCGAGATACGTGACATTTTTCGTCCGAAATCCCCGAAAGCAGCTCAGCGATGAGGCGCAGGACACGATCACCCGCCTCGTGGCCATGGGTATCGTTGATGCGCTTGAAATGGTCGATGTCGCAAAAAGCCAGGACAAGCGTATCGAGCGCTGCCCGGGCGGCTTTGTGCTCGCGCTCGAGCACCGCTTCGAACGCGCGGCGATTGGGCAGCCCGGTAAGGTGATCGACTTCCGCGTCGCGCCGAGCCTTTTCCAGGCTGCGCCGCAGGCCCTTGGCTTCCGATTCGCTGGTCCGCATCTCGGCTTCGAGGCTGCGGGTTTTTTCCAGCATGGCCTTGGCAAGATCGGCCAGGGTCGAAATGATCTGTCCGGTCTGCTGGACGCCTGCGAGGTCTGCCACCTGCTGCTCAAGTTCGTCGCCGTAATCAGACGTCGCACGATGAGCGGCGGTCGTGTTCGTCGAGAAGGTATCGAGCGTGTGCTCGAGACGCGCTATCAGCTGCTTGATCTCGGTCGGTTCCTCGTCAGACCTGGCCGCTGCGGTGACTTCATCCAGCCAGACCTGCGTCACGGCACCGCCATCCGCCAAGCGCTGCATTACCTTGCGCGCCAGCGCAGGGTTGCTTCCGCTCGCTATGCCATGGGCCGTGGCAAGATTTTCCACACTGATATCGAGTCCATGGTCGAGCAGGAAGGAGGCGATCTCTCCCAGGATGTGATGGCGGGCGGTTAGCTGTCGGTCTTGCGCAGGTGCAGCCGGACGAGAGCCGGCGCCCTCGTCGCCGCCATGCCTCGAGCCGAGCCAGCCCAGCCACTTGCGTGGCGATCGCGAAGATGCATCAAGATCCGCCAAACATAACCCCCAAACGCTGCGCGCCCGTTCCGCCTGTACTTGCCCACGTGCCTGCCCCGCCCCGGCGGCCGACATGCTCTCATGCCGACAAGCGTCCTCCCATAAAAAACACAAATCCGCGATTCCTCGCAACAGCCATCTTTCGTGGGCGCCTCAAAGCATAGGCAAATCGCGCGAGGAATGATGTTTCACCCATCAAATTTGCGCGACGAGCGTGAAGTTCGTTTAACCCTCATCAAATCGCGCCAAGACGAACTTCCCGGCGGATTGGTTGACCGACTTGACTCATCGGCGGGAGCGCGTTTTCTTTTCAATCGAGGTAGTCAGCGAGGGTGAGGTGTCGACGCATGCCACCGAATCATTCCCAGCAAGGCCGTCCGCGAAACTTTTCATCACGGACGAACTGAGCGCACGTCCGCACAACCGCCACAAACCCGGCGCGGAACGGCTCGCTGTCCGTCAGCTTCTCGGAAAAATGGTGGATGCTCCGGACGAGGTGATGCCGCTCATGGTGGCCCAAGCCCTCGATTTGACCCAGGCTAGCGCGTCCGGGCTCAGCATTCTCGATGACAGCCAGGATCCCCCGGTGTTCCGGTGGCAGCATCTGAACGGGGCTCTCGCCCGCTTCGAAGGCGCGCTCACGCCGCGCGATAACAGCCCGTGCGGAGAGACGCTGGACCGCAATGCGCCGCTTCTGTGCCGTCATCCCGAGCGCGCCTATGATTGGATCGCCGCACACGATCTCGTCATTCCCGAGGTCCTGCTCGTTCCCATTCGTATTGGCAAGGAGCCCGCGCATGGCACCCTGTGGGTCGTCGCGAGCCACGAAGATCAGTTCGATAGCGAAGATCTGCGGATCCTGACCGAACTCGCCGACTTGGTCGCGGTAGCCAGGAAAATGCAGCAGGATAAGCTCCGACTGCAAGAGGCGCTCGAACAACAGGCGATGATCGCGCGCGAAATGGATCACCGGGTAAAGAACCTCTTTGCCCTCACCCAGGCGATGATCGAGATGAGCGCGCGCCATGCCACCAGCCCGGCCGAACTGGCCCGTACCCTCACGGGGCGGCTGCAGGCCCTCGCCCGTGCACATGCGATGCCGGAGCAAACGGCGGAGACACAGGACCAGCGCCCGGACGGTATGAACCGTGCCGAGCTCACCACCTTGATTCAGGCATCCCTTGAGGCCCATACATCGCTTTCAGACCCGGGCCGCGTCTCCTGCAAAGGCGAGACGATCCTGCTTGGTCCCCAGTCGACCACCAGCCTCGCACTCCTGTTCCATGAGCTCACCACCAACTCCGTCAAATATGGGGCGCTGGGCAGCGAGCATGGGCGCGTGCGGGTGGTATGGGATCCTTGCGACAACGAGCTCGTCATCTGCTGGAAGGAAACAGGTGGCCCCCGCCTCGAAGGGCCGCCCGCGCGTCAGGGATTTGGCACCAGGCTGATGCAGCAGGTCTTGCGCGGTCCGCTCAAGGGCAAGCTGGATAAGGCCTGGCAGTCCGAAGGCCTCATGGTAACCGTCAGGGTCTTGCGCGACCGCCTCGCCAACTAGAGGGATCGATGCTGGATCAGCGGTCCTCGGCGGTCAGGATGGCGCGAACCTTTTCGAGCTTTGCCAGGCGGGGCTCATCCTTGGCACGCGCAGCCTGGAATATCTCGCTGACCAGTCGCTGCAAGGCGTTTCGCCCGTGCTTCTCGCGCCATGCTCTGGCTTCCCGCAAGGCCATGTCCATAGGGCCCTCTCCATCCGCCCATCGACCGATAGGAACGCGGATATGGCTAGCTCTCTCCCCTTAAACACTGGTTAGCGGCGATCCTTTCTGCCGAAATAATCATCATGCCAGCTAGTATGGCCGGCGGTGCCTTCACGGCGCCGGCGCGACGATCAGCCAAGGACGATCGCGCCGAGAACCTTGCGCAAATCGTCCATGCAATAGGGCTTGAGCAGGATGACCGCGTTCGGGAATTCGGTCGATGATATGCCGCTATCGTCGCCGCTGGCAAAAACGATTGCTGGCGCAGGCGATCGCGCCATTACGCTTCGGGCGAGGTCGATGCCGGACGCCCTGGGCAACCCGACATCGGTCAGGACAAGATCGACCTCGTTTTCCGCAAGCAGCGCCTCGGCGGCTTCGGCATCTTCCGCCTCCAGGACACTATGGCCGAGATCTGCCAGCATGTCCGCGGTGTTGAAGCGGATCAGCCCGTCGTCCTCAACGAGAAGAATGCGAAGAGCCCGCGCCGCACCTTCGGCCGGGGAAGCCGCCGGGGGCGATGGTTCCTGCCCCTGGTCGGCGTCCTGCGAACTCAGCTGGCGCTGCGCCTCGTTGGCAAGCACATGCCGGACTTTGCGGGCAAGCGCTTCGCGCGTGTAGGGCTTGGAAAGAAGCTCGACGCCCGGGTCAAGCCGGCCATGGTGGACGATCGCATTCTCGGTATAGCCCGAGGTGAAGAGTACCGCCAGGTTCGGTAGACGCTCCTTGGCCCGGCGCGCGAGCTCGGGACTGCGCAACGGGCCCGGCATGACGACGTCGGTGAACAGGAGATCCATCGGCACGCCGCTCTCGATGACGGTGAGCGCGCTCTGCGCATCGCGGGCCTTGAGCACGCGATATCCCAATTCGGCAAGCAGGCTTACGGCGGTCTCGCGGACGGCGTCGTCGTCTTCCACCACCAGGATCGTCTCGGAACCACCGCGCACCGGACCCGTGCTCGTATCGGTCAGCAGATCTTCCGTGGCGGTCTCGCGACGGAGATACAGCTTGATGGTCGTGCCCTCGCCCACCTCGCTGTAGATCTTGATATGGCCGCCGGACTGCTTGACCAGGCCATGGACCATGGAGAGGCCGAGCCCCGTCCCTTTGCCTTCGGGCTTGGTACTGAAGAAGGGCTCAAAAACCTGTTCGATGACGTCCTCGGCCATGCCGGTGCCGGTGTCGGTCACCGCCACCATCACATATTGTCCCGCGACAACCTCGTCGTGCTGGCGCGCATAATCATCATCGAGCGATGCGTTTGCCGCTTCGATCGTGAGGCGCCCGCCATCCGGCATCGCATCACGCGCGTTGATCGCGAGATTGAGGATCGCGTTCTCGATCTGCCCCGGATCGACGAGACAGTTCCAGAGGCCGCCGCTCAGGATGGTCTCGATCTCGACATCCTCGCCGATCACCCGGCGCAGAAGATCGTCCATATTGTTGATGAGCCGGCCGAGGTTGACGACCTTGGGCTCAAGCGGCTGCCTGCGACCGAATGCCAGGAGCTGCGAGGCGAGCTTCGCGCCGCGCGATACGCCTGCCATGGCGTTCTGCACCCGCTGCTCGGCGCGCTCGTTTCCTGCAAGGTCGCGCGAGAGCAGTTGGAGGTTCCCACTCACCACCTGCAGCAGATTGTTGAAATCATGCGCCACGCCGCCCGTCAGCTTGCCGAGCGCTTCGAGCTTCTGCGACTGGCGTAGCGCCGCTTCGGCGGCCTCCCGGTCCAGCGTTTCCTGCTGTAGCCGGCCCAGCGCCGTGCCCAGCTCTTCGGTGCGCTGCTCGACCCGGTGCTCGAGCGTCTCGTTAAGATCGTGAAGCTGATCTTCCGCCCGCTTCTGATGCGTCACATCATAGCCGTCGACGAATATACCCGAGACGCTGCCATCGGGCTCGACAATGGGTTGATAAATGAGGTTCACGAAGCGGATCTCGAGCGGTCCGTCCGGCGTGCGCTGCAGATGGGCTTCGAGATTGCGGCCCACAAAGGGCTCGCCGGTCTGATACACCCCGTCCAGAAGCTCGATGAAGCCTTGGCCGGCAATCTCGGGAAGTCCGTCGCGCAGGGGCATGCCGACCACGTCGCGATGACCGACGAGCTGCAGATAGGCGTCGTTGACCATGTCGAAGACATGATCGGGACCACTGAGGATGCACATGAAGCTCGGGGCCTGGCGGAAGAGCCGGCGAATGCGGTCACGCTCCTGCGTTCGCAGTTCCACCTCCGAGATCAGCTGGCGGTTCGCCTGTTCGAGGACGCGTGAGGCTTCCTCGCGCATCGTGGCGACTTCTGCCAGCGCGGCGGCGCGCTCCCGTTCCGCCTCGAAGGCATAGCTGCTGGTCAGGCCTGCGGTAATCTGGCCGGCAAGCAAACCGAGGAAACTCAGATACTGCTCGCCGGCGGGACGATAAGGATTGAGGCCAACCACGAGGGCGCCCAACGGCCGGTCGTTTCCGCGATCGACCAGGGGAACGACGGCGATCTTCGTGGGCGGACGGTCCCAGGATCCGGTTGGGAGATCGGAGTGCGTGCACTCGTCGATCAGGGGAGCGGTCCAATCGAGCTGAACCCGCTTGACTCCCCAAGGATCTTCCGCCGAGCCTACTGCATGCGCGCAGGGATGATCAGGGTCCATCCCCGCGAAGTTTCGCGCCAGGACAGGGGCGCCGGTTTCGTCGAACAGGTAGATAAGCGCAAAGGGCATGTCGCGATCGTTGCGCGCGAGTTCCGCCTCGACAGCGTCCAGCACGGCGTCATGCCCTTGGGCCCCCGCAAGGGCCAATGCGAGCTGGCGCAGCGATTCCAGCCGCCGTTCGCTGATAACCCGGTCGGTCTCCTCACTGACCGCGCAAAACACGCCCTCGACCGTCCCCTGGTCGCCCAGCAGGGGGCTGTAGGAAAAGGTGTGATAGGTCTCCTCGGGGTATCCCGCGCGCTCCAGGATGAGCAAAAGAGCGCGGTCCCAGGTCGCCTCGCCCTTCTGATAGACCGTTTCGAGACGTCCCTTGATGTCGTCCCAGATCTCGGCCCACAGCTCGCGCGTCGGCATGGCAATGGAGCGCGGGTGCTTGTTGCCCAGTGTCGGCCGGTAGGCGTCGTTGTAGAAGAAATGGATGTCCGGCCCCCAACCGAGCCACATCTCAAATTTCGATGTCAACAGCAGTCGAAGTGCGACCTTAAGCCCATTTGGCCAGTTTTCCGGCGGGCCGAGCGGCGTTGCGGCCCAGTCATGGACCCGCAGCAGGCGGGCCATCTCACTGTCGCCCACGAATATGTCTTCATAGGGTTGTGGTATTTTTGAATGTTCGGTCAAGCGCGGCTCCAGACTATGCATAGGAGTTACGCCGAGAAAGTTCTGGTAGCCAGTAGCATCTTTACCCCCTCATCGCACGGTCGCTGGTTTACAGGCACACGCCCACCTCGCGTTCCATGGCCATCGCGATGGAAGGCAAACGGATGACGCCGGATTTGGTTTCAATCCGGGGTCGAGATCGGCAACAAGTCGTCGCGAAGGATGATCAGCGCGCACCGGCTCAGATCCTCTGCGGCAGCAGCTGTTGCTGCCTCGGTGTAGCAGCGCAGTTCCGGAGCATTGCCGGACGCGCGCAAATGGATCACCACGCCGCGATCGAACGTCACGCGCAGACCATCGGTGGTGTCGATCTCCACCACGTGGCCGCCAATCGTGCCGAAATAGGTTTCGATGCGCGCCCTTTGCTCCTCGGCCGATCCCTCCCGGAGCCAACCCAGAAGCGCCGCGCTTTGCGCCGGCGCCACGTTCGGGAGGCGGTCGCTATGGGTGGCGCGTTGCGGCAGGCTCGCGACCAGTTCCGCGACGCTGCTTCGCCTGGCGGCGGCAAGCACCGAAACGATCGGCAAGACAGCGTCGCGCGTGGGAAGGGCATCCAGCAGATGGTCACCGTCGAGCACCGTCGAGCCGAGCAGGACGCCGCCATTGGCCTCATAACCGCAGACAATCGCGGCCGGGTCGGCCGCGATCTCCTCCTGCATCGCGGCGATCACATAGGGTGAACCGATCCGTGTCCGCCGAACCCCGACAAAGGCGCCTGACAGTTCGGCCGCAGTGTTGCTGCTCACCGGGGTCACGATACGGTCCGCGCCAAGCGCGCGAGCGCACAAAAGGGCGGTAATATCGCCGCGAAGCCAGGTCCCTTGCGCGTCGGCGACGAGCGGCCGGTCCGAGTCCCCGTCTGTCGACACGATCGCATCGACCCTGTGCTCGCTCGCCCACGCCTGCGCCAGAAGGATGTCCTCATCGCGAATGGCTTCGGTGTCGACCGGCACAAAGGTTTCGGATCGGCCGAATGGCAGTACGACGGCGCCGAGAGCCTCGAGCACGCTCACCAGGACGTCCCGTCCCACCGCGGAATGTTGGTAGACCCCGACTGTCATGCCCTTGAGCGCGTCCGCGCCGAAGAAGCCGACATACCGATCGCGATAGGCGCTTGTGATCTCGACGGTCGGAGGCAGCGGTTCGGCGCTTAGGAGCGCGCCCGAAGCGTCGAAAAGGCTGTCGTCGGGTGAGACCCGCTGCTCGAGTATGCCGGCCTCGTCCGACTTGAGGACTTCGCCGGTCGGCCGATAGAATTTGATCCCGTTACGATCAGCAGGAATATGGCTTCCCGTCACCATGATCGAGGGCATGTTGCGGCCCAGCGCGTAATAGGCCAGCGCCGGTGTCGGCACGAGCCCGCAGTTCACCACCACGCCGCCGGCGACGCGGACCGCCGCCGCACAGGCGCGCACGATCCGCGGCGTACTGGGGCGCAGATCGCCGGCCAGCGCGACGGGCTGGCCGGGAGCGAACTCACCAATCGATCTCAGATACTGAAGGAAGGCGCGGGTATAGGTAAAACAGAGTACGTCAGTCATGGCCGAGACGGGCCCCCTCACGCCGCTCGTGCCGAAAGGAACACCGCTTTGCGTCATCAGGGTACGCACGCTTTTGAGAGCGGCACCCTCGCTTGGCCGGCTCTCCGCCGCCTCCAGTTCATTCGGCAATGCGTTCATGGCCCTGCCACTCCCGTTCATTGTCATTGAGCGACCCCATGGCGTCGGGCGCGCGTAGCGCGGCGAGCAGATCGGCTATCTCGATCCTGGCAAAGCTCACCGACGTATCGGCAACGCCATAGGGCATGAACAGCCTTCCGCCATGCGCGATCGCCCCGCAGGTATAGACGACATTGGGAACATAGCCTTCCCGGTCCTCATCGGAAGGCGAGAGGAGCGGCACCGCAGAGCGGCCGATGACCCGCGCGGGGTTATCCCGGTCCAACAGGACCGCGCCGATGGTATATTTGCGCATCGCGCCCACGCCATGGGTGAGCACGAGCCAGCCTTCATCAAGCTCGATGGGCGCGCCGCAATTGCCCATCTGAACCAGTTCCCAGGGATAATGCGGTCCCACAATCCGCTCGCCTTCCTCCCAGTGATGCAGATCGGGCGAGCGCAACAGGAACAGGCTTTCATTGTCCTGCCGGCCGATCATCAGATAATCGCCGCCGAACCGGCGGGGGAACAGGGCCATGCCCTTGTTCCGCGCCGCCGGACCCGTCAACGTCTGCAACGCGAAGGTCTCGAAATCGCGGGTGACGAAAAGCTCCGAGGCGATCGCCGCACCGCTATAGGCGGTATAGGTACCATAATAGCAGGTCGAAGCGTCGTCATCGGTGAAGCGGACGAGGCGAAGATCCTCGAGCCCGTTGCGCTGGGCGGGCGTTGCGGGAAAGAGCACGGTTTCATCGAGCCGCATCCCCTCAACATGGCGTGTGAAGCGGACTTCACCGCCGGGCCCGGTCTCGGGCCGCGCGGCAATCGCGAAATCGGGTTCCGGCGCCATCTCGATCGTGCCGCATGGCCGGATGAGTCCCTCGCGGAAGGTGATCGAGGAGATATGCCCCTCGCCCACCGCCCGCAGCGACAGAACGAAACGCAAGCCGCCCTCCGGCACGCCATTCTGGTCGGGATGTGGCACGATGCTGGGGTTCATCAGCGCCGCCGCGCCAAACGAATATTCATGGCAGAAATAGGCACCGATCAACTGGCGAACCGGGGGCGATAGACTGTCTGCCAGCCCCACCTCGCGCGCGACCTGCTCGAAGCGCTCTTCGAACACCGTGCGGATTTCGCGGTGGCGGTTCCCGAAATCGGCGAGGATGACAGCCAGTTCGCGGTCCACCGTCGCGCCCTCCATGGCCCGCACACCATTGATGATGCGATGCATGCGCTCATTCTGGACGGGATTGAGATCGCGCGGTTCAGGCGCAATCTGCAAGGGCCGGACGACCACCCGCGCCGGGTTGGGCCGCAGCCGCAAGGGAATCGACTGGATCAGCGACATGCAGCGACGCTCCCCTCTTCCTCTCCCTCTTCCTGGTTCTGCGACCCGTCGCTCCTGGCCCTTAGTCGGCGCACAGCGAGCGCTGCAAACTGCCAGGCGAGAATGGATTCGGCGCCCTGGTTGAGGTTGACCCGGTCAACCTGCAGGCCGTCGAAACAGCCGCCATCGGGCAAGGCCAGCCGCAGGCCCAGATCGTTGGCGCCCAGATACCAGGCATAGGCGGTCTCGACATGGGTGAGCCATTGGGCGTCGCCGGTCGTCTCGAACGCTAGGGCGCAGGCCTCGATCGTGGCCCAGGCTTCAAGCGGCTGCTGGTCGAACGCCTGCGGCGTTTCATGGGGGAGCCCGAAGCTCTCTGTCCCGATCGGACGGAAATGGCCTTCCTTCGCGGTTTGGCGCTCGGCCAGCCACGCAAGCGCCTCGATCGCTTCATCGACCATATCCGGGCGCGAGAGCGCACGGCCCGCGCGCAGCAGCGCTTCGGGCAGGCGCGCATTGTCATAGGCCAGCACCGGCTCGAACCAGATCCAGTCGTCCCGGCGATTGGCGCGCAGCAGTTCCAGCAGGCGGACCGAGAAAGTCTCCATCAGCAGACGGGCGGGACGATGGCCGGGATAGACCGCCAGGAAAGCGGCAAGTCCGGAAGTCGCGAAAGCCTGGGCGCGCGGGCTCTGCAGAAAGCTGCTCGCCGGAATAACCTTGTCGGCGAGCGCCGTGGCCCAGAGCTTGAGACCATGGTCATCAGTTGCCTGCGCGGTCCGACCCAGCGCCCAGAGCCCGCGGCCGAAGCTGTCCTGCGACCCTTCCGTCTCGAGCCAGTCCCGATCATAACCCATGAAGTTGCGGAAGCGGCCCGCATCCTCATCCCAGGCGAAATCGACAAAGGACGCGTAGATGTTGGCAAGGCGCGCGGCGCGGGGCGTATCCAGCCCTTCCAGGGCAAATTCGCTTGCGAGCATCAGCGCCCGTGCATTGTCGTCCAGGCAGTAGCCGTGTCGGCGGTCCGGCACCTTGGAGCGGCTATGCTGCAGCATGCCGCAACCATCCGTCATGCGATCGATCGCATCGAGCGAAGGCTCTGACGCCGGCGTGACGGACGGGCGCAAACCGACGAGCGTGGTCGCCAGGGGAGAGCCCAGCCGGGCCTGGGCGAAGAGCGACAGATAGCTGCCGCCGACCACCGGCCATGTCATGGCGCGCCCCGCCTGGTAGGCGCTGCGCCGCAATTCGTCGCGGCGCCGGCCGTCACCCAGCAGGTCGCTCACCGCCTTCGCCAGGGCGTCCGGCGAGGCGAAGGGAACCAACACGCCGCATCCGTCGGACAACAGTTCCTGTGCGTGCCAGTAGGGCGTCGATACGACCGCCTTGCCGAGCCCCACGCTGTAGGAGAGCGTGCCGCTCGTAATCTGCGCTTCGGTCAGATAGGGGGTGACATAGATGTCGCAGGCCGACAGCCAGGCCTGCAGCGTGGGCGTATCGACATATTCGTTGACGAAACGGACGTTGCGCTCGAGCCCCAGCGCGCTCACCTGCCGGGCAAGGTCCTCACGATAGGCTTCGCCCTCGCGGGCCACCAGATGCGGATGGGTCGCGCCGAGCACAACATAGATGAGATCGGGATGATCGCGCACCAGCTGCGGCAGCGCCGAGATCATCACCTCGATGCCCTTGTTGGGCGAGAGCAGGCCGAAGGTGAGCGCCACGCGCCGCCCGTCGAGACCGAAGCGGTGCTTTTCGAATGCCGGATCGAGGAATGGCATATCGGGAATGCCGTGGGGAATGACCACGATCTTGTGCGCCGGGACGCCCATGTCGCGGGCAAGGATCGTGCGCCCCATCTCGGTCATGACGATGATCCGCGAGGAGGCCTGCGCCAGCGCGTTCATCACGCGCCGCTGGTCGGCCGTGGGATCGGTCAGCACGGTGTGCAGTGTGGTCACGATCGGCGCACGCAGTCTGTCGACGAGGGCAAGGAGATGGTCGCCCGCCTCGCCCCCGAAGATACCGAACTCGTGCTGAAGGCATACGATGTCGGGGTTGAGCGCGTTGATATGCTCCGCCGCCGCAACATAGTCGGAGAGATTGTCCTGCGCGATCTCATAGCCGACTTCGCGGGGATAATCGTGATGCACGCCCGGGTCGTTGAGCGCGATCGTCGAGATGGTGAGATCCGGATCGCCAGCTTTCAGCGCGGCGTGCAGATCCGCCGTGAAGGTTGCGATACCGCAGCGGCGCGGGGGGAAATTGCCGATGAGCGCGACATGGCGCACCGGCGGCGGCGTCAGATCGATAGTCATGGCAACAGATCTCCTTCAGCAAGTGCGGACCGAGCGGAGCGGGGCTCGGCAAGAACGAGGCGGGCCTGCGTGTCGGCATGCAGCGCGACCGGTCCGTGCGTGAGCCAGCATTGGTTGGCCGCGAAGGGCCGGCCGGCTATCGTGCCCTCACCCGACAGGACGGCCAGACAGGCTCGCTCGGGAACGAGGACGACCTGGCCGCCCGGGTTGAGGGCGAACTGCGAGAGCGCGAAGGGCGCGCCTGCGCCGGGCAAGGCTTCCACCGGCTCGACCTCGGTGCGCGCTTCGAACAGGGCCTGGGCGAGGTGAAGCTCGCGCGGCCGCCCATAATCGAAAAGGCGATAGGTCACATCGCTGTGCTCCTGGACCTCGAGGACGGTGAGGCCGGGCCCGAGCGCATGGATCGTCCCGGCTTTGATGTAGAAGCTGTCCCCTGCCCGCGGATGAATTCGCCGAAGCAGCGAGGGTAGCGTTCCGTCGCGGGCCGCTTGGGCGATCGCCTGGCGCGAGGCGGGCGCCTCGAGCCCGAGATCGAGATAGGCGCCCGGGAGCGCTTCGGTGACATGCCACCATTCATGCTTGCGGCCGGCCCCTTGTGGATGGACCTGGACCGACAGCGGCTCGCTCGTCTGCAGCCATTTGATCGTCAGGCCCGCGTCCGGCGCTTCGAAGATCATTTCGCCCAGCGGCTGCGCCCCTTCTGGCGCCGGCAGGCCGTCGCGCCGGCCCCAGGGCTTGGCGACATAGCGCGGTGTCAGCATTCTCGCCAAGCCCGCAGCCTCGGGGGCGAGGTCGGCCGGCTCTTCGCGTTCCAGACAGGTTTCTGTCAGCATCGGTCGGTTCTCCCAGGGATGATGCGTTTGAGGGTCAGGATGCCGTGGCGGCCTCGCGGGTGGCGGAAGGGCTCTCCTGTCCGGCAAGGCGCCGAACGTCCTGCGAGCGCCCGCGCGGCGCGATCAGCACGGTGTCGCCGGTGGCTACGACGATGAGATCGGAAACGCCGATCGCGGCGATGCGTGGCCCGGTGCTCTTGAACAGGCAGTTTCGGCTGTCGAGCGCCTTTACCTCGCCCTCCGAGAGATTGTCGGCTTCGTCGCGGCTGCCAATCGCATGAAGCGCATCCCAGCTGCCCAGATCCGACCATCCCATCGCCGCCGGCACGACGGCGACACGCGCGGCTTTTTCCAGAACCGCATAGTCAATCGAGTCCGCGGGAATGGCGGCAAAGGCGTCAGCGTCGGGATCGATGCGATGGCCTTCCCGCGTTGCCGACGCCAGCGCGGCCTCGACAGCAGTCAGCATTGCCGGGGCATGCAGGCGCATGGCCTCGAGGAAGGCATCGGCGCGCAGGAGGAATATGCCGGCGTTCCAGCAGTGACCGCCTTCAGCGATCATCCGGGCAGCGCGGTCGCTATCGGGCTTCTCGACGAAGCGATCGACCTGATGAACGCCTTGGCAGATCGCTTCGCCGCAGCGGATGTAGCCATAGCCCGTCTCGGGATGGTCCGGCGTGATGCCGAAGGTGACGAGCCATCCGGCGGTCGCCTGCGGTGCCGCGCGTTCTATGGCGGCGGCGAAGGCTGGCACATCGGCGATAACATGATCGCTGGGCATGACAAGGAGCAGCGCGTCCGGACTGGGCGCCTCGAGCGCCGCCATCGCGATAGCAGGCGCCGTATTGCGACCGACGGGCTCGAAGATGAGCCGGGCGGGCGTGCAGTCGATGGAGCGCAATTGCTCGCCGAGCAGCGCGTCGTGACCGCGATTGGCGATGAGGATCGGCGCCTGGACAAGGCCCGCGGCGCGGGCCCGCCGGACCGTCTGCTGGAGCAGGCTCTCCTCGCCGGCGAGCGCGATGAATTGCTTGGGGCTGGCCGCGGTCGAAATCGGCCAGAGGCGCGTACCGGACCCGCCGGACAGGATAACAGGAATAATCGAGCGCATATCCGAGCCACTTTGCCTGGGCAGCACGCACGAGGAGGCCGCGCGCAATCCTGTCAGAAAGCCCGGAAATCCCTCTCGCTATGCTGAATGATGATGAGGTGACAGGGCCGGCCGCGCCGGCCCTGTCGGTGGAGGATCAGTAGTCCATGGCCGGCATGGGCGCGGCCTTCTCATCCTTGGGTAGCTCGGCGACCAGCGCTTCGGTCGTGATGAGCAGGGATGCGACCGAGGCCGCATCCTGCAGCGCGGTGCGCACGACCTTGGCGGGATCGATGACCCCCGACTTCACCAGGTCCTCATACTGGCCGCTCGCGGCATTGAAGCCCCAGTTATAGTCGTCGCTTTCGAGCAGCTTGCCGACGATGAACGCGCCGTCTTCACCGGCATTGTCGCAGATCTGGCGCACCGGCGCGCGCAGGGCGCGGCGAATGATGTCGATACCGGACTGCTGGTCGTCATTGCCTGCCTTGAGGCCGTCGAGCGCCTTCAACGCGCGGAGCAGCGCGATGCCGCCGCCAGGCAGAATGCCTTCCTCGACAGCGGCGCGGGTCGCGTGCAGCGCGTCGTCGACCCGGTCCTTCTTCTCCTTGACCTCGACCTCGGTCGCGCCGCCCACGCGGATCACGGCGACGCCGCCGGCAAGCTTGGCCACGCGCTCCTGGAGCTTCTCGCGGTCATAGTCGCTGGTGGTCGTCTCGATCTGCGCCCGGATCTGCGCCACGCGGGCGTCGATCTCGTCGCGCGCGCCGGCGCCATCGACGACCGTGGTGTTGTCCTTGTCGATGATGACCTTCTTGGCGCGGCCGAGCATGCCGAGCGTGACATTCTCCAGTTTGGTGCCGAGTTCCTCGCTGACCACGCTGCCGGCGGTGAGAACCGCGATGTCCTCGAGCATGGCCTTGCGGCGATCGCCAAAGCCCGGCGCCTTGACGGCCGCGACCTTGAGGCCGCCGCGCAGCTTGTTGACGACGAGGGTGGCGAGCGCTTCGCCTTCCACGTCCTCGGCGATGATGAGCAGCGGCCGGCCCGACTGCACCACCTGCTCGAGCAGCGGAATGAGCGCCTGGAGGTTCGAAAGCTTCTTCTCGTGGATGAGGATGTAGGGATCCTCGAGCTCGACCTTCAGCTTCTCGGCGTTGGTCACGAAGTAGGGCGAGAGATAGCCGCGGTCGAACTGCATGCCCTCGACCGTCTCAAGCTCGGTCGCGAGGCTCTTGGCCTCTTCGACGGTGATGACACCCTCATTGCCGACCTTTTCCATCGCTTCTGCGAGGATGGTGCCGACTTCGGCATCGCCATTGGCCGAGATGGTCGCGACCTGGGCGATCTCACTGTTGGCCGAGACCTTCTTGGCATGCGCCTTGAGATCCTCGACGACCGTCGTCACGGCGAGGTCGATGCCGCGCTTCAGGTCCATGGGGTTCATCCCCGCCGCGACCGCCTTCGAGCCTTCGCGCACGATGGACTGGGCCAGCACGGTGGCGGTGGTCGTGCCGTCACCGGCCTTGTCGTTCTGCTTGTTGGCGACCTCGCGCAGCATCTGTGCGCCCATATTCTCGAACTTGTCCTTCAGTTCGATTTCCTTGGCGACGGTGACGCCGTCCTTGGTGATACGCGGCGCGCCGAAGCTCTTCTCGATGACCACATTGCGGCCCTTGGGACCGAGCGTCACCTTGACGGCGTTGGCCAGCGTATCGACGCCGCGCAGCATGCGATCGCGCGCGTCCGAGGCGAACTTCACTTCCTTGGCAGCCATCTGCCTAACTCCTTTCCTTTGTCCTTCCTGATGTTCGAGGGATGGGGGCGACCCGTCAGGCGGCCTGCTTGAGCTCCGCGACGGGCTCGATGATGCCGAGGATGTCGCTCTCCTTCATGATGAGCAGATCCTCGCCATCGATGCGAACCTCGCTGCCCGACCATTTGCCGAACAGCACCCGGTCGCCGGTCTTCACCGTGGTGTCGGTGAGCTTTCCGTTTTCGTCGCGAGTGCCAGGGCCGACCGCGAGGACTTCACCCTCCTGCGGTTTTTCCTTGGCGGTGTCGGGGATGATGATGCCGCCCGAGGTCTTCTCCTCGGCTTCGATGCGGCGAACAAGCACACGGTCGTGCAAAGGGCGGAAATGCATGGGCAAAGCCTCCGGTTGCAAAACAAGAATGATGATCCCTGCTGTTCATCCGAACGACAGGTTCCCGGGAACTAAGAAGCTCAATTTGCCCCTTCAAGACCTTCCTGAAAATTTTTTGGCACTCGATGGAACGCAGTGCCAATCCCGTCGATCTCAATGGCTTGGAGATGAAAAAACGTCTTGACGCGACTCCGCATCGTACCAAAATCTGGTGGGTGCGGATGAGGATGTCCGCCACGAAAGACAGGAGCGACAGGAAAGGAGGCTGACTATGTCGCAACCATTTTCCCGTTTTCTTCATCCCTTCGACGTCGCGCACCATCCGGATCTGGAGCCCGAGGTCAAACGCGCCATCCTGGCGTCGTGGGCATCGGACAGATCGGCCGTGCGCGACAAGCCAGCGCTGCGCAAGCCGCGCGGCGCCAAACGCGCCGTGCCGATCGACGAAGTGCTCGCGGCCATGCGCACGCTGGACGAGGGGGATTCCGGTCAAACCCGCTTACAATGAGTGACCGCGGTTTTCTGGCGCAGCTGCAGGGCTACGGCATGACTACGGCGGAAATACACTATTACCGCCCTGACGCGCCGTCGCTCCTGCAGCTCTTTGTCTGGCAGGAATATGATCTCGCGCCCGATTTTCCAGTGTTGTTCGACTTCCTGGACCATTGGCGGCACGAGATCACCGCCGCCCTGCATTCCGTGCGGATCGCCCATGAGCAGATGATCCGTCCAACCGAATGGAGCGCGGTCGACGGGATACTCTCGATACGAT
Source organism: Sphingopyxis sp. (assembly GCA_016463225.1). Lineage (GTDB taxonomy): Bacteria > Pseudomonadota > Alphaproteobacteria > Sphingomonadales > Sphingomonadaceae > Sphingopyxis. Next base: position 44,641 of record JAEMRT010000010.1, on the reverse strand, counting down.
GAAACAGGCGCTGATCCATAGGCTCAAAGGCCGGGGCAAGGGTGCCCGCCTCACCTTGCCCTTCGACGATATCATGGAGTTCGCGATTGCGTTGCTGACGGTTGGTCCCGAGGATCTGAAGGCGCTGGGCTGGACCTTCGCAGATCGCAAGCGCTTCCTCGATCATTTTCTTGCGTCCGGTCGGGCCGCGCAGGGCGTCGCTCCCGAGCATCTCGGGCAAAAATCCATCGAAATCGTGGTGCCCCGCAAGGATCTCGATCGCCTGCATCGATTTGCGGTCCGCGAACTGCCCAAGGCGGCCAGCAATGCCGCCATGCTCGACCGGGTGATCCGCGCGCTTAACGAGGCTGCGCAGCGTCAGGATGCCGGTAAAGGACGAACTTCCGGTCGACCCTGATGGCGTGGCCAGCTCCATTCAGTAACCGACCAAAGGAGACATTTCATGCGTTATCAGCTGTTTCGCGACAACGACCACAGCAAGCCTGTCGCGCAAAGCGATGAATTCGACAGCGAGTACAAGGCGACCGAATGGGCACGCGCGTGGGTGAAGTCCCAGGGCGATCACGATCGCTATCGCTTCCAGCAGATCGATGGCGGCCGTCCTATGCTGTTCCTGCGCACGGTCGCCGGCCAGTGGTACGGGATGCCCCTTGCCGAGGAAGCTGCGGCATAGGCGGCTCGTCCAGGCGCTTGTCCTCTCGCATGGACAAGCGCCGTGCGTTAGGCTTCCTGTGCACCACGCTTCGTCCGGTGCGCCACAGGACCAACGGGGGCGCACCGAAACCTGCAAGCGGACAAGAGAATGCCCGAACCCTTTCGCTCCACGCCTGTGTTCGACCAGAATACGATACCGGCTAGGCTGCGCGGCAATCATCGCACCAAGGTGGGGGTCTGGGGCGTCATCCGCGTCCTGGAAGGCTCCCTGAACCTCACCTATGTGGAGCCGCACAGTCAGATCCTTCTCACCCAGGAGGTTGTCGGGGTCGTGAAACCCGACCAGCCCCACTTCGTTACACCGCTCGGCAATGTCCGCATGCAGGTCGACTTTTACCATGAACCGCCCAAACTCTGATCGTGTCCGTGCGGCGGGCGTTTCGGGAGCACAGCCGCTCGACTGTCTGGTCATCGGCGGAGGCCCGGCGGGGCTTACGGCCGCGATCTACCTGGCACGCTTTCATCTCGCGGTCACCGTCGCCGACGCAGGCGACAGCCGCGCCGCGCTCATTCCCAGGACGCGCAATCATGCCGGCTTCCCCAAGGGGATCGCGGGCGCGGAGCTGCTGTCGCGGATGCGCGAACAGGCCCTGCTCCATGGCGCCGTCTATTCGCAGGTCCGGATCGAAAAATTGGACAAGGACGGAGATGTCTTCCTGGCTCGCGGCGGGCCGCATCGCTTCGCAGCACGCTCCGTCCTGCTCGCCACGGGCGTGTCGAACCACCGGCCCGATATGGACGAGGTGACGCATGGCCAAGCGCTGTCTCGTGGGCTTTTGCGCTACTGCCCGATCTGCGATGGTTATGAGGTGACCGACCAGCGTGTCGCGGTGCTCGGTACGGGAGCGCACGGGTACAAGGAATCGATATTCCTGCGCAGTTACACGAGCGACGTTACGTTGATCGCGCCAGATGGCAGGCATGCCCTGTCGGCGGATGAGGAGACGGGCCTGCGCGCGGCCGGGATCAATCTTCTCGAGGGGCCATGCACGGCCTTCCTGCTGGGCGAGGATGGACTAGAGATCGCGCTGCCCGGAGGACATCACCGCTTTGCGACCCTTTACCCCGCGCTGGGCTCGACGATCCACTCGCAATTGGCGGTCGATCTCGGCGCCGAAGCTTCGGGTGATGGATGCTTAGTGGTGGACAGCCACCAACGGACCAGCGTGCCGGGGCTCTATGCGGCCGGCGACGTCGTGCTTGGGCTCGACCAGATCAGCCACGCTATGGGGGAAGGCGGTGTCGCGGCAACAACCATCCGGAATGATTTGGCGCAAGCCTCACCGCTTCGGCGGTAACGCTTCGCACACCGGGCGGCTCTTAGCCGTCCTTGCCCCCGGAAATTACCGTGAAAGGCGGCCCATCTGCGCCGCACTTTCGGATTGCCTCGGCAAATCCTTGCGTACAGGAGCCTTCATAGCCCGGCACGAGCCGGCCGCATTCCTCGATAAGGTCGCCAAGGCTCGCGGGACTATGGCGACCCGACAGTAAGGCATCGCGGGCGAACGCGCCCTGCAGCCGAATGAGATCGCTCTTCAGGCTTTGGACGACCGAGGCCAATGCATCGAGTTCTTCTTGAGCCATACGCCAGTATAACGCCTTAAGGATGGCCTCGAAAGCGCGTCCTGTTAGGGGCAACGCGGGGCCACAGCCAAGCTTTTCGGAAATGTGCCTTCCGGTTGCGCATGGCTATGCCGTTTGCGCTCCCCTATCCTTAGCCGGCACGATCCGATCGAACGACGAACTATGCCTGCCTATCGCCTCGACCTCTGAGCTCGACCTGCCGTCCAATTGAACTGAACCACGTTCTAGAGCCACTTGAACCCGGCGATCGCTTCCAGGTCGCCAGGGCCTAGCGAGGCAGTTGCAATCCACCCTTCAGCGCCTCTGGCGAACTCGCCGTCGCGCAGAACATAAAGAACCGATTTCGAGGGGGTGGTTCGTGGATCGAAGTTCGCCGGGACCGAGCCGATCTGTCGGCCTGACTGGAACACTCCCACGCGTTCTTCCGGCAGCTGCGTCGTCTTACTGCGCTGGAGGCCCGACCATTGCATGGAACCTCTTCCTTTTCTGCTGGGAGGGGCAGGATAGTTTCGTCCAACGAGATGCGGGTTTCAAGCCGTGATTGATCCAGAGAGGGGCAATGGTTCAAGGGTCTTGCCACCGTTGGGCAGTCTGCACGTGTCGCTTAAACGATGCATGAAGGCACTGTGCAAAGCCGGTATCGGGGCAGGGATCGCATCCCCTCGCACTGTCAGGGCACGGCTTGGACTTGGACAGACTGGCTGTTGAGCACAGCGCTGCCATAAGCGGTAAGGAAGGCAATGTCGGCCGCGTCGCGGCCGATCCCTATCTTGGCCATCGCAGCTTCGCGTGCCATGCCCGTCGCGTCGACCAGATGCCATTCGCCGCCGAGGAACACCTCAGCCACGGCGTGAAAATCCTGCGGTTCGACGCCAAGCGCGTAGACGCTCGCTATGCGCGCCGGAATGCCTGCGGCGCGCACGAGAGTGATGAGGACGTGCGCATAATCCCGGCAGATACCCTGCCGTCGAATGAAGGTATCGGCAGCCGTCGTGTCCGATGTGCTGACGCCGGGCACATAGCTGAGATGGCTATGCACCCAGTCGCGCATCGCGATCACCTTCCGGCCGCCTTCCAGCGCATCGAATTCGGCGCGGACGAAGGACTGGAACTGGTCAGAGGGACAATAGCGCGACGGCATCAAATACTGCACCGTCTCGCCCGGCAACTGGTGGGGCGGGACGGCAGGCAATGCCTGGCAATCGTTGAGGATCCGGTTGATCGAGACGGTCGCCTGGTAATCGACGCGCAATTCGCTGCCGACGCGTACCCAGATTCTTTCCCCAATCAGATCGTGCGCCGAAACGCGCGCAAAATGCTCGGTCTCGGACAGGTCAATATGGGCGTCATCGATTATCTGCTCCGGGATGGCCGCCGCTTCGAGCTGCAGGAGGACGTCGGTCGGCCGGTCGAACCGATAGTCGAGCTGGGCATGGATGGCGATCTTCATCAGGATCCTTCGTTAGCAAGGCGCAGCCCTGCACGACGCGCGGGGTGGCTCTCACGAAACCCGCCCTTGCTCCCTACGTTCCTGCCGCGCACGGCGCGGTCTCGAAAACGCCGCCCCTTCGTTTCCGGTGTACAGCCCCTATCTCTCACGCCATGTTCAAAAGCTTGATGGTAGCGGCCCGGGACCGGGAGCGTCTTGGTGAGGTCACCGGGGTCCTGGCGCGTTATGGCCTCGACACGGCGATCGACCGGCTCGGGCTGGGCGCCAAAGATTTTCCTGCGGGCGAGGCAGCGGCGCTGCCCGCACGCACGCGCCTGGCGCTGGAGGAATTGGGTCCCACCTTCGTCAAGCTGGGGCAAATTCTCGCCACACGCAGCGATCTTCTTCCGCCCGACTGGATTACCGAATTGGAGCGGCTTCACAGCCAGGCGGCGACGCTCCCCTTCGAAACGGTGCGGCCCGCCATCGAGGAGGCCTTGGGAGAATCTGTCAGTAAGGCATTCGCCGCGTTCGATCCCGAGCCGCTTGCCGCCGCCTCGATGGCGCAGGTCCACCGCGCCCGCCTGCACGATGGTCGCGCCATCGTCCTCAAGATCCGGCGGCCCGGCATCCGGACCCGCATGGAAGCGGATCTGCGCCTCATCGCCCAGTTCGCGGCGGTCCTCGAGCGGGCCAGTACGGAAATCCGGCGCTTTGCTCCCACCGCGCTCGTCCAACAGCTCGCGTCCGCAATCCTGGAGGAACTCGACTTCACCAACGAGGCCCGCAATGCCGACCGCCTGCGCGGCGATCTCGCCGGCAACGCGCAGGTCGTCATTCCCGAGATCCACTGGGAATGGACGTCGGAAACGCTGCTGGCCATGGACTATATCGAAGGGGTCGCGCCGCGCTCGGCAGAGGCCCTCGTCGAGGCAGACATCGATCCCCACGCGATCGCATCGCTCGGCGCCCAGGTCGTGCTCGACATGGTCCTTCTCACCGGCCGGTTCCATGCCGATCCCCACCCCGGCAATCTCCTGTGCTTGCCCGGAAACCGCCTCGCCCTGCTGGACCTCGGCTTGATCGGCCATGTCAGCCCCAGGCGCCGGGAAGAGCTTTTGCGCTTCGTCCAGGCTATCAATATCGGAGATCCGCAGGCCCTGGCGGAGACGCTCGCCCTTTGGTCCGCCGGTGAGAGCCCGCCTCGCGAGCGGCTCCTTCTGGCGGCCGAACAGCTTGTCGCCCGCCATGGCGGCACGCGCCTGGTGCTCGCCACCCTGGTCAATGATTTTTTCGCGCTCATGCGGCAGGAGCGGCTGACCGTCCCGCCCGACCTGCTGCTTATCTTCAAGGCACTGGTGACGATCGATGGCGTCCTCGCCAACATTGCCCCCGGCTTCGACCTGACCCTTGCTCTGCGGCAGGCTGCAGTGCGCATCGTTGCCTCGCGGCTAGATCCCGCTGCTTGGACCCCGGTGCTGCAAGGTCTGCTGCTCGAGATCACAAGGATCGGGCAGGATGGCCCGCGGCTGCTGAGGTTGATCATCGAGCGGCTGGAGCGCGATCAGGTCATCCCACCGCGGCGTTGGGGCACGGAGATCGCTGCGGCCGGGCGGTGGATCGCGGGCGCTATTGTCGCAGGATCGCTCATCCTCGCGGCGGCTGTCACGCTTTTCTAGGCGCCCCTGATGTGGCTCGCCGCTCCGCGCGCCCTGTTCTCAGGCGGCGGAGAGGCGGTCCTCGATCACGCGGAGCAATTCGCGATGGTCGACCGGCTTCGAGAGAAAGACAGCATCGTCGGGCAACGCGTCTTGCTCGGGCCGAACGGCGCCTGAGGAAACGATCAGAGCAATGGGAGGATAGGCATCGCGAATATAGCGCGCCAGGCGCAAACCATCCATCGACCCCGGCATCTGGATATCGGTGACGACGATCCGGATCGAGGGCAGCGCTTGCAGGACCTCAAGAGCTTCGGCGGCGTTAGAAGCCTCTTCGACCGCATATCCCTCGCCCTCCAGGAGATCGACAAGGATCATCCGGAGGACCGGCTCGTCATCGACAACCAGAACATGTTGCCTATCGGCCATCATGCAATCCTCGGTAATACAGCAACACATATGCCCCGTTTCCCTATGAACGGCGGCAGGGGGCCATGGTTCACGGACAAGGCCGCAAAAGCGCAGAATTCTTTCTGATTTTCTACGAACTGTGACGGTTGCGACCGCGCCGTGATTACTGGATCGCGTGGCCGATAAGGAAAGCTTCGGCGCAACGTACCTGTTTGACGACCTCGTCCGGGGACAAGCCAAGCCGTGTCGCCACCGTTACGACGTCCAGTCCATTATGGCGATGCAGGCAGTAGACGCGGCTGGTGAGGTGCGGGAGCAAGCTGATCAGGTCCCAGTCCTCGGGTGCGATTTGGGACCGTCTCGCAGGCGGCATGAGGCGGTCGATCGCGGTCTGGAGGTGCATCGCCGCATCCTCGTTGACGCCGTCGACCAGGGTCAGCGCACGCTCCAGCAGGCGCAGCGCTTCGTCGACCCTGCATTCCCGGTCGGCCTCGTCCATGGCCCGCTCCTCCTTTTCTGTTCTTGGCTCCGTACTGTCCTGTGTCGACCCGTCAGCCGAGCTGGGCCGCATGGCGGGCTTCCGCGAGATCAAGCTCCCGTATGAGCTTGCGCGCAAGCTCGCTGCCAAGCTCTCGCTTGCGAACCATGCGAAAGATCTGGCTCCGTTCCGCTTTGAGCGCGGCGATGCGCAGGCGCCGTTCGATCGCCTCACCTCGCCGCATCTCGGCATTTTCCTCGCGCGTCCCCACCCTGCTTTCGATCCGCTCGCGGTAGCCGTCCATGATCCGCGCGGCAGCCGACACATAGAGATCGGCATCCGCCCGGCCCTCGGCCAGTTCATGCTGGACCTCCTCGATCCGGGCGATGGCCGCTTCGGCCGCTTTGATGCGCGCGGCATCTTCGACGCTCTGCTGGTCATGCTCGGGCGGCATGCGCAGGCCGCGCAGCAGGACGGGAAGGCCAAGGCTCGCGACCAGCAGCGAGACTATGATGACCCCCATCGCCAGGAAAATGGCGAGGTCGCGCCCAGGGAAGGGCGACCCATCGCTGAGCACGAGCGGTAGCGTGAGTACGCCCGCAAGCGTGATAGCGCCGCGCACGCCGGCAAAGGACATCGCTGCGACTATGCGCCAGTTCGGGGTCGATTGTCCCTCGCCCTGCCGGAAGAAACTCAAGCGGAACGACAGCCAAACCCAAAGAAAGCGCAAGGCGGCCAGTCCAAGATTGATCGCAAGCACATAAACGCCGAGCCACCAGGATTCATGATGACCGGTGAGGCGCACCGTCTCCGCCGCGCCCGCGAGGATGGCCGGCAGCTGTTCACCGAGCAGCACGAAGATCACGCCATTGGCGGTGAACTGGATGACATCCCACACCGTGTTGCGGCGAATGCGCGTCGAGGCGGCAAGTTCGCCGCTCCCCTCAACGAAACCCATCGTAAGGCCTGCGGCCACCGCAGCCAGGATGCCCGAACAGTGCAAGTGTTCGGCAACGAGATAGGACCCGAAGGGCAAAAGAAGGCTAATGAGGATCTGCGCTCCGCCCTCCTCGCCATAGCGCCGCGACACCCAGTTCTTGGCGTGCGAGACGAGCCAGGTCAGGCCCGCACCGACCGCCAGCCCGCCCAGCGCGACCCACACGAAGTTGATGGCGGCCTGGTGAAGCGAAAAGGCGCCGGTCAGCGTCGCTGCGATGGCAAAGCGCAGGCAGACGAGGCCGGAGGCGTCGTTGAGCAGCGACTCCCCTTCCAGGATATGCATCATCCGCTTGGGAATGGGCACGCGCTGCGCGATCGCCGAAACGGCGATCGGATCCGTCGGCGAGACGACCGCCGCCAGCGCGAAGGCGACGGCAAGCGGCATGGCCGGGATCATCCAGTGGATGAAAAAGCCCATTCCGACGACCGTCGCCACTACAAGGCCCAGGGCCAGTTCGACAATCGTCTTGCCGTCCTTGAACAATTCCTCGCGCGGAATACGCCAGCCATCCAGGAAGAGCAGCGGCGGCAAGAAGAGGAGGAAGAAGATTTCGGGATCGAGCGTGACCCGCCAGTCCGCAGCAAGCCCGATGAGCGCGCCAAGCGCGATCTGAAACAATGGCCGGGGGAACGGCAGGGGGACCATTCGCGAAAGGATGCCGCTCAGGATCACCGCGAGCAGCAGAAGCAGAACGATCGAGATGACTTCCAACAGGGTTCCTCTATCTGGCGTGCAGTCGCTCAGCGCTTGCGGACGAATTCGGCGCGCAAGACGAGGCCCTTGATACCCTCGTAGCGGCAATCGATTTCCTGGGGATCGCCGGTCAGGCGAATGGACCTGATGAGAGTGCCGCGCTTGAGCGTCTGGTTGGCGCCCTTGACGGTGAGATCCTTGATCAGAGTGACGCTGTCGCCATCGGCAAGGATATTGCCCACGGCATCGCGCACTTCGACCGCATCGCTCAGGCCTTGTGCCTGGGCCTGTACATCCTGCGGGCTGATCCACTCGCCGGAGGCTTCGTCATACACATAGTCGTCCGAACTGCTCATCATGGTTCCCTGGCTCACTGCGGCGGTACGGCGCCGAGATCTTCCTGATCATAAAGCAGCGACGGCACGGTCCCGGCCGAGCGCCCAGCCTTCGTCTCGCGCAGGCGAACCCCGCGGCCCACGCCGCTGCTCGGCGCGTTCTCGCCAAGCAGTTCAATGCCAGCGCTTTCGAGCGCCCCGATCACTTTCACCAGGGTGTCGACCACGCCGCGCACCTGCCCTCCCGAGGCTTCCATGCGCTGGATCGTCGGTAGCGAAAGGTGCGCGAGTTGGGCGAGTTGGCGCTGGTCAATCCCAAGGAGGGCGCGAGCGGCACGCATCTGCTGCGAAGTGATCATGCGCTCTCATGACGTATAAAACATCAAACTGCAATCTTATCAATCATAGATCATGTGTGATAAGGCCTGCCACCGATGCCGACGTCCGCAATGCCGGGCGGGGCATCGATCGGGACGTGGCGGCGTGTAATCTCCGCGCGCCCCGCTTACGGCCCAAGCCCTTTGCGCTCCATCATGATATGAGAAGGCCCATGACTACCGCGATTCCCCACGCTTATGAGATCGGCATCGACCCGTCCGACATCGACTTCATGGGCCATGTCAACAATGCCAGCTACCTCAAATGGGTGCAGGATGCCGTTCTCGACCACTGGCGTTCGCTCGCGCCCAGCGAGGCCGTCGCAGGGCATCTTTGGGTCGCGCTCAAGCATGAGATCACCTACCGCCGCCCGACCTTCCTGGACGACCGCGTCATCGCGACGGTGCTGCTGGAAAAGGTTCAGGGTGCCCGCGCCTTTTACGACACGGTTATCCGGCGCGGTGAAGAGGTGCTCGCGGAAGTGAAGTCGAGCTGGTGTTGTGTCGACGCCGTGACCAGGCGGCCCGCACGGCTCGCCCGGGAGGTCATCCAGCATTTCTTCACGCTCGACTCTCCCGCTCAGCCAATCTGACAGGCAAAAGACGCCGCGCGCCGGGGTTGCCGGCGGGGTTATACAGTCTGCGTGGGGTAATCAGCTCCCCCGCACTCTTCGCGCATGCCGACCGCGCCTTTAGCCCGTTCTTAACCGGAATTTAGGGCGCGGGGGGTGAAGACGGGGCGAAGGGGTGCCATGAAGCGCAAGATCGCGATCGACCAGATGAGTGCCGGAATGTTCGTCGTCGGCTTCGAGGGCTTCTGGTTCAAGCACCCTTTCTGGCGCACGAAATTCCTCCTCTCCCCCGCGGACGTGGACGAGATCCGCGCCTCTGGCGTCAAGGCGATCTATATCGATGATGCGATGGGAGCTTCGCCGCCGCCGCTTCCTGTCCCGTCGGCCAATTTAGCCAAAGGCCCTCTTCCCGCTGCCCGAGAAGCTGAGGCGCCCCGCCGCCCTCAGGCCATTGCCCCGCTCGCGCCGGTGCGACGATCGATGCCGATCGAAATGGACGAGGTTCAGCGCGCCACGGAGTCGATCCAGAGGTCGAAGCGGGTCATCATGCGCATGTTCGGCGAGGCCCGCATGGGCAAGGCGGTCGCCCTGCGCGACGTCGAGCCGCTGGTCGATGAAATCGCAGCATCGGTGATGCGGGACGCGGCCGCCATGATCAAGGTGACGCGCCTCAAGCGCAAGAACGAGTATACCTATCTGCACTCGGTGGCCGTCTGCGCGCTCATGATCAATCTGGGCCGCCAACTCGGCCTATCGGAGACGCTGACCCGTGACCTCGGCACTGCTGGGTTGATGCACGATATCGGCAAGATGGCGGTGCCAGGCAGCGTCCTCGACAAGCCCGGTTCGCTCAGCGACGACGAATTCGAGATCATTCGAACGCATCCGCAAAAGGGGCACGATCTTCTCAAGAAGACCGAGGGCATCTCCCCGATCGCCCTCGACGTGTGTCTCCACCATCATGAGAGGGTCGACGGCAAGGGCTATCCGTTTGGTCTCACCGCCGACCAGCTCTCGCTGCATGCCCGGATGGGCGCGATCTGTGACGTCTATGACGCGGTGACGTCCCGGCGACCCTATAAGGACCCCTGGACGCCGTCCGACGCGCTGGCCAAAATGCTCGATTGGGAGGGACATTTCGATCCGGGCGTGCTGGATGCGTTCATTCGCAGCATCGGAATTTACCCGGTGGGCACGCTCGTGCGCCTGCGCACCAACCGGCTCGGCATCGTCATCGCCGGCAACAACCGCGAGCCGACCATGCCGATGGTGCGCGCCTTCTTTTCTACGATGGAGCGAGAATTCGTGCCGCTCGAAAGCTTCATCTGCTCGGCGACCCTGAAAGGCGATGCCGCAATCGGTATCGAAACGGCGAGGCGTGGTTTGGTCCGCGATGGCCGGTCATCCAGGCGTTCGTGCTCGATAATCGCATGCCGACGGCCGATCTGATCGGGTCCGGCCGAGCCATCATCGCTTCGCGGGAAATGGACCAACTGCGCGTAGCGGCGAGAAACTGATCGTTCTGGGTGACAACTGCCACCACTGATGCCGACGGCGTCCTTATCGCCAAATCCTGATGCAAATGTCTGAAGCACAGGTCAGAGTTCCGGGATTGCCTGTCCTCTTTGAGCCGCCCAGCTCGCGGCGAGTTTGCGTGACGGTGCGGGCTCTAGCGTCTAGAGAAGAGCCAGAGAATGCCATGCGGCATCCGCCAGCATGGCTCGGGGGCAAAGACATGACCGATACTGCTACGCGCGTTGCAAACCTGATTGCCCAGCAACTGGGTGTCGACCCGACAAGGTGACGCTGGAATCCCACTTCATGGAGGATCTGGGTGCGGACAGTCTGGATGTCGTCGAGCTTGTCATGGCGATCGAGGAAGGCTTCGACGTCCAGATTCCCGACGATGATGCTGAGAAGATCGCGACGGTGAGGGATGCCGTTCTCTATATCGAAGCCGCGATGGTCTGAGGCACCTGCGGCGCCACGCTCGGGATCGATGCGGCGAGCCCAAGTTTCGACTTGGGCCGCCGCACGCTTCCTTTTACGCCGCCACCGCCTCTGGACCAGGTCCCTTGTGGCCCTCTCGCGAAGCCCGCAGCCGCCAGGCAAGGCTGATCAACAGCCCGCCCCCGAGCAGAGCCCAGGCGCCGATAAGCCATGCGACGGACAGGATCGAGGCGATCGGCTGCAGATAGAGCAGGACCAATATCGCGACGCCTAGCCCGACGGTGATCGTGCCGGAAAGGGCGAGGAGCACTTCCCCGCGGATTTCCTTGCGCAGCCGAACCGCAGCGACGATCTCGAGCAGGCCGACCGCGATGGCCCAGGCAGCAACCAGAACCAGT
>JAEMRT010000010.1:26583-33032 GCA_016463225.1 Sphingopyxis sp. | reverse complement strand
GTGAACTCCAACGGCAAGGCCACAAAGAGGCCGGCTGCTACGAGCCCGAGCACGCCGCGCAGGACCAAGGCGATCCACCGGTCCTCCTTGTGCGCGGCGCCCTGTACCCCGGCAATCAGCGAGGCGATGCCGTCGACGCCGGCAAAAGCGGCAAACAGCATCGTGAAGGCAAAGAGTGCGCCCGCAGGGAACAGCAGCGCCGCTATGCCCAGCGCCAGAGCCAGGACACCGCGAACCATCATCCATTTCCAGTTTTGCGCCACCAGCGGGACGCCGCGCCAGAGCGAGGTATCGTGCATGCCGTCCTCCCTTACTCGCGCCGCTGACCCATGAAGGTCAGCAGCAACTGGAACAGGTTGATCAGGTTGAGGTAGAGCGAGAGTGCACCAACGATGGCGAGTTTGCTTGCCTCTTCCTGCCCGGCATAGGCGTAATACTCGTTCCTGAGACGCTGCGTATCCCAGGCCGTCAGGCCGGTGAACACCACGATGCCCGCGATCGAAAACAGCATCTGAAGCGTCGAGGATCCCAGAAACAGATTGACGATGCTGGCCGCCACGACAGCGAGCAGACCCACCATCAGGATCGGGGCCCAACGCGACAGGTCAGCGCCGGTGGTATAGCCCCAGAGGCTCATCGCCGCGAACACCGCCGCGGCCGTAAAGAAGGCAAGCGCAATGCTCTCGCCCGTGAACATCAGGAAGATGCGGGCCATCGAGATGCCCATGACGCCGGCGAAGACGAAATAGGCTGTCCGGGCCATGGCGGCCGACATCTGGTGTAGGCCGAACGATAGCAGAAGTACGAAGGCCAGAGGCGCAAAGATCGCCACCCACTTTAGCGGCGTGCCGAAGATGGGCTCGTACAAGGCCGGCGTGGACGCGATGCCAAACGCGACCAGACCAGTAAGGGCAAGACCAAGCGCCATGTTGCGATAGATGCCGATCATGTGGTTTCGCAGGCCGGCGTCGAAGCCCCGGTCGATGGGGCTTGCCCTGCGCTGCGAAGGCATCGTCCGATTGAACAATGAATCCATAGCTCTCTCCATCGATTAAGACGACAGATCGCGCTGGCGCAGCGAGAGGCTTATAGCGAACCGCAACACCGAGCACGCCCGGTGCGCCGGCCTGTCGTTCAGCGCGACAAGCCCGGCCCACGAACCGAAAAATGTGTTTCGGTTTCCGTGGTTTCAAGACCTGAGCCTTGCCTCTACCCGGCTGTATAAAGGACGCCCGCGAGCGTCACGCAGAACACGGACAGCCACATGAAAATCTGGCTGATGACGTGCATGGCGAGGCCAACCCAGCTGAAGTGCCGCCTGAGCACGGCGGCCGATCCAACGGCAACAAAAAAGACGAGCAGTGCCGACGCGGAAGGTGTGGGATCACGTGGGAGCGTTTCGTCGAACAGCGGCAGCAGCCCCAACCCTGAAACGAGGAACCACGAAAACATAAATGCGAGGTTGCTCGACAGGTCTAGGTCCGCATGCCTAGGATTTTCGGCGAACTCTCTCTTCTGGAACATTAGATTGCCCGCCCGCAGGCTTGTGAAGAAATCCAAATTCCAGTAAGGAATTGGCTCATATTTGCAGCGGAGGTTGCGGATTTTGTATGTTCGACCTGGACACGTATAATCAGACGAAGGACCTCTCCGGCGGACCGATCGTCACTGTGAAGTACGACGATCCCGTGCGGTACATCGAGGCGGCGACTGATGAGCGCGGCAACGTATCCAAGGCGGGAATGGTTGCATATTTGATCGCTTACGCAGTCGCGGCTGGTGCGCTCGCATATTGGTTTTGGATGTAAGCTCATTTCCTTAGATCGGGGTCAAGAAAGAACCCTTTGTCCTGGCCTTCGCTAACCTCCGATTGAATGCGCACATTGCCTTGCACATTAGCATGTCGCCCGGCCTGAGCTGCGCGGCGGTCTCCATCGATCGCGGCTTTACCTGACGAAATTATGGCTTCGGCTGCGCCCGGATCGCCTAGATTAGGCCCGGCCGGAATCCCGCCAGCACCATGCGGATGATAGGTCGCCCTGACATCGGCTGCGGAGGACACGCCGGTGCGGTGCACATCAACGAGATCAGGCTCGTTCAGGCTTCCACGGATTTCCTCGTAGATCGCTTCACGCTTCTCCGACATCCACCGCTGGACCATCTCATCCCGGACACTGCGCTGATGCTCGGAAAGGTCTGTCGCCCAGATTTCGGGAGCATCCAGACCAGGATTTGCCGCTTGTTGCGCACGGTACCAGTTCGCGAGGTCCTGACTGAGGTTTGTGCTGAGTTGCATACCATGACTCTCGGCCCAACTGGCGTCGCGAGACAGCTGCTGCGACAATTCCTCCAGCTTGCGCGCGGACTCCTGATATGAGCGCGCGCGGGAGAGAGCGTCCTCAGTGCTCACCGAAGCCGACGACGTCTGCGAGGCGCGACTGAACACGCCGCTCCGGCTGTAGGTGCCATCCGAAGAACTTGCGCCGGTTCCGTTCGAATGTTCGTCGCGTACTCCACTGGAAGCAGTGTTGGAGCTATCGCTGGAATTGGTTTGTCCCGTGGAATGCTGCAGCTGATCTTGTTGTGATCCGCTCTTACCTACGCTTCCTTCAATTCCTGGCAGCAAGCCGGACGCCCGGCGCCCACCTCCGCCTGGACCTGCGGCTGCCGGACCTCCCATACCGGTGGTTATCCTACCGCCCACTTGGTCAGACGTTATTGCACTTCGATCGTGAGTGTCACTGACCCGCTGCGATTGCCCGATCGAAGATCTGTCTTCCAGCCCCTGAGAACTGCTTCCTGTTCTCCGGTCGAACTGTTCGATCGAAGTGTTGGCTTGGTGACCGCTGCTCGAATCCCATCCCGACGACCGTTCGGTCGAGGTTCCGAATGCACTGCGGTTGGTATGGGTCGAGGTCAGAATGTCGTTTGCGGCGTTTTCATAGGCCTGCGACTGACGGTGCGCCTCGTTCGCCATTTCGCGCCATTCTGCGACGGCGCCCGACGACATCGTTGGCGTAAACGCCAGGCGTGAAATAGCGCCGCCCGTATCAAAGACCTCCTGTCCGTTGCCAAAGCCATTGATCAGCGCGCCATTATCCTGGCGCCAACTCGTCATCGGCGCGCCGCCCATATAGCTCGGCGCCTTGGTCCACTGGTCGCTCTGCTGCATGTTGGAGGTCGAGTTCGCCCAGCTGACATTCCCATAGGAATAATTGCCCGTCGTCTGCTCGAGGGCAGCGGCTTCGGCGGCGTTCTGTGCCGGCGCGAGCATCGACATGGACTGTCCGGCGATGGACATGGCGCCGCGCGCGAGTCCGGCCGCGAGGAACGGGACCGACATCAGCATAAACCCTGCGATCGTCGCAGTCTCACCGTTTACGGCGCCGATGCCTGCGAAAGTGCCGAGCGTAACGCCGCCCGATGCGATGCCGGTCGCCGCAGTCTCGGCGCGCGTCATGCATATCATATGCAGGATCACGTAAAGCGGGCCCCAGGCAGCCAGGTAGAAGAAGCCGACAGTGTAGCCCTTGAGCGCGCTCAGCCCGGTTTGCGGCATGAGGAAGAGCGGAAAGATCACCGGAAACATCGCAAAGAACACGACTGTCAGAACGATGTTGAGGATCGGCACCCAGGCCATCGCCTGTTGCGCAATCGAATTATAGGTGTTGCGCGCCTGTACGTCGGCACGGGTCTGCGCGAACGTGTCGATTGCCGCCGCCCCCGTGCCACCCGCCATGGAGTTGCGCGCCTGCATGAATGCGTTGATCGCGGTGTTCTGCCGCATATAGTCAGCGTAGCTGCTTCCCGACCCCGTGAAAGCCTGGTTCACGATGGGAACATCATGCTTCAGCTTGTCGGCAGCAAGCGCGTTGCTGAGCTTGGGGTAGACCTCTTTCGCCCAGATCGGGGTATTGGCCTCGATCATGTTGGCCCACTGACCCGAAAGACCGTCATAGGCCTGGCGGCACGTCACGATATAGCTCGTGACCGCGCCGCTGCCGTCCTTTTCCAGCCATTCCTGGGAGCGCGCTTCCGAACCCGGGCCGATCGCAGCCCACAGATCCTGCGCCCTCGACAGCTCGGTCAGCGATTTCTGGTTCAGCATCACGTCGCCGAACACACAGTTCTTGAAATGCTTCTCGAGATTGGTCGCAAACTCGGCGTCGCGGATCACGAAGTTGCGCGTCGCATCGAACAGCCTCGCGCCATAAACCATGCCATTGGTCGTGTAATTAAGCTCGCCGGGCATCACGAACACGGTCTCGGCGGTGCGTGTCATCCAGTCGCCGATCTGCGTGGTGAAGCTGGCCAGCACGCCCAGCCCTAACGGCACATTGTCTATCGTCGCCGGCGCGAGCGACGGATTTACCCGGTCTGTCACCTTGATGTCGACGGTCGGCACCATGAGGCACAGATAGATCGCCGTGGCCTGAAGGAACCAGTTCATCCACGCTTTGTAGTTAAGCGTGAAGGCCACAACGAGAAGCGAATAGATGAGGCCCATGACCATCACGACCCGGAGCAGCGCGCGATAGCCCCCGCCCCCCGACCAGGCCGCTACAGCATTGAAGGTGTTGACCAGATATTCGCCGCCACCGACCGTGAAGACCTCTAGCATCGCCTGTTCCCCGGCTTCAGTTCAGCCCCTGCGAGCTCAGCCCGCGCGAGAAGGTCAGCGCCGAAGCCATGCCCGGCGTCATCGAATTCTGCAGGGTAGACTCGAGCATCATGCTGCGGTTGATGAGCTGCATCGTGACCTGCAGCTTGTTGTTGAGCTTGACGTCGCGCTGCGCGTATTTGGCGCGGGCAGCGGCGATCTGAGCCTTCCACTGGGCCGCGGTAGCCTGATCGAAGGTCTGGTAGTGAACCTGGCTTTGCTCGACCCGGTCCATCATATTGTCGAGCATAGCGGTGAGCAGGTCGACCGCGACGATCTCCGACATTGCCTGGATCTCGCCGGGCGACAACGAGTAATGCGCATAAGCCTGGACGCTCAGGATCTTGAAGATCGGCACCGTCGCGATGTTCAGAAGCTGCTTTTCTGCGGCATCAAGTGGCGTATCGCTGCGGATCTTGTCGTTCATCGACTGGATCAGCGCTTCGATCCGGGGGCGCAACGCGGAGGACGCCGGCACCGAAAGCGTCTGCTCGCCGACCTCGTAGCAGTTCTCGTCATTGCATTTGAGGAGCTTCACCGGCGGCGCCTCAGCCGTACCATCCAGAAGCGCGGTTACCACGGCGTCTTCGGCCGGGCCGATCATCACCACCTTGCCGCCGACACTCGGATCGTCCGACGGCTTCGTGATGACCGTGCCGACCAGGGTCATGATGAATTCGGAAAAGCTCTGGTCGAATGCTCCAAACTTCCCTGCCTTCTTCAAGGCCTCCCAGGTATAGTTATGCGGCTCGCCGACAAGTTGGTCCTTCATCGACGCATCGCTGTTTCCGGCGATCGTGTTATCGCGCTGGTTGCCATTGTTGCAGCCCTGCCGTGAGGCGGCCCAGTCCGAGAATATGCCCTGGCTGTTGCCGATGGCTTCGCAGATGGTCGAGCGGGTGGTGTCCATCTGCGGCCAGATGCCGCCAACCAGCGCCTGGGCGGTCTCGCAGCTCGAGATGTTCATCTGGTTGAGGAGCTGCGCCTTCTGGCTGAACTCGTCCATCACCTTGCCGATTTCCGGAGAGACGGAGTCAATCGCGAGCTTGAAGGCAAAGCCAAGTGCATTGTTGGCGGTGGCCTTGAGCATCGCCACGATCTCGGAGGCATTGATGAATGAGAAGGACCCCGAAAAGAGGTCGATGCCGCCGCAGCCTGCTCGAGCGCTGGGCAACTGCAGGTTGAACGGCGACACCGACTTTTGCGGGAAGCGCGTCCAGACATTGCCCATCGAATAGTAACCGGCCGACTGGCCCTGGAAGGCGCTTGGGCCCGTCACATTGGCCGCACCGCCCGCGTCGTTGAAGAAGCTGTTCATCTGGCCCGCGACATCGGCATGGGCAACGCCCACCAGCGCGAAATGCGATGCCGCCAATAAGGCGGCCCCATGAGAGAGGCGCCGGATCGCCGCCCGTGCCCGTCCGGAACTCTTGCGTGCCATCAGTAGTCACTCCCCACCTTGGTGTTGGTGAGCATGAAGATCCGGTCCATGATCTCATCGGCGCTGAGGATGCCGTACCCGACCGGGATCGTCCGCTTCGTCTGGGTGTCGAACAGGACCAGCGCCGGCGTCTCGTTGCCGGTCAGTCCCATGCGGGCACGCTGGCCCGTGTCGACGACATAGTTGGGAAATTCCTTGTTTGGGCCGCCGTCCATCGAGACCGCCATGACCGCCATCCGATGGCTGTCGGCGACCGAGCGCAGGATCGGCGCGAAGAGCTCGCAGGCGCCGCAGCTTTGCGCGTAGAAATAGAAGAGCCCGTATCGCTGCCCAAGAGAAGTGAGGACC
>JAEMRT010000010.1:0-26573 GCA_016463225.1 Sphingopyxis sp. | reverse complement strand
GGCTGAGACTCGTCAGGACGGCATCCCGATCCGCCTTGCGATTGTCGAGCCAGGCCCGTTTGCCGACCGTCGAAACCGGGCGCTGCAGCGTGTAGTCGATGTCGGGATGCTGCCAGAGAGCGCGCTGCCACGTATCGGCAAAGGTCGAGGCCCGGTCGAGTTGCTCGCGCTGGAAGCGCACATAGGCGATGACATTCTCTTCAGAGGGGTCAAGGATCGCGCGGGCCTTGAGCTCATCGAGCTCCTTCGCGATCGCGGCCATGCGTTCGGCAGCCGAGGGCTCGGGCGCCTGCGGCGACGCCGGGCGGGTATCGCGCGGCTTGGGTTTCGAGCAATAGAACCATTGCCCCAGGCGGCGCTCGCCACAATAGAAGTCGTCGGGCGATTGCCCGTCGATCGTGTCGCGGCCTGCCCCTGCCTCCTGCGCGTCAACAGCCATGGGCATCAGCGCCAGAACCACTGCGCAAATCCTAGTGAACTTCGACATGGCTCGGGATCCTTTCCTGTGGCTGTGGCGCAGCGGCAAAGTGAGGCGCGGAAGGGCGGGCGGCGGACGGGTCGAGCGCCTGGGGGTGGACGCAGCAATCGGACGGGTCGGCGTCCTTCGCTGCGCGGCACGGCGAACTTCTCGCCGTCGCAGGCTCGGGCGGCGGCTGTGCGCCTGGGCCCGTCAGCGTCAGCACCAAGGCGAAGATGACGGGATCAATTATCGGCAGGGCCATTGTCCAATTCTCCCCTGGTAAGGCGCAGCACCGACATCATCAGCGCCACGTCGATGAGCCGGGTGCCTTGATCGAGCATCCGGATAATTCCCTCCACGAGCGGCCGCGCAGCGCGGCGGCCCTGCTCGCTCGCCTTCACTGCCTCGCCGACCGGCGTCAGCCAGCCACGGCTCACCATGCCGGGGACCAGCAGCGCGACCTGATCGGCGGGCATGTCGCCGAACCAGCTATGCAGGACCGCGAAAATCTCGCTTGCTCGGATGGGAGTGCGGGCGCGGAAGGCGCAGACGAAGATCGACAGCTCGAGAACCGTCATCGCGCTTTCGTCCCCGGCATCGCGGGGTAGCCCCGGATCATTTGCCGTGGAGATCATAGTAATCCTGTATCTTCGACTGAATGTCCGTCATCGTCTGGACTTCGTCGGGAAGCTTTGCTGCATCCAGGAAGTCCGAATAGATTTCGGTGAAGTCCATCACCGAGAGGTCGAGCGAGGCGAACTCCTCGATCGTGAAACCCTGGCACTGCTCCTTCTTGGGCGCCCCCCAGGGCTTTCCCAACTGCACCCGGCCCTGCTCCTGGAGGATCCGCGACAGCTTGCTTTCAAAGCAGCAATAGGCCGTGCGCTTGGTCTTGCAGATGCCCAGGAAACTCGATGAGCAGTAGGTACCCAGATTGTGGCAAAAGCCCATCCGGTCCTTGATATCGAGCCTCATCTCGTCCTGAGAACAGGCGAATAAAACGAGGAAAGGCGTCGCGAAAGCTGCGATCGCAGCCGGCCCGCCCGCCAGAGCGGCGGCGCCCGCGGCTACCGGCACCAATCCCGAAACCTTGCCGGCACAGCAGTTGATGAGCCCAAATACCGGCTTGTGACAGGTCTCGCGTGTGCCCGAAAACACCCGGTAATTGGTCTCGTCGAACTCCTTGCCGGCCTGGTCGATCGAGTGCAGCGCCACCAGCGCGTCCTTGAATTCGGTCGAGGCCTGCCGTTCGATCGGCTCGCAGTCGCCGTTGATGCAATAGACGTCGTCGCCGCAGATATATTGCGGGGCGTCGGCCGAGGTGCCCGACGGCGTCGGGCAGCGATAGATCTTCTCCTGAACCTTGCAGGGTCCGCCGTCAGGATCCTCGTCCAGGCATTCGGTGCGCTGATAGGTGCAACTGCCATTGGCTTCGAGTTCCGAGCAGTCGTTGGCCGACGAAATAGTGTGGCACTGGTAGCTGCGCTGCCACGCCCAGCACGGCTGCGTGACAGGCACACCATCGACGATCCGGGTAACCGGATCGCTTGCCGTGCAGATCTCCGATTCCAGCGTGCATTTGCTGTCGCCGGCATAGGCCGCGCAGAGACCCTCGTTGCGGGTGATGACGGGAACCGCTGGTTCCTCCTGCCTGGTCAGCCAGTAGTTGCCGGTCGAAATCACCGTGCCAGGGTGATAGGCGCCTTGCGTAATCCCTTGCGCTTCAGCGCTGCACTTCACCTCAACGGCCGTGTGGCCCAGGCTTTTGCAGGTGTCGGCCGCCGTGTAGCCATAGGCCGCCATATTGTCGCAATAGTCGATGGGCCGGCTTTCCCAGCAGACCCCGGAGGCGATTTCATCGTCGAACGCGGCACGGGCCGGATAGGGGCCGCCATCGCTCGGCAGGAAACTCAAACGGCCGGTATAATAGGTGTAGATCGTCCGCTTATCGGTGCGCACATCCAGATTGACGGTGCAACTGCGGGCGTTGGTCGTTACCTTGGCGCCCGCGTTGCAACTCGCTTCATAATAGCCGCTCGTGCCCGACCCAGGCGGAAGCGCGGTGCAGCTTCCGCTCGTCCCGCCATAAGCCTCTCCCGCCAGATAGGTGGAGGGATCCTCCTCGATGGTGGTCGCGCGATTGGTCGTCGAAAGAATCTCGGCATTGCTGAAGGTCGGGCGCACATGGCTGCTGTCGGTCGTGATCTGGTACTGCTCGCTGCTCGACTTGAGCGCCTGCGCATCATTGATCAGCTTGTCCGGGTCATCGAAATAGCTGCCCTGCGGAAGGGTGGTTCCCGAGAACCCCGGCACGGCTTCGGCCTGCGCGTTGTCGCTGGGCACCAGGACCGGATTGGCCTTGGCCGCGGCTCCCATCGCCTTTCCCTGCTCGCGCGCTTCCTCCAGCGTGGTCTGCGCCTGCGCGGGGAAGCTGGCCCCGGCCAGGACCGCGAGACTGATTGCGAGCGCGAGGCGCATCAGCGCTGCATCCGCATATTTGAGAGGCCAACGGCGGCGACCCGGGCGCCCGGACCATTGCCGTCGGCAAAGCTGCTGAGCGCATATTCCACGGTGACATTGCCCGTCATGCGGTCATAGGGCGGCACCTTTGTCTGGCAGGAGAAGCCGGCGCACAGGTCGAAATCGGACGACACGGCAACATAGGTCGGGACCGCCTGCACATTGAAAGCTCGGAACAGTCGCGGATCGATGCCGACATTGGCGAATTCGTCCTGGCGCTCGACGATCTGCCCGAGCCGAGCCGAAAACTCCTTCATGCTGTTGTTCGGAAAGCCACGGAACACCACGACGCCGCCAGCGCGCGCCGTATCGCGGATAAGCGGTTTCAGGGACTGCGGCGGCATCGAGAGACTGGCGAAGACGATGAATTGCGGCGCCTCGCCACTTTTGACGCTGGCATTGCCGGCGGCGCCTTGCACGATCTCATCGAAATCGATCGCGCCATCGGGCCCCTGGGGCAGATCCTTGGCCGCGACCTGTCGCATGTTTTCGGTGCCGGCTTCACGCACCGCGACGGCCTCCTCGCGGAACTGGTCGCCGCGATCCTTGACGTGGTTCACGAAGGCTTCGGCATCCGCGGCGAGGTCGGCCGAGCGCTTTTTGATGGCCTGCACGTCGAGACCATCGACGGTCTGGGCGAGCAGCGCCGATACACCGGCGGTAGCAAGCAGGGCAGCAATGCCCCAGGCAGCGAAACGCATCGACCCCTCCCTACAGGACACAACAGTTGCGCTTGCGCCAGACGAGGTAGCCCATGTCCTCGCCGCCGGCGGGATAGGCGCGACCCGCATCGGGCGGCATCGTGGAAGCCCCGATTGCGGAGCAGGCGAACCGCCCGCTCACCGTCGGGATCGGATTGACCATCTGGAAGCGATATTGCTGCTTGCGCATGATCGGCATGAGGTACTTCTTGCACAAGCCCTTCGAGCCCATCGTCCCCCAGGCCAGCGCCTCGCGGTGCATCTTGTAGGCGAAGCGGGAGACCGCCAGCCGCGACGACTGCACATGGCCGATCGAGGCCGGGACATTGCCGTTGAGCGGGTACATCGAACCCTGGCAGCCCGCGCACCAGAAGAGCGGATCGAGCGGTAGGTTGACCGTTCCGGCAATGCAGTCACCCGCGCAGGCGGCCTGAGCAATCGGATTGGCGAAGATGATCGCCTCGGGGTTGATCAGCGTGGTGAGGGCATCGTCCTGCCAGAGCGGATCGATCTCGGTCATATAGGCGATGTCGAAGCTCGCCTGCTCGAAGCAGACGAAGTCGGTCAGGATCTCCATCCAATAGAGTAGCGGATACACATACCAGTGCACATGCCACTTGGCCGTGCTTTGCGACCGCCCGCCGACCATCGAGGGACCGGCAAGATAGCCCTGCCCGATATCGAACCCGGGGGCGATACGGATACCGCCCAGGTTGGGGAAGCACCACGGCTTCATCGTCACATCAGCGAGGCGAGCCGGCTCCCAGAAACCGACGGCAATGCCAATGCGCGGCAACGGATCCGCGCAGGCGCAGACCGGCGAGGCGGGATTGCTGGTATCGGGCCGGCCGCTCGGCCAGATCTTGAGGCCGCCCACCGACAGGGGAAAGAGGCACGACCAGCAGACGTCGGTGATCGGATTGACGAACTTGCCGTTGCAGGTCGGTCCGGCCGCTTGCGCTGGCGCCGCAAAAAGCACCAGCGTCAGGAGAAGCGACACAGCGCCGAGCAGGGATCGAAGACCGCGCGTCATTCTCGCTCTCCCAATTGATCGAGATAGGCTGTGTCAGCGCGCTGCTTGCGAGCCAGATACAGCGCTGTGTAGAGCGCCGTGGCGACGAGCAGCGCGAGGGCCACCGCCGCGACGGCCGGGCGGCCGACCCATTGGCGCAGCGGGCCGACCCCCCCGACCACGAGCGCGAGAAGGATGCACAACGCCTGCCACGTCCGGCGCATGCGGCGCAGGTCGCTTGTCTCGGGCGCGGCCATCGGCGTGCGCAGGAGGTCGAGCCACAAGGGCATCAGCCCGCCCTCCCCTTGAGCGCATGTTCGGTGACCCGCATCACGCGGCCCGCCTGGCTGACGACGGCGGGCGTGTGCTCGATGCCGAAGCGGCCGGTGAGCTTGCCCTCCTGGTCGAAATAGAAGCGCCGCTTGCGCTGCGACATCGCCTCGATCGGCGATCCCTTCACGAAGATGATCTTCGCCTTCATGTCGCTATATTTGCCGCAGGCCCAAGCCAGCTGCTCGGCATTGTCCCCATCGACGAAGACAAGATCCTGATGAATGCCGACGAAATCGAGCGGGTTCACCTTTTGACCCGCCTTTGCGATCATATTTCCCTTCTGGTCGCGGACATCGTGGTCGATGCGAACCGAGGGATCGAAATCCCAGCTGCGCGTCTCCTGGGCCGGCGAGATACCGGCGACGGGATCTGGCCGGCGCACCTTGGCCTCGACCCGCTTGGCGAAAAGCGCGTTGGTTCGCGCCAGTTCGCCGCTCGCTTCGGCACGGCGCAGCCGCGCCTCGATCGTCGCGAGCAGGTCAGGCTCGATGATCGGAAAGGCCTGCCCTGCCGTTCCATAGTCGCGCGCCTCGCTGGCGGAGCCGGCAAGAAGCAGGGTCGTGCCGCCCAGGCATGCGGTCGTCACCGCCAGCAGGATGGTGCGCCTCATAGTAGCGGCTCCCCGGTCCCGATAATCTGGCGCGCGCAGACGAATCCGATGTCGGCATAGCGGCTGTCGAACCCGTCCTTGTGCGGCGTCCCGACAAAATAGCAGCCCGCCGGGATCGGCCCGGTCGCGCCGGGCGTCAACAGCTCGCCCAGGCGCGAGGCTCGCTTCATGCGCGCCACCATGCGGCCGCCGATCAGGACGTCGTTGCCGCTATGGGAAACGACATCGCCGGGGAGACCATAAACCAGCTTGCCGAACATAGCGGGCCGCGCTCCGAAATGGCGATGCACGAGAGCGGTCGCGGGCGGGTCGAAGAAGACATAGTCACCGCGGCCCGGCAGTCGGCCCCGATCGATGAGGAACGCCCAGTTCGGCAGGGATTCGCTCGCGTTGATGAGGAAGGCATGACGATCGCGCCAATCCGCGATCGCGCCCAGAACCACTGTGCCGACCGACAGGAGCCCCAGCGCTGCCCAGAGATGCTTGCGCGGTCGCCAGGCCGTTGCGGGGTGCGCCGGCACCATCGGGGTTTCGCCCTTGTCACTGAGCAGGGCCGACATCGGGCGCTCCAAAGCTCGACACGGTGGCTCCCTGGGCACCAACGGCCGGGGGAAGGACGGATGGAACCGGTTGGGCGGTGGCTTGTGCGGCGCTCGCCGGCGCGGCCGTCCGCGGATCCTGCGGCACGGGCATCTCGGGCGCGGCCTGCAGGCTCATTTGCTGCAGGCGCTGCAGCTCGTCGGCCGTTATCCGCTTGGGTATCGGCACGCCCGAGGCGTAGACCGCCTTCTTCACCGTTTCCGTGATGTCATCGACATTCTTGCTGAGCACAGCCTCGCCGACGAGGATGACGTCGCCATGGGCGCTGCGACGCGCAAGCTCCTTGTCGAGCGATGCCATGAAGGCCTGCATCTCGGCCTTGACCCGCTCAGGTGGCGATGCCGAGTAGCGCTGCGCCTCGACATATTCTCCGACCAGTTCGGAGAGCTTGACCGAGACGATATGATCGGGCCGGGCACTCACCTGCCGGGTCACCCACATCGCCCAGACGAGCGACGCGAGCAGCAGGAGCCCGCCCAGCATCTGCCAGCGGGTCAATCCTGCGAAGAGGGCCCGGCGGCGCGAGCGCGTGGCTTTGCCCGACGGCGCGGGGACGGGAGGAAGATCGAGTTCAGCCTGCTCAGCCATGGGAACGGTTCCCTTCAGACACATGACGCGGAATGATGAGATGTCGGCGCAGCACGATGATCGCGCCGGCCAGGAGAAGCTGCGCGCAGGCCAGCACCTGCTTGAACGATGCGATGCGCGCTGGGTCCGCGGCGACGTAGCGGCTCGCCATATTGGCCAGCTGGTGCATCATGCCGTCGATCGAGAAGCCGCCGATCGCCAGGAAGAAGAGGAAGAACAGTCCCCAGCTGATCAGCAGCGACGACAGGGTGAAACCGAAAAGGTGGAGATACCAATAGAGGATCGTGCGCAGGTCGAGCCGGATGCACGGGGTAGTCGCCGCCGATGGGCCGGGCTTAAGCGTCTCTTCGCTCGGGATCGTTGCCACCGGGCCTACTCCGCGGCGATTGCGACGTCGGGATCACTCTCCGCGTTCGCCGCCCATTTCTCGGGATTGTCGGGAAAGGCGATGCGCTCGATCGCCTCGTCCATGCTGAGACCCTCGCCGATCAGCGCCTCTATCCGGGCGAAGGTCTGCGGGCTCGAGGAAAACAATGTGGCCGAATAGGGATCCAGAACCAGGCGACCAACCGCCAGCGTCTCGGGTCCCTTGATCATGATGTCCGAATATTCGAAGCCGTTGCGCTTCAAGGAGCGCAGCAGCGCATCGGTATAATCGTCCATCTCGAAGCGATCATGCTTCTTGAAATCGGCTATCGTTTCCGGCTTCTGCTGCAGAATGACGAACCAGTCGCTGTTCTCCAGCGCTGCGATTGACCCCGCCGACTTGTAATAGTCGTTGAGCGACTGCGTGGCGGTGACGAGCGAGGCGCCATATTTGCGGCAGGTGCGCGCATAGGTCTCGATGAAGTCGGCCATGGCCCCGCCGCGCAGCAGCTGCCAGGCTTCATCCAGCAGCAGTGCCTTGGGGATTGCGCGATCGACCTTGCGCATCACCTGCTGCGACATGAACATGATGGCGGTGAGAACCACGCTGCGCAGTTCTTCGCGCGCGGAGAGATCCGAGAGCTCGAAGACGGTGAGCTGCGCCTTCAGTTCGAAGCTGACCTCCCCCTGGAAGAACCGGCCGTAGGTGCCCGCCGCCGAGAAGGGGCGCATAGCAATACCGAGGTCGTGCGCGAGCGCGTTGCCGGTTGCATCGAGCGCCTCGATCACAAGGTCGATCGATCCTCTTCGGCCGTGCGCCTCCCAAACCGTGTTGACCGCGCCATCGATGAGGCCGCGCTCGGTATCGTTGAGACGGTCGATGTGGCGCGACATCTGGTTCACGATGGCCTTGAGCATCGCCATGCAGTCGAGCAGATAGTCCTCGTCCTCCGCCGCCTGGGCCTCGTCGATCATCGAGAAGGGATTGAGGCAGAAGCCAGAGCTCATGGTGAATTCGACGAAGGCGCCGCCCTGCAATTTGGCCGAATGCTCGAAGGAGCGGCCATCGTCGATCACGACCACCTTCGCGCCAGCGCCGCACAGCGAAGCGCACAGCTCCTGCAAGGCCACCGACTTGCCCGATCCCGATTTGCCGAAGACCGCGACATTATGGTTGCCCGCCGCGTTTTCGAAGGGTGACCAGAAGAAGGGCTGGCCGCGCCGTCCCACCATCAGGAGATGTGGCACATGGCCGCCCAGATATTCGCCCTGCAGCGGCGCGAGATTGGCTGCGGTGGTGGTGAGCAGAGTGCGCATGCGCTTCATCCGCTCGAGATCGCGCGACAGGCCGTTGGCCATCGTCATGGGCATGGCGCAGAGCAGGCCCATCACCTGCAGGTAGCGGTCGTCGAGCAGGTCCCAGCCCGCCGCGCGGTAGACGGATTTGAGCACGCGTTCGTTGGCGTCGCCGCGCCCCTTGGGCGAGAAGGACGTGACCGAAAAGAACACCCGCACGAGCTTGCGGCCCTGCCGGATCTCGTCGTTGACGAAGCGCCACTCCTGGCTCTGGTCGCGCAGCTGCGGCAGGAAACGCGCGGACTTGGAATCGGCGAGACTCGTCGTCCGCATGAACTTGAAACTCGCCTTGTTCGACGAGGCCTGGGTGTCCGGATATTCAACGCACAGGTTCGTCGCGACCGGGCACGGCATGCGCAGCTTGTCGGTGAACATGTCGCCCACGAGCTTCGCCATGTCCCAGGGCGCCCAGCGATTGGGCAGGTTGCGCACCGAGAAGGAGCGCACGTCGAAGACATCGGGATAAATTTCGCCGATCTCCGGGGCCCCTTCGTGGACCTTGCCGGTCGGTCGGAACCGCTCGGTGCGCAGCAGCATCCGGTCGGGTTCGACCCGGAGCTCGATGTCGCGGCGAATGGCCTGGTCGGCGATGGGATCGAAGGGATTGTAGCTGACGACGTCCTCGCCGGCAGCCGTGGTCGGTGAGGTGATGTCGTCGATCCAGGCGATCAGCGCGACCGGATCCATGCGCCGGGTCGTGACCCCCACCGAAGCCAGCGCGGAGACGAGGCCCTCCATGACCGAGACGATGTCGTCATCGGACACCGACGAGCTCTCGGGCGTCGAATAGGAGATCGCCACGCGGTGATGGCGCAGGCAAAAGGGCGCGTCCTTCGAGAGCGACTGCCATACGCCGTCGCTGAGGAAATCGACCCGGTGCTTGGCCATCCGTTCGTAGACGCCGCGTGCGGCATAGCGCGGCAGATACCATTTGCTCAGCGCCTCCCCCACGCGCGGGCTCATCCACTGATGGAACTGGATGCAGCCCGGCGCGGGAATGCCTTCGGACAGGAACTGCGTGATGATCTCCGCGGTGCGCTCGTCAGCGCCCACCATTGGAGCGGCCTCGATCACGAAACCGCGCGAGGCGCTGTTGTAGAAGATCCCCGTCTTGGGATCATAACTGCGATAGGGCAGCCAGTGCGCCAGCATGGGAACGCCGAGCGCGGGCCGGTCATCATCGGGACGCGCCGCATCGCCGAAGAGCCCCGAGAGCATGCTGTCGAAAAAGCCGCCTTTCGCCATGTCAGTTCTCCTCCGCGACGGCGCCGGGGAATGCGGCCGAATTCACCGTGGGCTTGAGCACCGGCCGCAAGTCGGGCGCCTGCGCGCCCGTGGCCGCTGCCCGCGCACCATCCTGTGCCTGCGACGCCACCGCCTGGTACCGGCTATCGGCTTTCACCCGCGCCGCCGCTTCCGCGCCAGCGGCCGTCTTGGCGGGAGCGCCAGGGACTGCCGCAGCCTGCGGGACGGACGGGACCGCGCGTGCCGGCGGTGCAGCCGCTGCCGCGGGAGGAGCAGTCGGTTCGGCAGACGGGGCCGCAGCGCTCACGGGTTGCGCGGGTGTCGCTGCGACCTTGCGCCGCGCCCGCGCATCCGGCTTTGGCGAAAGCCGGGCCGCGACAGCGCTCTTGATGCTGGCAACCGGATCTGATGTCGCACGCGCCCGCGCAGCAGCGACAGCCGCCGGGTCAGGCAGGCCTTCGGCGGGGGAGAAGCGCTCCGTCTCGGCCCGATCGACCGCGTCGGCGAGCGTCTCGCCCGCATAGGCCGCGGCGCGCTCATTGCGGGAGGAGAGGCCAGACGCGTCCGCGATAGCCTGCTGCTGCCACTCGCCTTGCGCAACCACGGCATGGACGGCACTCGCCTCGTGCAACCGGCCGCGCTCGTCGATATAGGGCTGGAAGACGATCCGCAGCACTTTCTCCTGTGTGCGGCCCGCCTCTCCGACCGACACCGGCATGCGCCGCGGGCTTGCCACCGCTGTCCGGGCGGCTTTCCCCCCTCCCATGTCGGGATCGCGATAGGGTCCCGCCGCTGACGGCACGGCGTCCGGCGCTTCAGCTGTGATAAGGGCCAGTGCCCGGTCGTCGATCGATGACGACGGCGCACAAATTCCGTCCGGCGCAGGGCAGGAAAAACTCCCCGCGATATTGCTGCCGAACGAGGCGCAGCCCCCCATGACTGGCAGGACGGCGAGCGCTAGGCCAGCATGCCAGCGAGTGGCGCGGCCCTTCACGACTTGGCTCCCTTCAGCCACGCTTCGAGCACGTCCTTGGGTCGGTAGCCCTCAAGCATCGCGCCGTCGCTGCGGACGATCACCGGGGTCCCGCTCAGTCCATGACTGCGGGCGAACTGCTCGTTGGCGTCGAGACCGCGCGTGTCGCATTTGCCGCCGCTTTCGAAGGGCGCACCGGAATAGGCGGCGTGGAGCGCCTCTTCCCGGTTCTTGGCGCAATAGACGCGGTCGGCCAGATCCCGGCTGCCCAAGACCGAAATGGGCCGTTCGATGACCTTGACGTCCATGCTGCGCAGCACGCTGGTAAGCGCGCGGCAGTAGCCGCAGCGAAAATCGGTAAAGACCGTGACCGACTGGCTCGATGCCTTGTTGCCCCAGACGATCGCTCCGTCGCGGGGCAGCCCCGCGAGCGACAGCGTGGCCGGCCGCACCGGCACTGAGACACGGCGCGCGCCGGCTGTCGGTGCGACGGGAGAAGCTTCCGCCTCGCCGTCGAGGGCGGCCGTCGCATTGGCCTTGGCCGCGCCGCCGACCAGCATGTCGGGGTTCATCTCCAGGAGGCGTGCGGCCGTCACGTCCTGCCGCGTTTCCATGTCGTAGACCCGGCCGATGACGAGATAGCGGGCGCCTCGATCGACATAGAAGAGGTTGGCGCCGGCGGTCACTTCGCACAGCCCTGCGACCTTGGCGCAGTTGACAGCGCTGATCTCGGTCTTGGGCAGCCGTACCTTGAGCAGGCCGGCGACCTGGCTGTCTTCGGTCGGCACGGCGGCGGCAGCAATGGCTGCAGCGCCTAGTCCGACTACCGGCAGGGCGACGAGGCCAAAGCTCCAGGGCGTGCGCGCAGCAGCGGCGCGAAGGCGATCAGTTACGGACATAGACACCCTCCAAGAAGACGATTTCGACATCGATGCCGGTCGGCATCTCGATCACCGGCTGATATTGTTCGGCGCGCTCGATCAGATATTTCGAGACCATGTCGCCGGTCTGGGCGACGCCTTCCCCGAAGCCACCCTCCAGGATCTCGCCCGCCGAGAGTTTGTCGCGCTTGCCGTTTGTGGTGATGTTGGTGCCCTGGAACACCGAATTGGCGTTTGCGGAGAAGCCGCGGCCAAAACCACCGAAGAGGCCGGCAATGAAGGCCTGCGTCACCAGCCCGCCTTCGCGCGAGACCACCCGGCCGCGCACCCCGGTTTTGCCGCCGAAGGCGATGAAGCCCTTGACCTCCGAAACCGCATAGCGGCCGCCGGGCTGCGGACAGGTCATCTTTTGCAGTTTGACGTAGACCTTCGCGGCCGAAAGGGCGCCGCGCGCCGCCCCGTTGATGAGGCAGCCCTCGATCTTGGTGGTGAGCAGGCGTCCGTTCTGGAAGACGCTGCGCGCAGGGCCCGTCACGCGCAGCACGACCGGAAGCGGATCGGACTGGCTGTTGACGCCGGCACTTGCATCGACGCCAACGATCACTTTGGCAGACGCGAAGCTGTTGGGCGGCAGGTAATTGACGCTGTCGGTGTAGACCGTGTTGCCCTTGGCAACGCGCGAGGCATTGCCGGTTTCGGCGGTCTGGAAGTTCACCATCTTGACCTCCGCGCCGCCCATCGGCGCGCCGGCGGGCCCGGTTGCCCCCGGCGTGCCATCGGGCCGCCGATAGGCCTGGGTCCCGCCCGGTCCGTAGAGCGCGGCTGGTCCAGGCTGGGGCGGCGGTGCCGCCCGCTGCTGCGCCGCCTCGCGCTTGAGCCGTTCGTTCTCGGCCTGGTAGGCGGAGAAGACCCGCTGGCCATCAGCCTGAAGGGCCTGGTTCTGCCCTTTCAGCGCTTCGACCTGGGCTGCCAGTGCGTCGACGCGGTTCTGCTGCGCATTCACCGACTTCAGCTGGTTTTCCATCGACTGGAACTGGTTCTCGGACATCCCCATCCACTCCTGTTGGGAGAGGTTGCGGTTCACGAGATCCTTGGTCGACACCTCGACCTTTTCGCCGTCGTCGTCTTCGGCCGCGTCCTTGTCGTTGCCCCCGAAGATCCAGAAGGAAGAGAGCACCAGCCCCGCGCCGGCAACGCCCGCGAGCAGCAACCGCTGCTTCTTGCGGGTCGCCTCGTTGCTGCCGATTTCGCCGGTTACGGGAGAAACATTCTCTGTCTCTTCATCGGGACCGTCCAGGGTTCGACGGGTGCGCGAGAAAATGTCCGCGAGTGCCATATGACTACCTCCCGATCTGCGAGACGAGATAGGCCGTGGTGACCTTGCCGGGCGCGAGCGTCGACTCGGCGATGGAGACGGCGAGCGCGCTGCGCGGCGCGACCGCGCCTTCGTTGAGCGCGATCGGCGCGTTACTCATATTCTCGATGCGCAGAACCTTGCCGGTAAGCTCCTGCCCCCGATATTCCGCGATCATCTGGACTTTGAGCCCGCCGACGAAGACCGGGCGCAAAGTGCGCTGCCGCATCTCGTAGCCATCGACTATGCTGTTGGAATACATCGCCTGAACGAGTTCGACGGCTGCATCCTGCGGGCCGGCATTGATCGTGGCGGCGACCGCCTCACCCGACCGATCTTTCGCGATCGCCGGATTCGAAACGAAGACCTGCGCCGCCTGCTCGCCGCCAATGCGGCAAACGAACTTGTAGACATAGCCGCGCTTGGTCGTGCCGAAGAAGGAGAGCGCGGGCCGCCCGAAACCCTCGGGTACCGACAGATAGATGTCGCCGCGCACCGGTTCGTTGACGACGCTGAAATCGTCCGTCGGATTGCCGGTGGAGATCTTCGAGACGCTGGCGAACTCGTCCTCGACGAGGCTGATGCGGGTCAGGTCCTTGGCCGACGCCTGGCAGTCGACCTGGCTGCTGTCGGACGCCATGATCGTCTGATCCGCCCAGGCGGGCTCGGCGATCAGGAGCAGGCCGACCGCGACCAAACCCGCGCCCATGAAACGGCTCGCGTGGCAATAATATCGGGAGCACAAGGCGGCGCCGGCAGCCGTGCTGCCGATGGCGATAGCACTCATCATTGATCTCCTTCCTCGGCTTTGGACACCATCCCGAAGCCGACGAGCTGCAGCGAGACGCCCGAATATTTCCATTTGAAGCGGAAGGTCCGGCGGTCCTTGGAGATGACCTTGCTGCCTACGATCGTGTGCAGGTCGCCCGTCACGTCCGAGGTCAGATTGTCCGGATCGAGCTTCATCGACTGGATCGCGAAGAACTGCGCGATCGAGGAACCGCGCTGCTCGTTGACGATCTTGAGAAGGTCCGCCTTGAGCCGCCCCTGTGCGCTTGGCGCCGTGATATCGAGAACCGACTTCATCCAGTATTCCAGGTTGCTGGGCGATCGATCGAGGGTCAGCACCGCGGCATCGCGGGTAACCATCTCGAGATACTCGCGGCTGACCCCGGCGCTGCTGACTGTGAGCGGCGACCGCAGGATCGGTTGCAAGACAATCTCCCGATCCCGGGTCGCAACCATCAGGAAGAGGATGGCGGTAAGCGCTGCGAGCACGCCGGCGATGGCGACGAAGAGGTTGCGCTGCTTGAGAACGCGCTGGCTTTGCGCGTGGCTGTTGGCGATCTCCATGTCAGCCGGCCATCAGTCGAAGGTAGGAGGGCGGTGTCGCCTTCATGCCGGTAAACCCGGCCGGAAGATGCCAATAGGCCATGTGCAGCAGCCAGGATGCCGCCCGTCCCGCCTTAGCGCGCTTCAAGCCCCACCAGCCTGCTCCAGCGAGCAAAATGCCGATAAGGATATGCTGAGACAGGATCCCCCAGGTGAACGGAATCACCATCGCGAGGAACTCATCCAGGGTCCACAGCCCGATCAGTTCTGGATCATCCAGATGAGTTGGAATGACATATTTGTCCGCAGACATCGCACCACCCTCCATTTGGACCGCCGGCGCTGCTACGCCGCCGGCCCGAACCACGTCAGATCGTTGCGGTGACAGTCGAGGTGACGATCGGCACGCCGGTGCCGGCACCCACGCCGACGCCCACCGGGATGGCGATCTGACCCATCGAGAAGCGGCCCGAGGCGAGCGCCACCACGCCGCCGGCGAGGCTGAGCACGGTGATGATCTTGCCGCCCGATCCCTCGAGGAAGTCGGTGAACTTGGTGAGCGCGGTGTCGAAGGTGGTGTCGGCGCCGGCGAAGGCCGGTCCGGCAAACATGAGCAGCGCGAAGGCCAGCGCCGCGATCACGAGGATCGCAAGCTCCGCCCGGCCGCCATGCTTCAGTACCTGTTGCATGAGCATTTCCTTCCGATTGAGACGCGGCGGTTCCGCGCCCAATCGAAGGCTGTCCCCTCGCTCGCCGGCCGGGCAACCTTCCCCGGCTCGGCGCGTTGCGGGAGGCATGAATTTTTCTTCCCGCCCGAGTCGCTTGGCGCTGCGCGCGAACCGCTTCGGTACGCGCTGCGGGCCGGGGTGGCTCGCCGGGCAGACCAGGGCGGTCAACAGCGCGCGCCACGCTGGCCCGAAATCCGAGCCACCCGCGCGACTCGCGAAAATTTGCGATAAGATTGGTTAACGGTTAAGTTCTACCGTGGAATCGGCATGAGGTTCGTGCCCGTAGCAAGGACGCGGGATCCGGCACTCCAGGGGGGTCGAGTGGGGCAGGGTTACAAAACGTCACAGGGACAGGACGCGGCGGGAGTGGGTTTTCCCCGACAGGTCAGCATCGATATTTCCGAGCACTTCTTCCGCCTCACCACCGAAAGCGTGCGGCTCCGCTCGAACGAAACCCATTCTTACCAGACGCTCGCGACGCTGGTGAATGCGCGCGCCGCCTCCGCCGCGGCCATGGATCATGATTCCGATGTGCTTCGCTCGCATCTGGACAAGATCCCCACCGAAGGCGGCATTCGTATCAAACTGCGCGTTACCGCGAGCAGCGCCGAGAACCTCAGCGAGGCCCAGCATATTCTGGCCAAGCAACTCGGGCAGGGCATGTCCGCCGGCGACATGCTGTCGCTTCTCCTGTTCGACTATATCGTCGAGCAGAAGGCGAAGGCCGTCGTAGCGAAGCTGCGCGAACAGGGGCTCGATTTACCGCCTACCCAGGCCACCGGAAAAATTGCGAGCGATTCGCAACAGGTAAGTCCATCCGTTCCAATGGCTTAGCCGATACCTATAAAGAAATTCAGCTCAGAGGTTGTTGCAAAGCGTTTCCCGCTGTGATTTGGTGCTCTTACGGAGCAGGATCAGGGGGCCGGTTCATGACATCCCTTGCCAGCAGCGGGGCACCTTCCTCGACGGACGAAAGCAAGTCCGCTGAAGAGAGCGCTGCGATCCCCTTCAGGGACTATATTCCTTACATTCTTCAGGCGATGTCGGATCAAAATGTGAGCGTGCGGAAACTGGCGCTCAAGACCGGCATCAGACGTAACCGCCTGTCTAATCTTCTGCGGCCCACCGCCGATCCTTCCACCCGTGAGAGCATGACGCTCGTCGAGTTTCAGACGATCCTTCATGTCCTTCAAATCGGGTTCATCCAGGCCGTTCTCGGTGTCGAAACTCTTCGCGATCTGGATCTTCTCCATGACGGCCGATTCTCTACGATGATGCAGATGATTTCCGAGGTGTTCGCGAGCCTGCCGCTCTCGCTTGTCCATGCGCTCAACGAAGTGGAAGGCATGGATGGCACCGAAATCCGCCGCGAATGGGCAGGTCCCTTGCGCGACGGCGTCGTTGACCGGGTGGTACGCGAGGTCATAGCGATCATCGAGCGTCGCGCCCGCATGGAGCAGAGCTTCCGCCTGGATTGATCGTCGGACGCCGTCCGCGCGGTTCGCACCGACCTGGGTGCCTCGGGTCTCGCCTCAGAAGCGCGAAACGACCGCGCTGCGTCCATTGAAACGCGGAGATGTTGGAGCCGGCGGTAACGATGGGCCGGTGACACTGGCCGTCCGCGTGAAGCCGCTAAGGCGCCGCCAGTTGAGGAGAATGTCGTCGACATAGGCCCGGGTCTCAGCGATGCGCGGCACCTGGCCGCCCCGCACCCGTCCCGGCCCGGCATTATAGGCCGCCAACGCCAGATGGACCTGACCGAAGCGATCGAGCTGGCTGCGCAGATAGCGCGCGCCGCCGTGCAGATTCTGCTCGATATCGTAGCGATCTACGCCCAGCCCCGCGGCCGTGCCGGGCATGAGCTGCGTCAATCCATAGGCGTTTTTCGGCGAAACGGCCCGGTCATTGTAGCGGCTTTCCCGAATGATCATGGCGTCGAAAAGGCCGACCGGGATGCCATATTGGCACGCGATCGCGCTCATCATTCCGTAATAGCCCGCCCGGCGGGTCTCCGCCTGCGCACTGAGAAAGCCGGCTGGCCGATAGCCTGCGGCATAGCATCCTGGCGTGTAGCGGGTTGCGGCGCTGGCAAAGGCCAGTCCGCCGCGCATCCACGCAGGAACGGGTATCCACTCCAGCGTCGGCTCGGCAGAAACGCCGGGCGGGGCCGCAACCGGCGGCGCCGCCCCGGAAGCCGACACGTCGACCGGCGAGGTCTCGCCGGTGGCCACGGCCGCTTGCCCATAAGTCTGCGCCATCTGGAACTGCACCCATTTGCGGCTGAGATCATGGACGCTGAACGAGGCTGGAAGTGCGGCTGGACGTGCCGCGGCGGGTGGTGCTCCTTCGTCCACCGCCGGCTTATCCGGGCGGTCTGTGCCATCTGGGCCCGCAGCGGCCGGCAGGCGTGGCGGCGCCGGCACGCCCATCGTGATGAGCTGAACGGTGCGCGGCGAACCTTGCGTGCTGGCGGCGGCAAGCGGGGCTGCGAGGGTGATGGTGAGCAGCGGTGCAGTAAGGAGCGCGGTCTTCATAAAACCTCCCGAAACCTGTCCTTGCCCGAGTGGAGGTCAACCCAAATCCCGTTGTCAATCCCGCGGTGCCTGGTCAGACTTTGCCCATTGCGCTCCAAAAGGGCTCCTCCATGTGGCTTATCGACCGGCAGGGCGACGGACAGAAAGGTCGTCGCATCCCCCTTCCCGACCTGGTGCGATCCGCACTGGTGCGCTGGTATATGGGCGAAGGCTCGCGCGGCGATGAAGAGGCAGGGATCGCGCTTGTCCAGCAAGCTCGGATCGGCGCCAAGTGGATCGCATGCGACTGCCTGGGGCCCGACACCCGGCCGCCGGTCCTGACCCCTGCCTTTCTGTCAGAAGCTGAAACCTATTATCTGCGGCGCCTGACGGGCGCCGACCGGCCCGAGCATCGTCCGCAATGCCCCTTCTTCCGCGAGCAGGCGACCAATCGCATTTCGGAGATCCGCACGCCCCATTCACCGGCCGATCCCCCGGAAGGCTATTTCGAAGTGCTGCGCCCAGCCCCTGAGAAGCTCGCGCAGAAGCCGCAGGCCGACAGCATTGACGACAGGACGCGCAATGCGACGGTGCCGCGTCTCGCCCGCCTTCTCTGGCGGCTTATGACCCTGGCCGGTGTCCAGCGCACGCCGCCGCTTGGGGCGGAGCCGCCCGAACGCTCCATTGCGAAAGAATTCAGAGCCTTGAGCGCGGCAGCCGCGCGGATCGAGCTTGCACCCGGCATCGAGCTAGGCCGCGCCTTATGGACACACGCCCGTCCCTTTCACAGCAATCGCGTTTTCGCAGGCCTGCGCGCGCTATCCCATCAGTGGCCACCGGGTCACGCACCGCAGGCGTTCCTCGCGCTCTACGCAACGGCGGTGCAGGGTGCGACCATCCATGTCGCGGGCGCCGAGCCGCTGGTGCTCGCCAATCGGGTGCAGTCGCCATCGATCCGCGGCAACCCGATCAAAGGTCCTTACCTGGTGCTGGTCGTGGTCGGTGAATATCCCGAAGCCGACGGCTATGCAGCGCTGCGCGCCTATGCGCAGCCCATCGTGTCAGGCCAGCGTTTCGTCCCGGTTGCCTCCGAATTCGAGCGATCTCTTTATCGCAGCCTGCTCGACGCGCGACGCGCGCTCGATCGTCTCGGCATCGACCTGGTGATCGAAAAGCCGCTCTTCGACCAGTTGACCCCGCAAGGCCCGTGTCGGCCCGACTTCCTGCTTGAAGCGCTATCGAGAGAGACCGGCGAGATCCGGCAGCTGGTCGTTGCGGCGCAGAGCCCGCTCGACGAGAACTATCTGGCGGTGAAAGCCGCCATCCATCCGCGCCTCGAGACGATCGCGCCGCTGATAAGCCTGGGGCCCGACGCGCTCGAAAGCGGTGCCGTACCGGATATCGTGCGAACCGCCTTAGGCCTGTGAGTCCGGCGCATCTGACAATTGTGATGCGGCTAGCGCGCCCCTCTGCTCAGGACCAGCGGAGCGTCGCGGCAAACCACGCCACGATGCACAAGGTGACCGGCGTCGACAGCAAATAGAGTTTCTGCCAGCGCCACCAGGTCCGCGGCAGGAACAATGCCGCTCCACGCACATCGTGGATCTGGCGCCAGGCACGCTCTTGAACCAGCTGTCCGAGAAGCACGGCGACCGACAGCGAAACCGCGAGCGCGCAGCACAGGCCGACGCCAACGTAAATCGCAAGCCAATTGGCAATTTCCATCTGCGTCAACTGCGCCATGAGTCTCTATGTCTTTCTTGCCATGTCCAGTACGCGCTTGAGACGACACCTGTTCCCGCGCGTTCGACACTTCCTAGCACAAGCATATTGGCAAATGGTTTAGCTCCAAAATGGTCTTAATTCAGCCTGTTGAACCCGCTCATTCTTTGCCCATCTTGCCCGGAGGGTGAATGAAAGCCGCACGGGGTGCCTGAAGCGTCGCGGGTTCGTGCGGAATCCCATGAAAGGCAACGGTTCAAGGGCGAAGAAGGCTGTGCTGGCTACGGTATTGGTGATCGTCTTCCAGGGGACGGAGAAGGTAGGCATCTATGACGATCAGCCAGCGGCCAGCGCGGCCTTGTGGAGCTTCGTCGAGGCGCATTGGGACGAGGCGCACCATGGTCCCACGCCAGAAGCCCGGAGCGAGGCGCAACTGAACCTCTTCTTTGCCGGAGAGGGCGACAGCTATGTCATCGCGGAGGCGGACCTGGGCGACGCAGCGCAGGCTCTCGGCTCGCCGTTATAAGCAAGTTCGACCGCAC
This sequence comes from Sphingopyxis sp., assembly GCA_016463225.1. GTDB lineage: Bacteria > Pseudomonadota > Alphaproteobacteria > Sphingomonadales > Sphingomonadaceae > Sphingopyxis. The sequence goes on along the minus strand of JAEMRT010000010.1, from coordinate 6,737 downwards.
ACTTCGGACGTCGGAATGATGTTTTATACATCATAACTGCGCCTTCACATTTGAGTGTAAAAGCCATATGATTCCTGGGGCTGTCTGCCGTCCAGCCTTGCCTCTCTCTTCGATAGCAGCGAGATGATCTTGCCTGATTTCACCCGAACGCCATTCGATCGCCGTGATCGTCCGGCCGGCGCCCCGCCTGCCCAGTTCATCGGGCCGAAGCGTCGAGACTGCGCTCTGCCCGAAACGCTGGGTACCGCCGCGCTACGCGGCGTGCGCGGCCGCTGTCCAAGGTGCGGCGACGCGCACCTATTCCACCGATTCCTCAAACCTGTGACCATCTGCGCGCACTGCGGCCAGGACTGGAGCCATCAACGCGCGGACGATTTCCCGGCCTATGTGGCGATCATCGTCACAGGTCACCTCATGGCGCCCCTCATCATCGCGCTGGCCCGCGATTTCGCGCTCTCGGTCACCGCGATGATGGCAATCATTGTACCGCTGGCGCTTGTTCTGCTTCTCGGCCTGCTGCAGCCCGCCAAAGGCGCGATCATCGCGCTGCAGTGGTGGTGGGGCATGCACGGGTTCGAAAAGGAGCGAACAACAGGAGTGGCCGAGCCTGGGGACGATGGACCGTAGAGGTCGCGGCCCGCCTCAGAGCGGCAATACGACCTCGAACACGCTGCCCTCTCCCGGCGCGCTACGCTTGAGCGCGATCGTCCCGCCGTGGAGCTCGACCAGCTGTTTGACGAGCGCGAGTCCGATCCCAAGTCCTTCCTGCGTGCGCTGGTTGGACCCATCGATCTGGGCAAACAGATCGAAGATCCGGGCCTGCATCTCGGCCGGGATGCCGACGCCCGTATCGGCGACCTCGATGCGGACCTGATCCTCCTCGCGCCTCGCGGAGAGACGAATTTCTCCGCCCGCAGGCGTGTATTTGGCGGCGTTGGTGAGGAGATTGCCGACGACCTGCGCAAGCCGGGCATGATCGGCCTCCAGCCAGATCGGCTCAGGCGCGACATCCTGGATCAGCTCATGGCTGGCTGCGTCGATGTGATGGCGTGATCCTTCGACGGCAAAGCTAAGCAAGTCCTGGAGCAGCAGACGCTCCTTCTTGAGCGCGATCTTGCCTTGGTCGATGCGTGCGATGTCGAGCAGGTCCTCGACCAGGCTGCCGAGATGCCGCACATATTTGCTCATTTGCCCGCGCACCATCGTGGCGGTCTCGGGATCGGGCCTGCGTTCCATCAGGTGCAGCCCCGCCCCCATTGCCATGATGGGATTGCGCAATTCATGGGCGAGAACCGCCAGAAACTCATTCTTGCGGCGATCTGCGGTCTGCAGCACACCGGTCAGCTCCTCAAGCGCATCACGCTGCGCCCCGATCTTCTGGCGCTGACGATAGAGGTCGAAGAAGATGCGCGCCTTGGAGCGAAGGATATCGGCCTCGATCGGCTTCTGGAGGAAGTCCACCGCGCCCGCCTCATAGCCCCGGAAGCGGCGTTGCTGGTCGGCGCTGCCCGCGGTCAGGAAGATGATCGGAACATCACGCGCCCGCTCGCTTGCGCGCATGAACTCGGCAAGCTCGAAGCCGTCCATGCCGGGCATCTGTACGTCGAGCAGGGCGAGCGCCACGTCGTGCTGGAGAAGAAGCTCGAGCGCCTCCTCCCCGGATCGGGCCTTGAGGATCGACACACCCTGGTCGCCCAGAAGCGCCTCGAGCGCCAGAAGATTTTCTTCCAGGTCATCGACCAGAAGGCAGTTAGGCAGAGGGTTCTCACTCGTCATGGAGCCACCAGGGTCTGAAGGTAAGCGAGGATGCCGGGCACATCCTGAGTCCGCGCTTGGGGCCACGCCGCAAGCGCGGCGGCCGGCATGGTGGAACTCGAAGCACAAGTCGGGTCTTCGACAAGGGTCAGGCCGCCCGCCTCCCCGACGGCTCGCAGGCCCGCGGCGCCATCCTCGTTCGCACCGGTCAGAACGATGGCGACGAGATTGGGGCCGAAGGCGTCGGCCGCGGTCTCGAAGAGGACGTCGATCGCTGGCCGCGAATGATGAACCGGCTCGTCCATCGCCAGGGCCACGCGCCCATCCTGTTCTATCAGCAGATGATAATCGGCCGGCGCGAAATAGACCGTGCCCGGGACAGGAGTCTCCTTGTCTTCCGCCTCCTTGACTGGCAGCCCGCAGCGATCCGCGAAAAGGGTGGTGAGGGCGTTGGTGCGATCCGGCGGGATATGCACGACGATGAAGATCGGGACGGGGAACGTTGGCGGGAGCGCGGGCAGGATTTCCAGCAGGACCTGCACCGCGCCGGCCGAGGCGCCGATGACGACCGCCCTGATCGGATCCCGGCTCATCCGTCCACCCGCTGATAGATCTTCTCTGCTGTATCGAAATCGGCAAAGGCCGCCGCGTGCCGGGAAAAGCGCAGGCTCTCCTTCGAGCCGAGCCCCAGAAATCCCTTACGGGCGAGGGAATCGCGGAACAGTCCGATGGCGCGATCCTGGAGCTCGCGATCGAAATAGATGAGCACGTTGCGGCACGAGATGAGATGCATCTCCGCAAACACCGCGTCGGTCACCAGGCTATGGTCGGAAAAGACGACCTGGCTCCTGAGTGTCTTGTCGAACACGGCATGCCCGTAATCGGCCGTATAATAGTCCGACAGCGACGAGCGCGCGCCCGACTTCTGGTGATTGGCCGTATATTTCTGCATCTGGTCGAGCGGATAGATTCCCGCCTGCGCCGCCCGTAAGGCATCGGGATTGATATCGGTCGCATAGAAGATCGTCCGCGCGCCGAGCCCCTCCTCGCGGAAGAGGATGGAAAGCGAATAGAGCTCCTCGCCATTGCTGCAGCCCGCCACCCAGACCTTGAGCGAGGGATAGGTTCTGAGGTGCGGGATAACGCGTTCGCGCAGCGCCTTATAGTAGGCCGGGTCACGAAACATCTCGCTGACCTGCACGGTCAGGTAATTGAGCAGGCGCGGTAGCGTCTGTTCTTCATGGAGCAGGCTTTCCTGCATCGCCGAAAAACTCGCAAAGCCCAACTGGCTCCGCGCCTGCACCAGGCGCCGCTTGATCGAGGCGCGCGCATAGGGGCGAAAATCATAATGATAGCGCTGGTAGAGCGCCTCCAGCAGGAGGCCGATCTCCAGATCCTCGAGGCCGCCTGTCACCGAGATCTCCTCATCGGGGCATCCAGACGCGCACCAACGACAAAAGTTTATCGACGTCTATGGGCTTGGCCATATAGTCGTTGGCGCCCGCTTCCAGGCAGCGTTGCTGATCGTCCGGCATGGCCTGCGCGGTCAGCATCACGATCGGCAGCTTCGTCCAGCGCGGATCGGCCCGGATCTCGCGCGTCGCGGTCAGCCCGTCCATGACCGGCATCATGACGTCCATGAGCACAAGGTCGACGGCCTTCTTCACATCGTCCCCGGCTTGGGCGAGCGCATCGATCGCCTCCTGCCCGTTGCGGGCGATCTGGACGATCGCGCCGCGCGGCTCGAGCACGCTCGACAGGGAATAGACGTTACGGACATCATCCTCGACGATGAGGATGCGCCGACCCTCGAGCGCGGCATCGCGGTGACGCGCCTTTTCGATCATGCGCCGCCGCTCGGGCGGCAGCTCGGAGACGACCTGGTGGAGGAACAGGGAAACCTCGTCGAGCAACCGCTCAGGGGATTTGGCGCCCTTGATGATGATCGAACTCGAATAGCGCCGCAGCCGCTGCTCGTCGTCGGCGGAGAGGTCGTGCCCGGTATAGACGATGACCGGCGGGAAGCCATGATCGCCCTCCTGGCTCAGCGTTTCCAGCAGATCGAACCCCGAGGTGTCCGGCAGGGTCAGGTCTAGCACCATGCAGTCGAACGTCTCGCGCCGCAGCTGTTCCAGGCATTCGGCGGCCGTGCCCACGCCGATCGTCTCGACATCGTCCGAGCCCAAAAGCTTACCCACTGCGTCGCGCTGAACCGCATCGTCCTCGACGATGAGGACCCGGCGCATGCGCGAGGCAAGCTTCGCCTGCAGGCCCTCGAGCACCTGCGCGAGTTCTTCGCGCTTGACCGGCTTGATGTGGTAGCCGACCGCACCGAGCGACAGCGCGGTCTGGCTCTGGTCGGCCGCCGAAATCACATGGATCGGAATATGGCGCGTTTCATCGTCATGCTTCAGCCGGTCAAGGACGGTAAGCCCGGACTGGTCCGGCAGACCCAGGTCGAGAACAATCGCGCTCGGCTTGAACTCGTGAGCATGTTTGATCGCGTCCTCCGCATTGCCGGCGATGACGCATTGGAAGCCGAGTTCGCGTGAAAGCTCGCACACGATCTGTGCGAACACCGCATCATCTTCGATGACGAGCAGGACCCGGTTGCCCTCGGTCAGGCTCGCCCGGTCGTCTTCCAGGCTCCATGCCGATGACGCGGGCGCCGGACGCAGGGGGATGGCGGGGGCCGCCGCGACCGGCGCGGGACCCGGGTCGGAACGCCGCCGGGTCGGCTGGGCGACGGTCTCATAGGCCAGTGGAATGGTGAGCGTGAAGGTGCTGCCTTCGCCAGGGCGGCTCTCCAGCGCAATCCGGCCGCCGAGTAGGCGCGCGAGCTCGCGAGAGATGGAAAGGCCAAGGCCCGTCCCGCCGAATTTCCGGCTGATCGTCGCGTCGGCCTGGTGGAAGGCCTCGAAGATCGAGGCCTGCTGCTCCGCCGAAATGCCGATGCCCGTGTCGCTGACGGCGAAGCGGATGGACTCATCATCCACGCGCTCAATGGCGAGGCTCACCTGTCCGCGCTCGGTGAATTTGAAGGCGTTGGACAGGAGATTCTTGAGGATCTGCTCGAGCCGCATCCGGTCGCTCTCGATCGTGCGGGCACAGTCATCGGAAAGCCTGATGTCGAAACCAAGGCCCTTCTTCTCGGCAAGCGGGTCGAAGGTCCGCCGCAGGTCGCCCGTCAGCCGCTGCAGCGCGACGGTTTCGGGACGGATCTCGATGTGCCCTGCCTCGATCTTGGACAGATCAAGAATGTCGTTGATGAGGGTCAGCAGGTCATTGCCAGAAGACTCGATCGTATTGGCATATTTGATCTGCTCGTCGGAGAGGTTGCCCTGCGAATTGTCTCCCAGCAGCTTGGAGAGGATCAGCAGCGAATTGAGCGGCGTGCGCAATTCGTGGCTCATATTGGCCAGGAAATCCGACTTATACTGGCTGGCCTGCTCAAGTTCGTGCGCCTTGGCGCCCAGCGCCGCGCCGGCCCGCTCAAGTTCGTCCCGCTGGGTTTCCAGCGTCTGCGCCTGTTCCTCAAGCTGGCTGTTGGTCTGTTCGAGTTCGACCTGCTGCTGCTCCAGACGAACCTGGGATTCCCGTAGCGCCCGCCCCTGCTCTTCGAGTTCTTCGTTGGAGACGCGCAGTTCCTCGCTCTGGGCCTGAAGCTCGCCGGCCTGGCGCTGCGTTTCCTCGAGCGCGTCCTGGAGCCGGGCCCGGAAGCGCGCCGAGCGCAGGGCGATGCCGATCGCCGGCGAGACACGCTCCAGGAGATCGAGCACCAAGGGATCGACCGGCTTGAAGAAGCCGAGCTCCAGGACCGCATTGACCTGCGCGTCCGCCTTGGCCGGTACGATGACCAGATGGCGCGGCTTGTCGCGACCGAAAGCCGAGCCGATCGTCAGATAGCCCTCCGGCACGTCTTCCAGGACCAGCGCCTTGCCATCGACTGCGACCTTGCCCAGCAAACCCTCCTTGATGTTGAAGGAGGAGGGCATATTGGCGTCGGCCGGAACCCCGACCACGGCCGCCCGCCTAAAGTGGCCGCTCTCGCCCTTGAACAGGGCGCCGCCCGAGAGCCCTGTATGCTCGGCCAGGAACGCCAAGATGTCCTCGCCAAGCTGTTCGACGGACTTGTCCCCGCGCATCGCCTCGGAGAGGCCGACTTCGCCGGACTGCAGCCATTCCTGCCCCGCGCGCGCCCGTCCATTACGGAGCAGCAGCACGAAGATCGCGATGGTGAGTGCGGAGCCCAGCAGACCCGAAACAACGCCACTGGTGATCGCCGCGCGCGCCGCGTCCGTCATGTCGCCCATGCGCTCTTCCCGCAGGCGCACTTCCTCGCGAGCCATGCCGTCAAGCTGGGCGCGGATAGCGTCCATCTCGCCCTTGCCGCGGTCGCTTGTCACGATCCCCATGGCAGCGGTCAGGCCCTGCGTGCGCCGCAATTCGATCGTCTCGCGCAATTCAGCCAACTTGGCATCGATATGGCGGTTGAGCGGTCCCAGGCTCGCTTGCTGCACCGGATTGTCGGCGGTCAGCGCCTTCAGCGCCGCGAGCCGCGCGGGCAAGGCGGCGACTGCGGTCCGGTAGGGCTCGAGATAAGCGTTGGTCCCGGTCAGCAGATAGCCGCGCTGGCCCGTCTCTGCGTCTTTGGCGGTGGAAAGAACTTCGTCGAGTGCGATCAGGACTTCATGGGTATGACGAATGGCCTTGTCGGCCTCGCGCAGCGCCTGGATATTCGAATAGGCAAGCCAGGTACTGATCAGGAAGAAAGCCAGCCCCAAGATCAGACCGGCAATGAGCCCGTTATTCTTCCGCCGCAGCGTGCCAACGGCCGTGCTCTTATTCCCCATCATTTCCGCCAACCCCGTATCCTGTCCCGACCGCGCCAAAGGTGGCTGTCATACCCTTTTTTCCAGCCCGTGAAAGGGGGCGTTTGCGGGAGGGGGCGGAATCCTACGCTAAGGATTTGGGCCAGCGAT
>JAEMRT010000144.1 GCA_016463225.1 Sphingopyxis sp. | reverse complement strand
CTATCTGCTGCATGGCGCACTGCTCTCTGGCCTGTTCACCCTTGTCATGCTCGCCTGGGCCTGGTTCTACTTCACCCGGACGGGTAGGGGCCTTGGCTCCAATGAATATCTGCGAGGGGCGAGGTTCGGCACGATCCGCCAGGTAAAACGCGCGCTATGGCGACAGACCAAGGGACCTCTGGTGATCGGCAATGTGCCGGTGCCTGAGGCCTATGAGCCTGAGCATATCCTGCTGTGCGGTGCGCCTGGCACGGGAAAGACAAACCTCATCGTCGGCATGCTCGACGGCATCCGCAAATCGGGTCGGCGCGCCATTGTCTATGATACCGCCGGTACCTTCGTCGAGAAATTCTATCGGCAGGGCACTGACATGTTGCTCAACCCGCTCGACCAGCGCGCGGCGCGCTGGTCGCCCTGGGTCGATGTGCCACGCGATTATCATTATGATCAGATCGCGGAATCGACCATTCCCGACAAGCATGGCGATCCCTTCTGGGCGAAGGCGGCGCGGGGGACGCTGGTTGCGGTCATGCGCAAGCTGGCGCGCCAGAAACATACCTATGTCTCGGTCCTCCTCGACCGTCTGCTGCGTTCTAAACTGAAAGACCTTGCCGCCTTCGTGACTGGCACTGATGCCGCCGCCTTCATCAGCACCGAAGGCGAAAGGACATCCGCCGGCATCCAGGCCGAACTTGCATCGGTCATGCGCAGTTTTGGTTATCTCGATGATACCGAGGACGGCTTCTCGATCCGCGACTGGGTTGAGAAAGGCGCAGACGGGAGCTGGCTCTTCATCACCGTGAAGGCCGACCAGCTTCCCTCGCTACGCCCGCTCATCACCGTCTGGCTCGACATCGCAATTAGCGCCATCATGAGCCTGACGCCCGATCGCGACCGACGGCTTTATTGCGTGATCGACGAACTGCCGACGCTGCATAAGCTGCCGTCGCTCTCGGATTTCCTTGCCCGTGCCCGCAAATATGGCGGGTGCGGCATATTGGGGTTCCAGTCCTATCCCCAGCTCAAGGCCACTTACGGCAAGGACGATGCGGCTGCGATCACTGGCTATTGCTCAACCTGGGTGGCGCTACGCGCGAACGACACGGATACGGCCGAGCATGTCTCGATCAACCTCGGTCAGGTCGAACAGGTCGAGGCCAATGAGGGCATGTCCTATGGGGTCAACGACATGCGCGATGGGGTCAATCTGTCGCGGATGCAGGTGACGCGGCCACTGGTCATGTCGACCGAAGTCACCAACCTGCCCAACCTGATGGGCTTCCTGCGCTTCGGCCGCAATTTGCCTGTGGTGCGGTTCGATAGCCGCTTCAACGACGTACCCTCCTTGGGACCAGCTTTCCTCGAACGCACGACGCCCCCCATTCAGATCGACAAGGCCGGGATGCTCGTTCGCATTGCCCATGCCGAAGCGCGTGTTCGCGAAGCGATGGAGCGGGAAGCCACGCAGTCATCTCCGCCAGCGACACATGGCGAGATCAAGCCAGCGAAGCCTTCGGTATCTTCAGGATCCGCCCCGACGCCGCCACCGCAGTCGGATCTGTTTACGCCTCCAGCAACAAACCTCGATCCGCAGCGTGTGGAAGATATATTGCTCATTGACGAGAATGCCGAGCTTCCCGCGCCCGCCCGCACCCTTTGGACCATCCTTGCCGGCAAGCAGGGAGAAATCCGGTCTGATCTTGTCCAGCATGGCCGCGACGACGGGCCGCGTGAGCGCGCGAGGCCAGCATGATCCAGCCACAACGCCTCCATGGCAAACCAGCCAATATTGCCCGCTACTATACGGTCGGGGATTATTACACCAAGGGCGGTAATGAACCGTCTGAATGGGGTGGGAAGCTTGCAGCCGATCTCGGCCTCTTCGGGGCTGTTGATCCGAAGCTGTTGCGCGACCTTCTTGCTGGAAAAGTCGGGGATCAACAACTCGGGCGGCATCGTGCGGATGGCGAAATTCAGCATCACCCAGGCTGGGATTTTGCGGTCAACGCGCCCAAGTCCGTGTCGGTCATGGGGCTGGTTGCCGGTGACGAACGCGTGCTTGCCGCCCATGAGGGCGCGGTGACCGCAGCCATTTCCTATCTGGAGGAGCAGGCGCAGTTGCGCCGCCGTGATAAAGGGAAGATCGTTCATGAAACAACGGGTCGGATCCTGGTTGCTCGCTTTACCGAGCATGGCAGCCGGGAACTTGATCCGCATCTGCATACGCATCTCGTCGTGCTCAACATGACGAACCGCGAGAATGGCGATCCCATGGCAAGCCTCGAAAGCCGGGTCATGTATGGCGAACAGCGTGTGGCCGGTCAGATATATCGCAATGCGCTGGCTTTCGGCTTGCGCGAAGCGGGCTATGAAATCGATGCTGATCCGCGTTCCGGATTGTTCGAGATACGAGGCGTGCCGAAGGACCTGATCGACCAATTTTCGCAGCGCGCCGAGGCGATCGAGGATCATGCGCGCGAGCATGGTCTGGTGGGACAGAAAGCCCAGCGTGCTTCCTTCTATGCTACGCGCAAGGCGAAGGTGAAGATCGGCCAGGAAGAACTCAGCGCGCAATGGCATCAGCGGACAGGCAAGCGTCTCGAAATGCTGCAGGAGATTGCTGCGCTGGCGCGGGGTCGAGAAGGGGAGCATCCGGCGCCCACGGAACGCGATGCGTCGCGTGCGGCTCTTTTCGGCTTGCGGCAACTGGAGACATCCGAGGCGGTCAACAATTTAGGCGACATATTGCGCAGGGGTCTTGCTGCCCATGTCGGTGAAGTCCGGCTTGATGATATTCGTCCCCGGATCGCAGCACATGAGGTCCTGCGCAAATTGCTGCCGACCCATGCGCAGACCGGTGACAAGATGTTGACCCGTGGCCGCACCAGCCGGAAGTCCTGGCGTCTGGAGCTGGCATTGACCCAGCATATTGCGCTCGGCCTTGATGACGCGCGTCCCATCGCCTCGAGCGATCGCTTGCTGGCCGTGCTCGACGGGACGTCGCTCAACACGCAGCAGCAGCGCGCACTTGTCGAGACGGCGCTGACGCGGGATCGGGTCACGGCGATTCACGGTGTCGCCGGTTCTGGAAAATCGACGCTGGTGAGAGTTCTGGCCGAGGCAGCCGAACCGGGAACGGCATTGATTGCATTGGCACCCACATCATCGGCCGCAGCGGAACTGGGAAGCAAGGCGAACATCACGTCCCATACTGTCGCCAGCTTCATCGCGCGCGGCGGGCAGGGGATCACGGACCGCCATGTGCTGGTTCTCGATGAAGCAGGGCAGCTCGGCAACCGCCAGGCCCAGCGGATGCTGGAGATCAGCAGGACGACCGGGGCACGGCTGCTTTTTCTCGGAGACGAGAAACAGACCGGGGCGATCGAGCAGGGCAAACCCTTCTGGTTGATGCGAAGACTGGGCTTGCCAACGGTCGAGTTGACGCACGCCGTGCGGCAGGAAACGAAATCAATCAAGGCTGCCGTCACAGCCGCGCGGACGGGGAACTTTGCCGAGGCATTGGCAAAGCTCGATAGCGTCAGCACCGTCGACGACAATGAAAAGATGGCGGAACAGGTCGTCAACGCCTGGATACGGCTTAAACCGGCATCGCGGGCCGGAACCAACATCCTGGTCCTCGACAATGCGACCCGGCTGATCGTTAACAGCAAGATTCGCGAAGCGCTGAAAAACGAGAATGGGCTGGCCGCCGAGGGCAGCCGGTTTTCCATCCTGGCCCCGGCGGGCTCAACCGATATCCAGAAGCATATGGCCCGCTTCTACGGTGCAGGACAGGTGGTGCGTTTCGAGCGGGACATTGCAGACCTCGGTATCGCACGGCACGCCGACTATCGGGTCGCTGGACTAGGCCGGGAGGCCAATGGGCGCCAGTTTGTGCGTCTCGTCGACGATCAGGGGCGCGTCATACGCTGGGATCCGCAGACGACGAAGGCCCGCCACATCAATGTGTTCAATCCTGAAGAGCGGGATATTGCGGAGGGTGACCGTATCCAGTGGCGGCTCGTCAGTCGCGAACTCGGGCTACGCAATGCGGAGCGCGGCACCGCAGAAAAACTTGATGGCGCGCTAGCGACGATCCGCTGGGATCGAGATGGGCGCGTGCAGCAGGTTAATCTGTCGGAACACCGGACCTGGGATCATGGTTACGCAGAGACGGTCTATTCCGCACAGTCCAAAACCTATCCGCGCGTTTTCGTGCTGGCGCCCGCAGAATCGCCGTTGGTCAACGCCCAGAACTTCTACACCGCCATTACCCGCGCGGCATTCGGTGCCAGGCTCTGGACCAACAACGTCAAGGAACTGATTGCCAAACTCGATCGCCAGTCAGGAGAAAAGACGTCTTCTTCGGAAGGGTTGGGCCGGTTGAAGACTGATCGCGTAGATGCCTTTTCGAAACGCCGGGAAGGCCATGTGGCAAGTCTGAGGGCCGAGCAAGAGCGAGACCGAACGGAGCGGCGCGATCGGGCGATCGAGCGACAACTCCACTATCGGGACCGCTCACCCCGTGGCGCGGCTGAGCATCTTGCGGACGGTGCCCGGAGCATCGCGCAGGTGCTCGATAAGTTTCTCGCAGGCATTCTCGACCATGCGCACGCCGAAGGGAGTGCGCCGAAAACCGGCATCGACCGGGAAAACCAATCTCCTGCGCCTCGACCCGAACCATCCCATGGCCCCGAACGATAAGGTCACTGCCCATGCTTCGCTGCAAGTTTACCGTTCAACTGATCCAGGGAAAGCGCTTCGCAGGTGCCGTCCAGCCTGAGTATCAATTTGAATTCAGTACGTCGCGCCAAGCCAGAGGGTGTAGGGTCTTCCTGAGCCGCATTGGATGGACCAAGCCGCACAGTCGGACTTCTGTCAGTCGTAATGCCGCCGCCGAGATCAATTCGGAGAGAGCGCTCTCTGCATTTCAGAAAGATGGCCCAGTTCCGGTGTTTGGGCTTTACAGTGATCCGACCAATCCGATCACTACGCCTGGAACCGCTATCCGGAGGGTCGGATGAAGTCACACGGCATCCCCAGGCTGTTATACACTGCTGTCATCAGTATGGCATTGTACACCACCCCCGCATTTTCGAAGTCCTCAGATGAGGAGGAATTGCGGATCGCCGCCTGCATTCTTCAAGCCTCGCTTGGTCAGCCCTGGCTGGAAAAAACGCTTTGGGGACTGCGCGATCAGGAAGCGGGCTGGGTCGGCGCTGAGGTTCGTAACAGCAACGGCTCTCACGATCTCGGTCCCCTGCAGATCAACAGTTGGTGGACACCTCGCATCGCTGCGCTTGTTGGGCGCTCACCTGTTCAGGTTCGACATTGGCTGCGTTTTGATCCCTGCTTCAATGCGGAGGCTGCAAGGTGGATATTCCTGTCTGCCCTGCGCTCGACCGGTAATTACTGGAAGGCGATTGGCGCCTATCACAGCCCGACGGCGTCGCGGCAGTATCGCTATTTGAATTCGGTAGCTCGCCATATGAGGACGAGATACGGAGATGCTGTCTTTCGCCCGTGATAGACAGGACATGACCTTGATTTACCAGACCGAGCGTACAGTGTTTTCGTCAGTGCAATATGCTTTTGCCTGCAGATGGCGCAGCAAACTCGATCCCCAGGTGCTGTGTGGATGAACGATGGTAATTGCTCACGGGGTCGGCAATTGGTGGGCTGATCAGGCGACCACGAATCTGCCGTCGACGAGTTCGCGGATGGCTACGAGTGCCGATTTTCCGCTGAGACGAGCGGTTCCGGTGACGGATCGATATCCAGCGTGGATCTGGGCGCCCCAGTCGGAGCGGAAGCCGTTGGTGACCTTGCGGAACACGACCGAGGGGCGGATCTCGCGCTCTGATATGTTGTTGGTCGCAGGGACGTTGCGGTTGGTGAGAAAGATGAAGAACTTGCTTCGCCAAGCCTTGATTTGTTTGAGCAGAACACGTCCCGCAGGGTGCGCGACAGGCATCTGTACCAGGCGGGTCAGCAGATTGTCGGCCTTCGCAGCGTAGGTGGCCAGCGTTGTGTCCTTCAGGCTGCTTCGTCGCTTGCCGATGCGGATCGCCCAGCGCAGGTGGTCGCGGACTTTGGGGGCGAAGGCGGTATCCCCGCAGTCGATGGCATACTGAACATCGCGCAGGACATGCGCGAGGCAGACCTGATGCTCCTTGCCCAGTTCCTGCTGTCCAGCGTAGCGATCGGAGACCCACACATCAGGTTGGTGGCCGCCCAACACCTCCTCAGCAACACTGCGCGCCCGGCGCGGGGCGATCTTGTGCAGGACCGCGTCTTTCGAGAGGAAGACCCATTGCCAATGGGCAATGCCGTTGGTGCGCGTGGACGTCTCATCGGACGCGATAATCTTTGCCGTGAGCAACTTGTCGGTGATCGCCTTCGTGGCTGCTGTCATTCCGGCCTCCATACGCCTGAACGCGTTGGCGATCGCCCCTTGGGAGATCGTGAGGCCAAACAGCTCCGCGGCAATGCGCGAAAGTCGCTCGAAGCTTACATGGTGGCTGTGATGCAGATAGGCCAGCAGCGAGCGGATGCCGGGGCCAAACGGCGTGCCCGGCTCCATGCCCGCCGGTGCTGCGGCACGGTAGCGACGGCCACATCCCCCGCAGCGCGCACCAAACAATTCGATGCGGGTCACAATCGGGCGGATCGGCGGCAGGTCGATATGATCATAGCGGTGGCGGCAATGCTGGGCCTGCGAGGATATATCGGTCCCGCAATGGCAGCAGTTTGCCGCCATGATGCGTTCGGTTTTGTCCGGCGTCTCGGTCAATGGGCGGTGCTTGCCTTCGCGCGGCGGGCGCTTGCCAGTCTTGGGCCTACCGCCTTTGCCACCGCGCTTGCCAAAGTCGTCCTTCGATGGCGGAATATGCGAATTCCTGGATGTCTTGCGCGGCGTGCCGACCAGGGATTCCAACTCGGAAATCCGCGCTACCAGTCGCTCGATCATCTCGTGCTGCGCGAGCAGCAACTCGTTCTTCTCGGCTTCGGTCAGCACATGAAGCGGCGGCGGTGACATCCGTAGGGTGAATCAGCCAATCGACCTCCGCGCAACACTTTTCTGCCAACCCCGTGAGCAATTACGAACGATGCTACGTAATATTGCTAATATATAGCACATAAACATTGCAAAATGAATCGCCAGTATTGGAATTATACAGAGATTATTTTTGTTTTTACATGAGAATATATCTTATATGTCGAAAAATATATGCGGTGATAGGCTAATACGTCTGAGAAAATATAAATACTAACTATTTGATCATATCACATTCTTAAGTATTAATTAGTTAGATAGCGCGATAATTGCACTTATCACATGTTCATATTTGACCGCTCATTATATGGTGTGTCGTTTTCAGGATACGACTGGACGCTCCGGCGCCGCCCAATTTCTGGATCCTGCGTTGAAAGAATACGGCTGGATTCAGGGAAGAATACCGCCGGACGCCTGGATGCTGCGTGGCTGATCTCCAGCGTTTTTCGGCGACACTTTCTTAGCGCATCCACAGGCTAGGACAGGCGGGGCAGGGGGCTTCTCTCAACGTCCGCACACTCGGTTCAAACGGGATGGGTGCCAGGCATCTGATCCGCCTCGGACGATGGTCAACCGGGGCTCAAGCGATTACCATACGGGGACAACCGGTCGGTTGACCCCGTTAGATGGATTGTGACAAATGCCCTTGATCGGTTACGCCCGCGTTTCTACCGACGAACAGGATACCTTCGCCCAGATTAGTGAGTTAAGACGCGCAGGCTGTGTAACCCTATTCGAGGACCGGGCCAGCGGCGCTAGCCGCAGCCGTCCGAAACTGGCCAGCGCGCTCGCAGCGGTGGGACAGGGGGACACCCTCGTGGTTGTGCGGATCGATCGCCTCGCACGATCGTTGTCACATTTGCTGGAAATCGTCGAAGCGCTCCGCGCCAAGGGAGCGTATTTTCGCTCGATCAATGATCCGATCGACACCAGCAGCCCGCAAGGGATGCTGATGACACAGATGCTTGGCGCCTTTGCGGAGTTCGAACGTGCGCTTATTCGCGAGCGGACGCGGGCAGGGCTGAAGGCCGCGGTTGCGCGCGGCGCCAGACCGGGAAATCCGAAGATGCGCGCGAGAGACCCGTCGGCGATAGGCGACTTGCGCCACAGTTTGAAGGAAAAGCATCTTCACGAATTGGTCGATGGCCGGCTTCGATGGCTGCCAATCGTCGAGCGGTTGCGACCGCACTTACCCTGGAGCTTGGTGCTCCGGCGTATTCAGGCGCTTAAGCCGCCGGTGCGGTCGTTTTCCGAGCGTACCCTGGTGAAGGCATGCCGAACGTTGGTCGAAGCGGGCTACGCTGATCGGGTGATACTCGAGGCGGCGCCGCGATTGGCTCCCGACAGTCGGATCGCATTGCTGGTGGCCGACAAGCTCAACAACGATCCAGATGCTACTCTTCGCAGCCTCGCGACGTGGTTGAGCAAGGATTTGCGAGAGCCAACGCCGCGCAAAGGTACGCAATGGTCGCCTGAGGGGGTGAGGCGCGTGATTTCTCAGGCGCGGAATTTGGGCTTGATCGTCGTGCCGAAGTTACCGGCGACCTTATCGCCGTGAATGCCGGAGAAGGTCGGCTGCGGGCCGGTAGGCGACTGTCCGGATTGGAGCCGGATCGCGAGGACAGCTGACACTCACGTGGAGTCGGCTGCCGACCAAAGCACGAACCCGCTCCGCGGGAGGGTCGCTTGGGGTGACGTAGCGTAGTATTTGTGAGGCTTTCGGCGGGGCGGCGTCGCCCGCCGACGGTGGAGTTCCTTCAACGGAGAGGAACTTACCATGGATACTATCACGACCGCTGCCCCGACCCATTCGCTGCGTGAGCGTATGTTGCAGGACATGACGATGCGTGGCTTCGGGGCGCACACGCAGAAGGACTATATCCGGCATGTCCGAAGCTTCGCCGCGTTCCTGGGCCGTCCGCCGGATACGGCCACAATGGAAGACCTGCGGCGTTATCAGGTCGACCAGCACGAGCGCGCCGTGGGGCCGGCCACGATCAATGGAGCCGTGTCGGCACTGCGGTTCCTGTTCGGGATCACCCTGAAGCGCCCGGAGATGGCGCTGGGGCTCGTCGTTGTTCGCTACATGCCCAAGCTGCGTGTGATCTTGAGCATCGAGGAGACAGCGCGGCTGCTCGAGGCTGCGCCAGGCATCAAGTACAAGGCGGCCCTCAGTGTGGCATATGGCGCCGGCCTGCGGGTTTCGGAGGTTGCCCACCTCAAGGTCGATGACATCGACAGCACCCGGATGATGATCCGCGTCGAGCAGGGCAAGGGACGCAAGGACCGCAACGCCATGCTCTCACCGCACCTGCTGGACTTGCTCCGTCAATGGTGGCGCGAAGGCAAGCGGCGCGGAGTGATGCTACCTCATGGCTGGTTGTTCCCCGGCCGCAGCGGCACGGATCCGGTCTCGGCTCGCCAGTTGCACCGCGTCGTGCAGGAAGCGGCCGAGCGCGCCGAGATCCACAAGCGGGTAAGCCCGCATACACTGCGCCACTCGTTTGCCACTCACCTGCTCGAGCAAGGCGTCGATATCCGGGTCATCCAGGTGCTGCTGGGACACGTGAACATCAACACGACCGGCATCTATACCCAGGTCTCGAGCAAGACGATGCGGGCGGTGGCCAGCCCGCTCGACCAGATCATGGCCGTGATGGAAGGCAGGGCACCTCCCGGTTGAGCCGGTGCGCACCTCACTCGAGGTCGCCGATATCTTCCGGAGCAGCGGGCCGGCCTATCGCGCGGCCCATGCCGGGCATCTCAGCCTCGGCCAGCTCAAGGTCATGGCGGCCATCGAGAACTGCCGCACCGCCGCGCTGGGCGGTCACGTCGAGGCCTGCGAAGACTGCGGGCACTGGCGGGTCGCCTACAACTCGTGTCGCAACCGACACTGCCCCAAGTGCCAAGGCGCCGCCGCGCGCACCTGGCTGGCCGCGCGCGAGGCCGACCTGTTGCCGGTTGGCTACTTCCACGTCGTGTTCACCCTGCCTAACGAGGTCGCAGACATCGCCTTCCAGAACAAGGTGTCATCGGTCGTGCAATTCTCCGCAAAAGTGGGCTTTGAAAATTCCCTAGTT
>JAEMRT010000009.1 GCA_016463225.1 Sphingopyxis sp. | reverse complement strand
GGCTGGGCCTGCCGCATGATTTTCTGTACCGGTCGGCGGTCGAGCAGCGGCGGCTATGGGCAGGGCGCGGCCAATCGACAAGCGGAGCGCAAAGCCAGCTGGCGCCGAACTAGGCGGTCAGGGCGTTACCTCGGCGCGCATCGTCGTGCGTCCGCCAGCGTCGCGCGCCCATAGTCGCGCGCCGTTGCCCTCGCGCGTCAGACAGAGGTCGAACGGCGCACCATCAATCAACGGTGCTTCGGCGCGGAAGCTGAAATGGCGGGGCGTCAGGCCGGGCAGTTCGCGCCCGGCATGATCGATGAGCAGCGTGGCGATCAGCGGGCCGTGAACGACGAGCCCGGCATAGCCCTCGACATCTCGGGCATAGTCGCGGTCGTAGTGGATGCGGTGGGCGTTGAAGGTCAGCGCCGAATAGCGAAACAACAGGACGGGGTCGGCGGTGACGCGGCGGACCGCGTTGGTGGGTTCGATCTCGACCGGCGGCGGGGCTGATGGGGCAGCGGAGGCCGTGGCCGCGGCGCGATACACCAGATCCTGCTCCTCGCGGATCGCCGGAACGCCGTCGGCGGCGATGTCGTGCTGCAAGGTTACGAACACCAAGTCGCCGCTGGCACCGCGCTTGGCGCGGATCGCGGCGATCGTCGTGACGCGGGTCAGCGCGGCGCCGACCGCGATGGGAGCGAGGAATTCGACGCGCCCGCCTGCCCACATCCGCCGAGGCAGGGGCACGGGCGGGAGCAAGCCGCCGTTGTTGCGGCGCGGGTGGCCGTCGTCGCCGATCGCCGACTGGCGTGCGTCGGGCAGGAAATAGAGCCAGTGGCCGAGCAGCGGCACGGTCGCGGGCGGCGCCGCGTCAAGGTCGAGCAGCGCGGCGAGGCCGACAAGCGGTGCTGCGGTCGCAATGTCATGCCGCGTTTCGCTACGCCCGACCCAGTCCGAATAATCCTCCATCGCCGCTCAGAAACTCTTGGGCAGGCCAAGCGCGTGGGTCGCGACGTGGCTCAGGATCAAATTGGTGCTGATCGGCGCGACCTGATAGAGGCGCGTCTCGCGGAACTTGCGTTCGATGTCATATTCCTCGGCAAAGCCGAAGCCGCCGTGCGTTTGCACGCACATGTCGGCGGCGTACCAGCTCGCTTCCGACGCCAGCATCTTGGCCATATTCGCTTCGGTGCCGCCGTCCTGCCCGGCGTCGAACAGCCGCGCCGCCTTGTCGACCATTTCGGACGCGGCGGCGAGCTGGACATAGGCGCGCGCGATCGGGAACTGGACGCCCTGGTTTTCGCCGATCGCCCGCCCGAACACCTCGCGCTCTTTTGCGTAGGCGGTGGCTCGGTCGATGAAGAAGCGGCCGTCGCCGATGCATTCGGACGCGATGAGGATGCGCTCGGCATTCATCCCCGACAGGATATAGCGAAAGCCCTTGCCCTCCTCGCCGATCAGATTGGCGGCAGGGACTTTGAGGTCGTCGAAGAACAGCTCGGTCGTCGCATGGTTGAGCATCGTGCGGACGGGGCGCACGGTCAGCCCGTTCCCCACCGCCTCGCGCATGTCGACCAGCAGCACGCTCATCCCGTCGGATGCTTTGGCGCAATCTTCGCGCGGGGTGGTGCGGCACAGCAGGATCATCAGGTCCGAATGTTCGGCGCGGCTGATCCAGATTTTCTGCCCGTTGACGATATAGTCGTCGCCGACCCGCTTGGCGAAGGTGCGGATGCGGGTGGTGTCGGTGCCCGCGGTGGGTTCGGTGACCCCGAACGCCTGCAACCGTAGGTCACCACTAGCGATCGCGGGCAGATATGCCGCTTTCTGCGCCGCCGACCCATGTTTCAGCAGCGTCCCCATCGTGTACATCTGGGCGTGGCACGCGCCGCCGTTGCAGCCCGACCGGTGGATTTCCTCCAGCACCGCGGTTGCCGCGCCCAGACCCAGCCCCGACCCGCCATATTCCTCGGGGATCAGCACCGACAGGAAACCCGCTTCGGTCAGGGTGCGGACAAATTCGGTCGGATAGATGCGGTCGCGGTCCAGCCTTTGCCAATATTCGCCCGGAAACCCGGCGCACAACCGGCGCACCGCCTCGCGAATTTCGGGATAGCTTTGCGGCTGGGCATCGGACATTGGCACGGAGTCTCCCTGATCGTCGGATGAGCCTTAGGACGCCGCAGCGCGGGGTGCCAAGGTGAATCGGCTACGGCAGGAAGATGACGAGACTGCTCCCGGTCGCGCCTATTTGACGCGCGTAACCACGAAAATTGCTATTCGGATCCAGCATGATGCCGCGCTGAAAGCCAAACACCAGTCTTTTGATATATCCAAATATGAATATCAGAAGATACACAATCTATTATATAGATATACAAACGCCAGTAACGTCCACTCGGCAAATCAATCAGGCCGGACATGACGCTTTCTCTTGACGAAGACGAAGCGCGGACGGCCGCTGGGGGAGACGGACAATGAAATCAATTCGGATCATGCGCGGGGCGCTTCTCATCACGGCAACAGCCTTTGTGGCGCCGGGCTTGGCCCACGCACAGGCCGCACCCGCTGGCGCTGTCGAGGCATCGGCGAACGACGAGATCGTGGTGACCGCCCGCAAGCGCGAGGAAAGCCTGCAGGACGTGCCGATTTCGGTCCAGGCCTTCAGCGGCGCCGCGCTGGAGCAGGCCGGGATCAAGGATTTTTCTGAAATCGCCTATCGCGTTCCGGGTCTCAAGCTGAGCGCCGAGCGCGCGGTCGACACCGAATTGTTCATTCGCGGCATCGGGTCGGACATTCAGGGTGCGGGCGCCGATGGCGCGGTCGGCATCTTTGTCGACGGCGCTTATCTGTCGCGCGGCACCGGATCGCTGCTCGACCTCTATGATCTCGAGCGCGTCGAGGTGCTCAAGGGGCCGCAGGCGCTGCGCTTCGGTAAAAGCGTCGTCGGCGGGTTGATCAACTATGTCACCAAAAAGCCCGGCGACACGTTCGAAGGGCGCTTCGAGGCGACCTATGGCAATTACGACAAGCTCGACGTCGCGGCGTCGGTCCGCGGGCCGGTGTCGGATACGCTGGGGCTGGGGCTGGTCGTCAGTTCGCGCAAACATGACGGCTATGCCATCAACACGCGCGGCGGCGACGAAGAGGATCAGAATGTCCAGTCGGTCCGCGCCCAGCTGCGCTGGCAGCCGAGCGCGACGCTCGATATCAACCTGTCCGCCGATTACACGCGGCACCGCGACGGCGCGCGCTGGGTCGATGTCCTCGTCCCCGGCGACAGCAATGAAGTCACCTACAACAGCTTCTTCGCGCCGCCGATTGCCAGCCTGCCCGGCTTTGTCCTGCCCGACCGCAACGCCCCATTCAAGAATGCCGATCCCCGCAAGGGTGCACATAATTTCACCGGCTATCAGAACTCGGACATGTATGGGGTCAGCGGCTCGATCGACTGGGAGGCGAGCGACAATCTGAGCATCGCGTCGCAGACCGCCTACCGCGATTCCTCGCTCGCGGCGCGCGAGGACGGGTCGGGGCTGTTCTTCAACTTCCCGATCGATCCGGCGACGAACGCGCCCGACATCACATCGGCGATGGTGGCCGGGCTCGGCACCTATCTGGCGACCGTCCCCGACAGCTATTTCGACAGCGGCAAGGCCGAGGATGTGAAGCAATTCTCGCAGGAACTGCGCCTGCGCTGGGACGATGGCGGCCCGCTGCGGCTGGAAGGCGGGGTCTATTATCTGCGCGAAAAGATCCGCCGCGCCGAGGATGTGAACTTCCTGTTCCCCGATTTTCAGGCGATCACCGAATTCGCTTTTGCGATGGCCTTTGGCGGCACCCCGGCGTCGCCGTTCCCGGGATCGAATCACACGGTCACGACGTCGAACAATGACAATATCGGGGTGTTTGGCGAAGTCAGCTACAGCCTGACCGACCAGCTGACCTTCGATGCTGGCCTGCGCTACGCCTATGACCGCAAAAGCTATTCGAACAACCGGTCGGGGGAATCGTTCGAGGGGGCGCCGGTGAATTTCACCGTGACCGACAAGCGCAGCTGGGACGCCTGGCTGCCCAGCGCGACGCTGCGGTTCGAACCGAGCAACGATGTGACGCTCTATGCCCGCTATGCCAAAGGCTACAAGCCGGGCGGCTGGACCGGCGAAGATGCGAACACCCCCGCCGAAGCTTTGGTGTCGTTTGAACCCGAAACCGCCGACAGTTTCGAACTGGGCGCCAAGCTGGCGCTCGCCGACCGGCGCTTCTTCATCAATGCGGCGGGCTATTACACCCTCTACGACAATCTGCAGACCAACCAGTTTCTGTCGCCCGGCCCGGGGCTGCCGCCGGACAATTTCGTGTTCAACGCCGCCAATGGCACGCGCGCTTATGGTCTTGAGCTTGATGTCCAGGCGCGGCTGACCGACAGTTTCAGCGTGTCGGGCAACTACGCCTATTCGCGGTGTAACTTCACCGGCGAGCTGATCATCGACGACGACGGCACCGATCTCGATGGCAACAGCTGTCGCCGCACCCCCAAACATGCGTTCGGGCTGTCAGCCAATCTCGACCAGCCGATCAGCGACACGATCGTCCTGCTCGCGGGCAGCGATTTCCAATATACCGGCGCCAATTTCTTCGACAATCCGAACACCCCCATCCTCAAGTTCGACAGCGAGATCCTGCTCAACGCGCGGATCGGGGTGCGCGATGCCGACAGCAAGTGGGAGGTGACCGCCTGGGCCAAGAATCTGACCAACGAGCTCAATTACACCAGCAAGCTGAACCTGTTCGGCACCACCTATGGCACCTATATCCCGCCGCGCACTTATGGCGTGACGGCCCGGTTCCGCTTTTAGGGCGCACCGGGGCCATGCTATTTCGGGTCGAGCCAACAGGGGAATGTCGATGAAACGCGGAGTGAGGATCATCGGCGGCGGCGCGGCGGTCATCGCGGGGTTGCTCTATGCCACCGCGCTGACGGCGGCGAGCGGCGAGGGTGGGCACGCGACCGGCCCGGTCAACATCGTCGATCCGCAACTGAAGGCATGGCACGAGGCGACGCCCGAAAACCCGCCGCAGCCGCCGGTGCCAGATGTCGATTATGGCATCGACCCGGCGACCGGCACCTTCCGCCACCCCGTCGCCACCCCGCTGACCACCAGTGCACCCAATTTTACCGGTCAGCTCGATCATTGGGATCAGAACAGCTACGCCAAAAATGTCGAGGTGGTCGGCTTTTACCCCGGGGTGACCTCGCCCTGGCACGCGTGGGCCAGCGTCGTCGATTTTGGCGGCAAGCGGTACCTTTACACCCATGACCGCGATTATCTGCGGATCATGGACGTGACCGATCCGCGCAACGCCAGGGTCGTCTGGTCAAAGGGCGGCATCTGGGATCGCAAGGGGTCGAGCGAGGATTGGGACGCCTCGGCCGTCACCGACTATTTCGGCGGCGTCACCATCGCCTGGAACAAGAAGCTGCGGCGCAATGTGCTGGTCGCGTCTTACGAGATCGGGCGCTTCGGCCTGATGGACGACAAGCTGCGCCAGCCGGACAAGGTCGCGGCGCAGCGCAATTACAACTCGCTCAAGGGTTTCAAGGTGTTCGTGATGAACGGCCCGACCCCCGACAAGTGGGATCTGATCGCGACGCGGACGACCGATTATCGGCATCCCGATGCGCCGATCGGCAAGCAGCAGGGGTCGGGCGCGCTCGATGCGGTGACATGGTGGGGCGGCAAATATATGCTGCTGTCGGCGGCGCCCGACGACAGCTATTCGCTGACCGAATATCCCGACTATCTCTATTCGCCCGGTTATCAGGTCTGGGATATGGATGACCCCGCCGACCCCAAATTCGTGTCGCAGATCAGCGTGCCGGGGCAGCGGCTGGGCGACAAGGACAGCGAGGCCGCGTACCGCGCCAACCCGCGCGCGGGCAATCGGACGAGCTGGATGGGGTCGCGCAACCCGATTGTGCTGACGAAGCCGATCGAGGCGGGCGGCAGGATCGGTTTCGGCGGCATGGGCGGGCTGGGCTTTTACACCTTTGACCTCGCCGACCCGGCCAAGCCGAAAACCCTGGGCCACCTGAGCGTTCCGCCGAGCTATGCGGGCACCGAGTTCGACAATGTCGATGTCAGCCAATATGACCGCACTGGCTTTGTCTTCTCGAACGGTTATCCGATGAACGAGAATTGTTACGAGCCGTTCAAGGACATTTTCTCGATCGACGTGCGTGATCCGGCGAACCCGAAGGTCGCGGCAAAATTCCCGCGGCCGGTGCCGCCGTCGGGCGCGGCTTTCACCGATTTCTGCCAGCGGCGCGGCAGTTTCGGGCCGAAGCGGTCGGGTGGATTGGGGCAGCCCGAGGGTGGCCGCAAAGGTCTTGCCATCTACGCCTTCTACAACGCCGGAATCCAGATTTTCGATGTGAAAGACCCAGCGAAACCGAGCATTGCGGGCTATTTCGTCCCGCGCTTCCCGACCAAGGACGAGCTGCCCGAATATACGTTCGGCAATTCGACCTTCGCGGTCTTCACCGAATATGACCGCAACATCATCTGGGCCTTTTCGGTCAACGGCGTTTACGCGCTGTCGAGCCCGCTGCTTGGCAAGCCGCATCTCGCCGCTCCGAAACGAATCTGGCCCGAACGTCACTAGGTCGATCTTGAAGGACTGAAATCATGCACGAATGGAAGATTGGGTTGGCGGGAGCGCTGCTCCTCGCCGGATGCTCGGGCGCGCCCGCAGAAAAGGCGGCAGAGAAGGCTGCCGAACCGGAAGGAAACAACATCCTGCACATCAGCTGGGGTGGCATCGCCGAAGCCGATCAGGGCGAAGCGAAGCGGCATTGGTCGACCTACACGATCAATCTGGTCGATGGCGGACCGGCCTATGGCTGGCTCTCCGAAAAGACGATCAGCTTTCCGCACACGCTCAATTTCGAACTCGCCGGCAATGGCAAGATCGATGCGGTCGCAATCGACAGCCGGTTCGAGCCCGTGGTCCGCGAGGATGGGTCGATGTCGCAGACGGCTGAAGGGTCGCCGGTGCGGCGCTTTGCCCTCCTCGGATCGACCACCGGCCCCGAGGGACCGTTCGAGCTGCTCGTTGACGGTGAGGCAAAGGCTGACGCGCAAACCATCGTCAAACTGCCCAAGCAAAGCCGGGCGCGTTGGCTGCGGCTGCGCATCGACAGCAACTGGGCCGGCAGCGGCGCGACGCGGCTATCCGACGTTGCAGTGATCGGTGACCTCGAACAGCGCGGCGCCGCAGCGGCCCAAGACGTCAGCGGCGTCTATTCGCACGAATATGGGCCGATCATGCTGCGCCAGCGCGGCAACGAGATATTGGGGTGCTACAACGATGGCCTCGGCACGTTGCGCGGCACGGTGTTCGGCCGGATCATGCGGCTCGCCTGGTTCTCGAAGGAAGAGGGCAGCATCGGTGCGGCGACGCTGGTGGCGGCGAACGACAAGCTCTACGGCTTTTGGTATCGGCCCGAGGACAAGATGGGCAGCCCGTGGAACGCCGACAGGCAAAGCGGCCTCGAAGGTGCCGATCTGGGCAAGTGCCGCGCGGTGCTTTATCCGCCGGTCTGAACACACGAGGGCGTAACATGAATCTCGCTTTTCCGGTCGCAATGCCATCCGCCGAAATTGCCGGCAGCGATCAGCGGTTTCCGGTCCGGCGCATATTCTGCGTCGGCAAGAATTACGCCGATCATGCGCGCGAAATGGGCGGCGACCCCGACCGCGAGCCGCCCTTTTTCTTCTCCAAACCCGCCGATGCGGTGATCGGTGGGACCGCCGATATTGCGATGCTGCCGCGCACCGCCAACCTGCATCACGAGATCGAACTGGTCGTGGCG
This sequence comes from Sphingopyxis sp., assembly GCA_016463225.1. GTDB lineage: Bacteria > Pseudomonadota > Alphaproteobacteria > Sphingomonadales > Sphingomonadaceae > Sphingopyxis. The sequence goes on along the minus strand of JAEMRT010000009.1, from coordinate 76,392 downwards.
CTGGGCAGCGGTGGCGCCAATATCGCGGCGGATGACGCGCTGGCGGCGGTATTTGGCTATGCGGTCGGCAACGACCTGACCCGCCGCGACCTGCAAGTCGATGCCAAGGCGGGCGGCCGGCCGTGGGACATGGCCAAGGGTTTTGATCATAGCGCGATCCTGTCGCCGATCCGACCGGTCGCCGGGGTTGGGCATCCCGCCTCGGCGCGCATCTGGCTGTCGGTGAATGACGAGCTGCGCCAGGACGGCGATATTGCCGACATGATCTGGCCAGTCGCCGACATCATCGCCGAACTGTCGACCTATGTCGAACTGAAGGCGGGTGATCTGATCTATACCGGCACCCCGGCGGGTGTCGGCCGGATCGTCGCTGGCGACCGGGTGACGGGCGGCATCGACGGCATCGGCGCTATCGCCAACCGCTTCGTCTGACCGCAAGCTTTATAGCTTCTAGAATATACCGACGCGGCTATTCGGTATTATTTGTTTATGGCTGATGCGCCTAGGCCGGTCGCAGAGACTGGCTCTGTTTGAAGGATCGCGCATGAAATCGACCAATGTGGCCCGCAATGTCGTGGCGGCGCTTCGCGACATGGGAGTGCGTCATGTCTTTGGCGTGCCGAGCGGCGGCTGGGTCGACTATATGGAGGCGATCCGTACCACCGACGGCATCGATTTCGTCCTCGCCAGCCATGAAGGCGGTGCGGGCTTCATGGCCGATATCTGCGGGCGGCTGACCGGGGTACCCGGCGTCTGTTTCGGCACCTTTGGACCCGGCGCGACCAACCTTGCCACTGGCGTCGGCGGCGCGACGCTCGACCGGTCGCCGATGATCGCGCTGACCGACGAAATGCCAGAGCCCTGGCGCAATCGCACGATCCAGATGGGGATCGATCATCAGGCGCTGTTCGCGCCGCTGACCAAGGCGACGATGCGGATCGCGCCCGACACCGCCGTCGACACGCTGGCCGAGGCGGCGCAGATCGCGCTGTCGGGCCGCCCCGGCGCGGTGCATGTCGGGCTGCCGCAGGGAATGAGCGCGGTCGCGGTGGAAGAAGCGCGGATTGCGCCGGTCGCCGCCGATCCGATACCCGCCGCTGCCGCCGCGGATGTCGCCGCGCTGGTCGCGGCTTTCGCCGCCGCGCGCAAGCCGGTGCTGGCGATCGGGCTTGGTGCTGTCCATGCGCGGGTGCAGGATCGGGTCGTTGCGCTGGCCGAACGCTTCGGCCTGCCGGTGTTGTTGACGCCGATGGCCAAGGGCATGGTGGCCGAAGCCCATCCCAACTATGCCGGCGTGCTGTTTCACGCGCTGTCCGACATGGTGGGTCAGACGCACGCCGAGGCCGATCTGGTCGTCGCGGTTGGTTATGACCCGATCGAGTTCAACTATGAAAACTGGATGCGCGACGGGCTGGCGCTTGCCAGCATCGACATCGCGCCCGCCGACATCGATACCGCGGTGCATCCGCTGACCGCCGACGCGGTCGGGGCGATCGCCCCCACGCTCGATGTACTGCTCGCGCTGCCTGTCGACGTCAAGGACTGGGATCTGGCGGCGCTTGGCGCACGCAAGGAGGCAATGTTTGCGAAGCTTGCCGGGCGCGAGGGTGCCTTTGGTCCGTGCGCCGCGCTCGATGTGCTGCGCGACGTGCTGCCCGACGACGGCATCATGACCTGCGACGTCGGGGCGCATACGCATCTGATCGGCCAGCATTGGCGCACCCCGGCGCCGGGAACCCAGATCATGTCGAACGGCTGGTCGGCGATGGGATTTGGTTTGCCGTCGGCGATCGCCGCAAAGCTCTGCCGCCCCGACACGCCGGTCTGCTGCGTTCTGGGCGATGGCGGTTTTCTGATGACCGCAGGCGAACTGGCGACCGCGGTGCGCGAAAAGCTGCCGCTCGTCATCGTCATCTTTACCGACAACGACCTCGCGCTGATCCGCATCAAGCAGGAAAAGAAATCGAACCCGATCTATGGCACGCCGGTGCGCGCCGAGGGGACGATTGGCGGGCCGTCGCTGTTCGGGGTTCCGGTGACCGTCGCGCGCGATCCGGCCGAATTCCGCGCGGCGCTGGAGGCGGGTTTTGCCGCCGACGGCCCGGTGATCGTCGAGGCGCTGCTCGACAGCCGTGAATATGACGGCCTGGTCCTGCGCAAGGACAAGCCATGATGCATGTCGCGTTCGACGGCGGCCGATCGCTGTTGATCGGCGGCCGCTGGGAAACGGCGAGCAACATGATGGCGGTGGTGAGCCCCTGGTCGGGCGAAGCGCTGGGCGAGGTCGCCTGCGCCGACGTGGAGCATGTCGATCGGGCGGTGGCGAGCGCGGTCGCGGGTGCGGAAGCGATGCGGGCGCTGTCGACCGGAGCGCGCGCGCGTATCTTGCACGATGCGGCGACGGCGATCGAACGCGATGCCGACCGCTTCGCCGCCGCGATCACCGCCGAGACCGGCAAGCCGATCCGCAGCGCGGCCCGCGAGGTCGCGCGTGCGGTCAACACGCTGCGCCTGTCGGCTGAAGAGGCGACGCGGCTCGCGGGCGAAACGATTGCCTTCGACAGCTTTCCGGGCGGCGAGGCGCGGTCGGGCTATTATGTCCACGAGCCTCTGGGCGTCATCGCCGCGATTACGCCGTTCAACGACCCGCTCAACCTGGTTTGCCATAAACTTGGCCCGGCGCTGGGCGCTGGCAACGCGGTCGTGCTGAAACCGGCCGAGCAGGCGCCGCTGGTGGCGATCATGCTCGCACGGCTGCTGCTTGCGGCGGGACTGCCCGACGGCGCGTTGCAACTGCTGACCGGACGCGGGCGCGATTTCGGCGACGCGCTGACCGGGCATCCCGATGTCGCGATGGTCAGCTTTACCGGCGGCGCGAGCGTCGGTCAGGCGATTGCGCGCGCGGCGGGGATCAAGCGGCTGGCGATGGAGCTTGGCGGCAATGGCCCGGTGATCGTGATGGACGATGCCGATATTGCCCGGGCCGCCGATGCCTGCTTGGCGGGCGCCTTTGGCGCGGCGGGGCAGAATTGCATCGGGGTCCAGCGCATCTATGTCCACGCGGCGGTGCATGACGCCTTTCGCGATGCGCTGGTGGCGCGGGTGCACGGCCTGCGTGTCGGCGATCCGACCGATCCCGCCACTGACATCGGGCCGATGATCTCGGCCGATCAGGCCGAACGGATTGTGGCATGGACGGCGGAGGCGGTGGCGCAGGGCGCGACCTTGCTGACCGGCGGCGAGCGGGCGGGAACGCTGGTGCGTCCGACTTTGCTGGCGAATGTTGACGATGATGCGCGCGTCGCCTGTCACGAAGCCTTTGGGCCGGTCGCCAGCCTGTTTCGTTTCACCGACCTCGACGCGGCCATCGATGCGGCCAACCGCGCCGATTATGCCATCCACGCAGCGATCTTCACCGAATCGATCCGCCACGCGCGCCACGCGGCACGGCGCTTGCGGGTTGCCGGGGTGATGATCAATGATTCGACCGACTACCGGCTCGACGCCATGCCGTTCGGCGGCGCCGGGCGGGGCAATATGGGGCGTGAAGGCGTGCGCTTTGCGATGCGCGAAATGTCCCAGACAAAGGTGATATGTTTCCATGACGCTTGATTCCGTGACGATCGAAATCCCCGAAATACCCGACCGCGCCTGGTGCGAGGCGATGGACCGCGCCGACGCGCTGGCGCCGATGCGCGACCAGTTCGTCCTGCCCGTCGGCATGATCTACCTCGACGGCAATTCGCTGGGCGCGATGCCCAAGGCGGCGAGCGCGCGGGCGCAGGCGGTTGTGACCCACGAATGGGGCACCGACCTGATCAAGAGCTGGAACAGCGCTGGCTGGTTCGACCTGCCGGTCCGGTTGGGCGACAAGCTCGCACCGTTGATCGGCGCCGCGGCGGGCGAGGTGATCGTCTGCGATTCGACCAGCCAGAATCTGTTCAAGGTCTTGTCGGCGGCGGTCGCAATGCGGCCCGACCGCAGCGTGCTGATCCTCGAGGGCAGCAATTTTCCGACCAACAATTATATCGCCGAAGGCGTCGCCGCGGCGACCGGCGGGCGCGTGACGGTGCGATTGTGCGAGAAGGACGAGATCGCGGACGCGATCGATGAACACACCGTCGCGGTCGCGATCACCCATGTCCATTACAAGAGCGGCCATATCCACGACATGGCGGCGATCACCGCGCGCGCCCACGCCGCGGGGGCGCTCGCGATCTGGGATCTGTGCCACAGCGCCGGGGCGATGCCGGTCGACCTGAATGGTTCGGGCGTCGACTTCGCGGTCGGCTGCACCTATAAATATCTGAACGGTGGCCCCGGCTCGCCCGCATTCCTGTTCGCGGCCAAGCGGCATCAGGGGCAGGCGTTGCAGCCCGTGACGGGGTGGTGGGGCCATGCCGCGCCCTTCGCCTTCGAGCCCGGTTACCGCCCCGAGCCGGGGCTGCGCCAGTTTCTGATCGGCACCCAGCCGATCCTGTCGATGGCGCTCGTCGAAACCGGGCTCGATATTCATTTGCAGGCCGACATGGTGGCGATCCGCACCAAGTCGAGGGCGCTGACCGACCTGTTCATTCGCTTGGTCGAACAAAGATGCGCCGGACAAGGCTTTACGCTGGCGTCGCCGCGTGCGGCCGCGGCGCGCGGCAGCCAAGTGTCGTTTGCGCATGCCGAGGGTTATCCGATCATGCGCGCGCTGATCGCCGCCGGGGTGATCGGTGATTTCCGCGCCCCCGACACGGTGCGGTTCGGCTTTACCCCGCTCTACGTTGGCTATGCCGATGTGTGGGATGCCGTCGACCGGCTGGTGACGATCATGGATAAACGCGTCTGGAAATTGCCCGAACATCAGGCACGCGACGCCGTCACATGACCGACAGGCAGAGGGAAATGGCGATGGACGAACAGGCCTGTGTGGACCGTGAGGCGGGGCTTGAGCGCGGGCTGACCAAGGCGCAGATCATCATGATCGGCCTGGGCGGGGCGATCGGCACCGGGCTGTTCATGGGGTCGGGCATCGCGATCGGCTATGCCGGTCCCGGCGTGCTGGTCAGCTATGCGATCGCGGCATTGATCGCGGTGATCATGGTGTTCAGCCTGTCCGAAATGGCGGTCGTCCACCCGACCGCCGGGTCGTTCGGTACCTATGCCGAAATCTATCTTGGCCCGATGATGGGCTTCATCGTCCGCTATACCTACTGGATCCAGCAGGTGCTGCTGATCGGCAGCGAGGCGGTCGCCGTCGGTATCTATATGAGCTGGTGGTATCCCGACACACCTGTGTGGATGTGGGCGATCGGCAGCGCCGCGGTCGTCGTGTGGGTCAACACCCGCGCAGTGCATAATTTCGGGTCGGTCGAATATTGGCTGACCGTGATCAAGGTGTCGGCGATCATCGGCTTCATCATGGTCGGCCTGTCGCGCATCTTTGGCATCGTCGGCGATCCGGTGGGCCTGCACAATGTCACCGGGCTGGCGGGCGGCTTTTTCCCCAATGGCTTTTCGGGGGTGTGGATGGCGGTGCTGATGGCGCTGTTCTCCTTCATGGGGCTGGAATTCGTCGTCGGCACCGCCAGCGAGGCGAAGGATCCGAAAACGGCGATTCCCGCGGCGCTGCGCACGATGGCGGCGCGATTGTTCCTTTTCTACATCCTTGCGCTGTTCATCATCGTCGCCTTCCTGCCATGGACCGAGTCGGGCGCCAAGGTCGTTACCGAAAGCCCGTTCGTGAAAATGTTCGCGAGCGCGGGCATCCCCTATGCGGCGGGGGTGATGAACTTTGTCGTTGCCTCGGCGGCGCTGTCGGCGATGAACACCAGCATCTATATGGGGTCGCGGATGCTGTTTTCGCTGGCGCGCGGCGGCTATGCCCCGCGCGCGCTGGGCGAGCTGAATGCGCAAAAGGTGCCGATGCGCGCGACGCTGCTGACCGGCGTCTGCATCCTCGCGGCAGCGTCGGTGTCGATCCTGACCCCGCTGGCGTACAATTATCTGTTCGGGATCACGCTGTTCGGCGGACTGCTCGTATGGAGCACGATTCTGGTCAGCCACCTGCGTTTCCGCCGTCAGCACCGGGCTGCCGACCTGCCGGTGCAGATGCCCTTTTTCCCCTATGCCCAGATATTGGGACTGGCGCTGCTCGCCGCGATCGCGGTGACGATGGCGCTCGACACCGATTTTTGGCAGACTGCGGTGATCGCCGGGGTGCCCTGGCTGGTGGTGGTGGCTTTGGCCTATTTCGTCTGGCGGCGGGTCACCGCCGGATCGTCGGCTACATCCTGATCCTGCCCCAGTTCGGCGCGGATTTCGGTGGCGATCTCGTGGACGATGGCCATGAAATAGCTCGCTGCTGCCGATAGCTCGCCATGGGCATGGGTGGTCGCGCCGATGCGCGAATTCGCGCCCTCCAGAATGACGGGCAGCGCAGTCAGCCCGGCCTGACCGATGCCGACCTGATGCGGCATGGTCGCCAGCATGTCGGTGTTCATCAGCAGCGCATGGTTGGTCAGGATCGACACCGATTCGATGACATCGTTGGGCGGCTCCAGCCCCTCGTGGCGAAAGGCGTGATCGACCTGGCGGCGCAGCGAAGTTTGCGGCGGCGGCATCACCCACGCCTGGTCGGTCAGGTCAGCAAGCTTTAGGCCGGTGCGCTGGGTCAGCGGGTGCCCTTCGCGCACCATGATCGACACGGTGTCGAGATAGAGCACTTGCTGTTGCAGCCCCTCGCGCTCGCGATATTCGGGCAGGCGGCCCAGCACGACATCGATGTCGCCAGTGCGCAGCCCGGGCATCAGGCGGTCGATCGTGCCTTCGTCGACCGTCACCGCGATCCCGGGGCGCCGTTCGCGCAGCCGCGCCAGCGCGCGCGGCAGCAGCGAGGTTGACGCGGCGAGCAGGGTGCCGACATGGACGCGGCCCGACAGGCCTTCCTCCAGCGATTGCAGTTCCTCACCCGCGTGGCGCAGCTGGGTCAGGATCAGCTTGGCATGTTTGATCATCACCCGGCCGAAATCGGTCGGCGTTACCCCGCGCGACGACCGGTCGAACAACTGGACGCCGAGCGCGTCTTCCAGCTCCTTGATGCTCTTGGTCGCGGCGGGCTGGGCGATGTTCAACGCCTGCGATCCCTTCAGCACCGTGCCTTCGTCGGCGATCGCGGTGAGGAGGCGCAGCTGGCGCAACTTTAGTCGACTCAGCAGAAAATTTTCGTGGAACTTAGGCATCTTGACCCCTTGGCGCCGGATTTACGTCGTTATAGCCATTTTATAATAGCGAGGGCAAGTCTCGGGATTATTGTTGATAGCTAACCCCCGTTACCCAAGCTCATGGCCTGCGCCCAAATCGGCGAGCAGGCGCGACGGCAAACGGGGATGCGGCGATAGTCATGACCATAGAGGCTTCACAAAAAATGGCGGTCATCGACATGCACAGCCATTTCTTTCCCTTGATGGACGCCGCGTACCGCGCGTGGGCGGAAACCGAAGGCCTGCCCTGGCTGCACGACGCGGGCGGCGGCGAGGGTTTCATCATGCAGGGCACAAACGAATTTCGCCCGGTCGATGACATTTTGTGGGATCCGGCGCGGCGGGTCGAGGCGCTCGATGCGCAGGGCATCGACTTGCAGATCATCTGCGCTACCCCGATCATGTTCGGCTATGGCCGCCCGGCGGCGAAAGCGCTCGAATGCGCGCAGCGGTTCAACGACGCGGCACTGACCTTCTGTAACTATGCGCCCGACCGGATGAAGCCACTGGCGCAGGTGCCGCTGCAGGACATCGACCTGTCCTGCGCCGAAGTCAGCCGGGCGATGGAGGCGGGGCACTTGGGGGTCCAGATCGGCAACCATATGGGGCTGCGCAACCTCGACGACGCCGGCATTTTGACCTTTCTCACCCATTGCGCCGATGTCGGCGCCGCTGTGCTGATCCATCCCTGGGACATGATGGCGCGCGAGCGGATGCCAAAATATATGCTACCCTGGCTGGTCGCGATGCCGGCAGAAACCCAGCTTTCTATCCTGTCGCTGATCCTGTCGGGGGCGTTCGAGCGGCTGCCCAGAAACCTGCGTATCTGTTTCGGCCATGGCGGCGGCAGCTTCGCTTTTCTGCTCGGCCGTGTCGAAAATGCGTGGACCCACCGCGACATCGTGCGCGTCGATTGCCCCAATCCGCCGTCGAGCTATGTCGATCGCTTCTTCGTCGATTCCGCGGTGTTCGATCCGCGCGCGCTCAGCCTGTTGATCGATGTGATGGGCGAGGATCGTGTGCTGCTCGGGTCGGACCATCCGTTTCCGCTCGGCGAACAGGATATCGGCTCGCTGGTGCAGGGGCATGAGGGATTGAGCGCCGCGCAGAAGGCGAAGATTCTGAGCGGCAATGCCAAGGCCTTCCTGGGCTTGTAGTCCGAACCAATCGGTCGATACGGACATCAAAAAGGCGGCCGGAGCGATACTCCGGCCGCCGTTCTTTGTTGCGGGAGCGCGCCGGGTCAGGGCGCCTTGGGGGCGCCCTGAAAGCTTTCGGTGCCCGCCCAGCCGCGTTCAGACACGTCGACCATGACATTTTCGGGGCCGGTCATCTTGTACTCGGCATTGTCCTTGGCCGGGTTCTTGCCCAGACCCTGCGCCAGATTGACGTCGTGGCGCGGGGCATAGCCCGAATTTTCAAAGCGCTCGACGACCGCGGCGATGTCGTCGCACTGGAAACCGATGTGGTGCAGCCCGGTATAGCCTTCGGAAAATTCCATGCCTGCGGCGGGGCGGTTCTTGAAGCACAGCAGGGCGATATTGATGTGCCCGTCGGTGACATAGTAGCCGCGCGCGTTGCGGCTATCGATCTTGCCGGCGAGCGTCCAGCCGAGCACGTCGGTGAAAAAGCCGACCGAATTGTCGGGGTCGGCGGATGCGATCGCCACATGGCGCAGGCGGGTGGTCATAAATGGGCCTTTCTAGGTTCCGATACGGATGGGGCTGACGAGATCGTTCAGCGCCGCGACGATGCTTTGCGCGGTGATCCGGCCGGTGCCGGGGTTCTCGTCGGTGGGAATATTTTCGATCATCAGTTCGAAGCGCGCGCTGTCGGAATCGACGATGATGCGATGCGTATTGCGTTCGAGTGCGGGGTCGGCCCAGATTTCAAGCTGGGTCAGCGCCGGACCGATGCCCGCCATGCCCAGCGCCGCCGCGACATTGACGTTGGCGGGAAAGGCCATCGCGCCTTCGAGCGCGCTGCCCGCAAAGATTTTCAGCGGCTCGGTCAGGTCGGTGAGGTCGATCCGGTTGCGCACGACATGCTCGGCCTTAACCAGCGACTTCACCGGTTTGCGCGTCACCATCGTCACCGAATGGATGGTGCCGATCGCCGCGGCGCGAACCGCATCGAGCCCGAGCAGCGCGCCGGTTGCGAGGATGATGCGCCCGCCATGGTTGCGGGCGATCTCGACCGCTTCGGGCCATTGCATCAACGCCGCGCCGCTGACCGTCACCAGCGTCTTGCCGGCGCGCAGCGTGGCTTCGGCGATATCGCGGAAGGCTATGGTCGGGGCGCTGTCGACGATGACGTCGGACAGGGCGACGAGCTCGGCGGTATCGACGATCGGGACCGGCGAGCGCAGCCGCGCCACCGCGGCGGCGGCGCGGGCGCGGTCGCCCGCTGACACCGCGGCGAGGTCCAGCGGCAAAGCGCTTGCTTCGATATAGCGCGCGACGACGCGGCCGATGGTGCCGAACCCGGCGATGCCAACTTTGATCATGGCACCCGCGCTACGGCGTCTTTGCTATATGGGATAATATCCTTTGGCCGCGCCGCTATCCCTGAAAGAATATAGAAGGCGTGATCGCGCCTGATATGCATTTTTGGTTATAGATGCACTCGGTTTCTATCTTTGACTGCATATCGGCCAACCCGCACAAGCAAGGTCGAACTTGCGGGGGAACCGATGCATTTGCTTTTGAATCCTGATCTGCTGACGCTGGCGGCGATGATGCTGCTGACCGGAGCGGTCGGCGGCGTGATCGCCGGGATGCTCGGCGTCGGCGGCGGGATCGTGATTGTTCCGGTGCTCGACCTGGTGCTGGCGGCGCTCGACGTCGACAGTTCGGTGCGGATGCATGTCGCGGTTGCGACCTCGCTCGCCACGATCATCCCGACCGCGATCTCGTCATCGCGTGCCCACAATGCCAAGGGTGCTGTCGATCGCGATCAATTAAGGCGCTGGGGCGTTGCCATCTTTCTCGGTGCGATTGCGGGCGTCCTGCTCGCGTCGCGGGTGACGGGCGATATGCTGTCGGCGGTGTTCGGGATTGTCGCGCTGATCGTCGCGATCAAGATGCTTTTACCGCTGGAGGGCAAGCATATCGCCGACGCGGTTCCCGGCGGACCCGTCGGCCAGATCATCCCCTTTGGCATCGGCGGCCTTTCCAGCATGATGGGGATCGGCGGCGGCACGCTGAGCGTGCCGGTGATGACGCTGTTCAATGTTCCGATCCACCGCGCGGTCGGGACCGCGGCACTGTTCGGGTTGCTGATCAGCGTCCCGGCGACGGCGGCGTTCATCGTCACAGGGTGGAACGTCGAAGACCTGCCGCCGGGCAGTCTTGGCTATGTCAATCTGATCGGCTTCGCGATCATTGCGCCGGTGTCCTATGTGACCGCGCCGTGGGGTGCCCGCATCGCGCACGCGCTGTCGAAGCGCCAGCTGAGCCTGATGTTCGGGATGTTTCTGACCGCCGTCGCAGTACGCATGCTGCTGCGGGCCTTTGGTTGAGATGCCGTGCGAGGCGCCGCGCCCTCCTTACTCGATAGCCGCAGCGCAGCGGTGCTCGACCGCCGTGCTGTGCTGGCGGCGATCGGCGCCGGGCTGGCGCTCGGCTGCACCACATCGGGCTTTGCCCATGATTTTCGAAAGGATGATCGACACATGACCTGGTTTGCCCTTGCCACCCGCGCCGGCGCCGATGGCCCGCGTCCTGTGATTCAGGTCGGCGACGCCTTTCACGACCTCCACGATGCCGCCGCCGCGCATGGCTTTGCCGCCGCCGCTGGCGACGTGTCCGCCATCATCCGCGATTGGGACGCTCGGCGCGAGCCGCTGTTTGCGCTAGCACGCGCGCTGGGCGGTGCGCCGGCAGGCCTTTCGCCCGCGCCGACGCTGCGCGCCCCGTTCGAACCGCGCCGCATCTTTGCCGCCGCCTCGAACTTCATCGAACATGCCGAGGAAATGCAGACCAAGCTTGCGGCCAAGGCCGACAGCGAACCCTATATCTTCCTCAAGACGATCGAGAGCGTCGTCGGACCGGGCGAGCTGGTCGTCGTCCCGCCGCAGGTCTCGCGTCCCGACTGGGAAGTCGAACTGGGGGTCGTGCTCGGCCGTGCGGGCAAGAATGTGCCGGTGAGCGACGCCCACAACTTGATCGCGGGCTATACGATCGTCAACGATGTGTCGGCGCGCGACCGCACCCGGCGCAGCGACTTTCCCTTCTCGCACGACTGGTTCCGCGGCAAGAGCTTCGACAGCTTCACCCCGCTCGGCCCCGTCTTCGTGCCGCGCGATTGCCTTGGCGATCCGCACGACATCCGCCTGGGGCTGAAGGTCAACGAAGTCGTCATGCAGGACGGGAACACGTCCGAGATGATTTTCAACATCTACGAACAGATCGCCTATCTTTCGACGATCCTTGAGCTGCGCGCGGGCGACCTGATCGCGTCGGGCACCCCCGCCGGGGTCGGCATGGGGCGCGGCGTCTTTCTGAAGGACGGCGATGTGATGACCGCGTGGGTCGATGGCATCGGTTCGCTGCGCAACGCCGTTTCGGCGCCGCACCTGCCGAAAGGCGCATGACCATGGCTGCTTTTTCCCGCCGTTCGCTGTTCGTGCCGATCCTGGTTGTCGCTGTCATCGCGGCGCTGACTTTGTGGGGCGCCTTTGGCGGCAGCGCGCCCAGGACGGCGCAGCAAGCCGATGCACGCACCGTGCGTTTCAACATGGCCTGGCTGCCGCAGGGCAGCATGGCCGGCATTTTTGTCGCGATGGACAAGGGCTATTTCGCCGAGGCCGGGCTGAATGTCGAAGCGGTGCGCGGTTTTGGCGGCATTCGCACTGCCAATGAGCTCGATCAGGGCATGTTCGAATTTGCCTATATCGACCCGCTGTCGGTCGCGCTGAACCGGTCGAGGGGCGGCGCGGCGAAGATGATCGGCGGCATCAATATGCGGCTGCCTGCGGGCGCCTGTTTCGTCAAGGAACGTCACCAAATTGCCAAGCCCGCCGACCTGGCGGGGCTACGCTTCGGCGCCGGGCAAAGCTCGGCGATCCAGGCGCTGCTTCCGGCCTGGCTGAAGGGCAATGGCGTCGATCCGGCGCGCGTCGAACAGATCCAGCTTGATCCAGCGATCGTCGTGTCGTCGCTGGTCGAGGGACGCATCGACGCCGCCGAATGCTGGCTGGGCAATTCGATGGCGCTCTTCGACAAGGCGGCGAAGGCCAAGGGCGTGACAATCGGGCGCATCGCCTACGCCGATTTCGGGCTCGACGTATACGGCAGCGGCTTTGCGACGCGCGACGCGCTGATCGAAAAAGATCCCGAACTGGTGCGCGCGTTCCTGAGGGCCGCTTATCGCGGCTATGCCGACGCGGCGCGCGACCCGAAGGGTGCGCTCGCCGTCATCCGCAAGTATTATCCGTTGCTCGATGAAGCGGTGACCGAACGGCAGATCCGCGAAACCGCTACGCTGATGGCAGCCGAAGGGGGATCGCACCGCCTGAACCCCGAAAAAATCGCGCGCACCGTCACCTATCTTCAGGCAAGCGGCCAGCTCCAGGGTTTCGATGCCACGGCGGCGCTGTTCACCAATGCCTTCGTGCCGATGGGGAAGCCGTGATGACCGATCCCGCCTCCTATCGCCCGCGACCGACACGACTGGGGCATCTTGTCCTGAAAGTACGCGATATCGACCGTTCGCTCGCTTTTTACACCGAAGTGATGGGCCTTGAGGTGTCCGACTGGATCGACCATCAGATGGTGTTCCTGCGCGCGGGTGAGGATCATCATGATCTGGCGCTGCTGCAATTGCCGCCCGGTCATAGCGCGGCGCCTGAGGGGCATTTTCCGGCGGTCGAGCATTTCTCCTATCGCCTCGAAACCCTCGACGAGATGGAAAAGGTCGCCGCGATGCTGATCGCGCGCGGCATCACCATCGACCGCGGCATCGGCAAACATGGTCCCGGCGCGAACAGCTTCCTGGTGTTCCGCGATCCCGACGGCAACAATGTCGAATTCTACACCGACATGACCCGGATCGACGCCGACCATCCCTACACCCCGTCGGTGTGGGACGGCAAACAGCTCGAGACATTCGACCGCTGGCATCTGGAACATTTTCTGGTGCCGCCACCGGCCCGCATTCAGGCGCTGATCGACAAGGGCGACGGGCAATGAGCGCACCCGCCGTCACCCGCGACCATGCGATCAGCCTGGGCTTTTTCCTGTTCCTCGGCTTCGCCTGGGAATTTGGTGTCCGCTGGTCGGGGGTGCAGTCCTATCTGCTGCCGCCGCCGAGCGCGATCCTCGCCGAGCTGTGGCAATCGCGCGGGCCGATCCTGGCGCAAAGCCTGGTGACGCTGACCGAAGTGTTCTGGGGCTTTATCATCGCGGTGGCGCTCGGGGTGCCGATCGCGGCGCTGATCTTTTTCTCGCGCACCGCGAAACGCACCGTCTATCCGCTGTTCGTCGCGTTGCAGAGCATTCCCAAGATCGGGCTGGCGCCGCTGATCGTCGTGTGGTTCGGCTATGGGCTGACCTCGAAACTGATCATGGCGTTCCTGTTCGCCTTTTTCCCGATCATCATCTCGACGCTCGGCGGCCTCGCCAGCACCCCCGCGCATCTGGAGGAGCATTTTCGCGCCCTGCGCGCCTCGCCGATGCAAAGCTTCTGGCGGTTGCGCGTGCCCGCGGCGCTGCCCAGCTTTCTCGACGGCTGCAAGGTCGCGATGCCGCTCGCGGTCATCGGCGCGGTGGTGGGCGAATTTGTCGGATCGAACGACGGCTTGGGCAATCTGATCCTGACCGCATCGGGCTCCGGCCACACGACGCTGACCTTTGCGGCGCTGATCGCGGTGACTTTGATGTCGCTCATTCTTTTCTATGGCGTGGCCTATTGGGAACGCTTCATCTGGTGGCGGGCAGCATGAGCGGGGTGATTTCGATTGCGGACGTCGGCAAGGCGTTCGGTGACCTGCGGGTGCTCGGCAACGTCAGCGCCGACATCGGCGCGGCGGAGTTTGTGTCGGTGCTTGGTCCCTCGGGGTGCGGCAAGAGCACGCTGCTGCGCCTGATCGCCGGGCTGACCCCGTTCGAGGACGGCAGCATATCATTCAACGGCGCCGAAGTGACCGCCCCCGCCCCCGAAATGGGGTTTGTTTTCCAGACGTCGAACCTGCTGCCCTGGCTCAATGTGCGCGACAATCTGTTGCTCGGCGTCGATCTGGACCCCGCGGCGCAGCGGCCCAGCGACGCGGCGTTTGCCGATCTGGTCGGGACGCTGGGTCTGACCGGGTTCGAGGCCAGCCATCCGCACCAGCTGTCGGGCGGGATGCGGCACCGCGTCGCGATCGGGCAGGCGCTGGCGCGGGGTCCGCAGGTCTTGCTGATGGACGAACCCTTTGGCGCGCTCGACGCGCTGACGCGCGACCGGCTCAATATGGAATTGCTGCGCATTTGGCAGCGCGACCAGAAGACGGTGGTGCTCGTCACGCACAGCATATCGGAGGCGGTGTTGCTGTCCGACCGCGTGCTCGTGATGTCCGAGCGGCCGGGGACGATCGTTGAAGATGTGCGCATCGACCTGCCGCGTCCGCGCGACCCCAGCGTCACGCGCGAGAACCCGGCGTTCGGCGACTATGTCGTCCAGCTCAGCAAATTGATGGGAGTTGCATGATGGAAAGCGGGGTCGTGGCGACCGCTGGCGCCGAAATCTATTGGCAGGTGCATGGCCAAGGGCCAGCGGTGGTGCTGGCGCACGGCGTCGGCGGCAACCATGCCATTTGGTATCGCCAGATCGACGCGCTGGCGCGGTCGAACCGCGTCATCCTGTTCGATCATCGTGGTTTCGGCCTGTCGCGCGACCTCGACGGACGCGGACGCGATGCCTTTGTCGATGACCTTGCCGCGCTGCTCGATCATCTGGGCGAGGAAAAAATCGTGCTCGTCGGCCAGTCGATGGGAGCGGGGACGTGCATCGGTTTCGCGGACCGTGCGCCCGAACGGGTCGCGGCGCTCGCGATCTGCGACAGCCTGCACGGCATAGCCGAGAGTGAAGCGGTCAAGGCGATCATGGACGCGGCGCGGGCGAAGACCGCAACGATGGGACAGATCGACCGCGTGCTCGGCGCCTGCGCGCCGCGCGAGCTGGCGGCGCTCTATGCACAGATCGCAAGTTTCAATGCCGCCGATCGCCACAGCCTGACCGGTCGTTTCGACGCGCGGCCCGCCGCGGACCTCAGCGGCAAGGGCTTTCCGGTCCTGTTCCTGTGCGGCGTCGACGACATCTTGTTCCCGGTCGAGGCGGTGCGGACGGTGCAGGCCGAGGTCGCGGGATCGTTTCTGGTCGAGGTCAATGACTCCGGTCATTCGGCGTTTCTGGAGCAGCCGGTGCAGTTCAACGACACCATCCTCTCGCTGCTCCAGATGGCGGGGCACGTCGGGACGGGCGGCGCGGTGCACAGTAACACTGCGGGCTATGTCCGGGTCGGGGGCGGGGCATGACCGATATGGCTTACCCCTTCGCGAACCGCGAGATCCTGAACTATGTCGATGGTGCTTTCGTCGCGACCGGTGCGCAATTCGACAATGTGAACCCTGTCACGGGCGAGGTCGCGGCCCGCGTGTCGCTGGCCGACCAGCCGCTGGTCGACCGCGCGGTTGCTGCGGCGCGGCAGGCGCTGAAAGGGCCATGGGGCACGATGCCGCAGGCCGAGCGGTGCAAGCTGCTTGTCCGCGTCGCCGAAGGGATCGAGGCGCGCTTCGACGAATTCGCTGCCGCCGAGATCGCCGACACCGGCAAATCGCTGCATCAGGCACGCACGATCGATATTCCCCGCGGCGCTGCCAATTTCCGCGTCTTTGCCGGGCTGGCCGAAGCGCGCGCGATGCCGAGCTTCCGCACCGATCTTCCCGACGGGCGCAGCGCGATCAATTACGCCATCGCGCGGCCGCTGGGTGTCGTCGCGATCATTTCGCCGTGGAACCTGCCGCTCTTGCTGATGACCTGGAAAGTCGCTCCGGCGCTCGCCTGCGGCAACGTCGTCGTCGTGAAGCCCAGCGAGGAAACCCCATCGACCGCGACGCTGCTGGCTGAGGTGATGGATGCGGCGGGGGTGCCGCCGGGCGTGTTCAACCTCGTCCACGGCTTTGGCGCCGACTCTACCGGCGAATGGCTGACCGCTAACCCTGATATCGACGCCATCACCTTCACCGGTGAGTCTGCGACGGGTGGTGCGATCATGCGCGTCGCAGCGGCGGGGGTGAAGCCGGTCTCGTTCGAACTGGGCGGCAAGAACGCCGCGCTGGTCTTTGCCGATTGCGATTTCGACGAGGCGGTGGCGGGGACGGTGCGGTCGGTCTTTTCCAACTGCGGCCAAGTGTGCCTGTGCACCGAGCGTGTCTATGTCGAGCGGCCAATTTTCGATCGCTTCGTCGCGGCGCTCGCCGAACGCGCCGCGGCGCTGACGATCGGCGATCCCTGGTCGGGCGCCGACATGGGGCCGCTGATCTCGCGCGGCCATCGCGACAAGGTGCTCGGCTATTATCAGCTCGCGCGCGATGAGGGGGCGACGGTCGTGACCGGCGGCGGGGTGCCCGCGTTCGGGAGTGCGCTCGATCAGGGGGCGTTTGTCCAGCCGACGATCCTGACCGGGCTTGACGCCGATGCGCGCTGCGTGCGCGAGGAGATTTTCGGCCCGGTCTGTCACATCGCGCCTTTTGACCGCGAGGATGAGGCGGTCGAACTGGCGAACGACAGCGCTTATGGGCTGGCGGCGGCGATCTGGACGCGCGACGTCGGACGCGCGCACCGCGTCGCAGCCCAGATGGAAACGGGCATCGTGTGGGTCAATGAATGGTTCCTGCGCGACTTGCGCACCCCGTTCGGCGGCATGAAGCTGTCGGGCATCGGGCGCGAGGGCGGAGAACATTCGCTGGGCTTTTATTCCGAGCCGACCAATATCTGCGTGAAGTTGTAGAGGAAAATAAATGGCAGACATTGCCGCAATCGCCGCAAAGCTCGACGCCGCCGCCAGCGAGGCGAGAGCGATCGCGCAAATCACCGGGCAGGAGGGCGAATTGTCGCTCGCCGACGCCTATGCGATCCAGCGCGCCGCGATCGACCACCGGCTGGCGCGCGGCGCGGCGCTGGTTGGGGTCAAGATGGGATTCACCAGCGAGGCCAAGATGGTCCAGATGGGGCTCAAGGACCAGATCTGGGGGCGGCTGACGTCGGACATGGTGGTGGCGAATGGCGGCGCAATCGAGCGCGCGCGCTTCATCCATCCGCGCGTCGAGCCTGAAATCGCGGTGCGCCTGAAGGCGCCGTTGACGGGCGAAGTAACGCGCGACGCGGCGTTGGCAGCGGTCGATGCGGTCGCCGCGGCGCTGGAGATTATCGACAGCCGCTACGAGAATTTTCGCTTCGCGCTCGGCGATGTCGTCGCTGACAATGCCTCGTCATCGGCCTTTGTCGTCGGTCCCTGGCTGCCCGCCACGACCGAAGTTGCCGATGTCGCGATGACGATGCGCGTCGACGACGTTGTCGTCGAAACCGGATCGAGCGCGGCGATCCTGGGCGATCCGATCCGCTCGCTCGTCGCCGCGGCGCGGCTGGCGGGCGCGGCGGGGCTGACGTTGCAGCCCGGTTGGACGATTATGCTCGGCGGCGCGACCGCTGCGGCGGCGATCGGCGCGGCGCGGGCGGTCTCGCTCGACGCCGGGCATCTGGGCCGCGTTGGTTTCACGATTGCGGGGGCTGCGGCATGAGCGGTGAGGGACGGGTCATCCCCGGTAAGGCACGGCCACGCGGGCGCTTTCCGCATTATCGCCGCGCGGGCGATTTTGTGTTCGTGTCGGGCACCAGCTCGCGGCGGCCCGACAATAGTTTCGCGGGCGCATCGGCCGACGAATTTGGCACGGTCAGCCTCGATATCCGCGAGCAAACGCGCGCCGTGATCGAGAATATCGCCGCGATCCTCGCCGATGCGGGCGGATCGCTGGCCGATGTCGTCGATGTGACGAGCTTTCTGGTGAACATGAATGACTTCGGCGGCTATAATGCGGTTTACGCCGAATATTTCGACGAAGCGGGTCCTGCGCGCACGACGGTTGCCGTCCACCAGCTTCCCCACCCGCACCTGCTGATCGAGATCAAGGCGACCGCCTTCATCCCGCGCGCGCCCACGAAAGGATAGCGCCCATGCTGACCTATGGATTGCCCTTCAATTTCCGCCAATGGATCGAGGATCACCGTGATGTGCTGAAGCCGCCGGTTGGCAACGCCCAGATTTGGGAGGATGCCGATTTCATCGTCACCGTCGTCGGCGGCCCGAACCAGCGCACCGATTATCACGTCGACCCGCTGGAGGAATTCTTCTTCCAGCTCGAGGGCGACATGAATCTGCGCCTGTGGACCGATGATGGTCCCAAGGACATGCCGATCCGCGAGGGCGACATTTTTCTGTTGCCGCCCGGCGTTCCGCACTCGCCGCAGCGCCCCGTCGCGGGCAGTATCGGGCTGGTGATCGAGCGCAAGCGCCCGGAGGGGATGATCGACGCCTTTCAATGGTATTGCGACGATTGCGGCCACATCGTCCACCGCGTCGAAGTGCAGCTGAAAAGCATCGTCCGCGACCTGCCGCCGCTGTTCGCGGCCTTTTATGCCAGCGAGGAGCTGCGCACCTGCGGCCATTGCGGCGCGGTGCATCCCGGCAAACATGTGCCGCAGGGCGAGGGATGACGGGCGTGGCGGATGTTTACAATAGTGCCGCGCGGCGTCTGCGCGATGCTTATGCAGGGGGCGCGATTGCGCCGCTTCGCGACGTGTTGGCGCCGACCGATGTGGACGGCGCCTATGCGGTGCAGACGATCAACACGCGCTTCTGGGAAGCGCAGGGGCGGCGGATCGTCGGGCGCAAGGCGGGGCTGACCGCGAAGGCGGTGCAGGTCCAGCTGGGCGTCGACCAGCCCGATTTCGGAGTGTTGTTCGAGGATATGCGGGTGGCGGATCGCGGATCGCTCGACCCGGCGCGGACGATACAGCCCAAGGCCGAGGCGGAGATTGCGTTTGTGCTGGGCTCCGATCTTCCCGCTGCCGATGTGACGGTGGAGCAGGTTGCGGCGGCGGTGGCGAGCGTGCACGCCGCGATCGAGATCGTCGACAGCCGCATCGCCGACTGGAAAATCAGCTTTGCCGATACGGTGGCGGACAATGGCTCGTCGGCCTTCTTCGTGCTTGCTGACGAAGGACTGCCGCTCGAAGGCCTCGACCTCGAAGGCGCGGCGATGGAGATGACGGTTAATGGCAGCGTCGTGTCGACCGGGGTGGGTGCCGCGGCGCTCGGCAATCCGCTCAATGCCGCCGCATGGCTGGCGCAGACGCTGGCAGGTCGGGGCGAGCCGCTCAAGGCGGGCGACATCCTGCTCGCGGGCGCGCTGGGGCCGATGGTCGCGCTGACGCCGGGCGATCATGTCGTGGCCAGCATTGCGGGCATCGGCAGCGCCAGCTTCACCTATGGGCCGGTCGCATGAGCAAGACCAAGGTCGCGATCATCGGATCGGGCAACATCGGCACCGACCTGATGATCAAGATCATGCGCCTGTCGGACGTGCTCGAAATGGGCGCCTTCGTCGGTATCGATCCCGAGAGCGACGGGCTGAAGCGCGCCGCGCGGCTGGGCGTGCCGATCACCGCCGACGGCCTCGACGGGCTGGTTGCAATGCCCGGCTTTGCCGACATCGCGATCGTCTTCGACGCGACATCGGCGGGCGCGCACCAGCGCCACAGCGAAGTGCTGATCGGACATGGCAAGCGCGTCATCGACCTGACACCGGCGGCGATCGGTCCCTATACGATCCCGCCGGTGAACGGCGATGCCCACCTCGATGCTCCCAACGTCAATATGGTGACCTGCGGCGGGCAGGCGACGATCCCGATCGTTGCGGCGGTGAACCGTATCGCGAAGGTGCATTATGGCGAGATCGTCGCCTCGATCGCCTCGAAGAGCGCGGGGCCGGGGACGCGCGCCAACATCGACGAGTTTACCGAGACGACGAGCGAGGCGATCATGAAAGTCGGCGGCGCGACGCGCGGCAAGGCGATCATCGTGCTCAACCCCGCCGAACCGCCGCTGATCATGCGCGATACCGTCTATTGCCTGTGCGACGACGGCGACCGCGAGGCGATCCGGCAAAGCATCGAGGCGATGGTGGCCGAGGTCCAGACCTATGTTCCCGGCTACCGGCTCAAGCAGACGGTGCAGTTCGAGAGCATCGGCAGCAATGCGCCACTGCGCATCCCCGAAATGGGCGGCAGCTTCACCGGCCTCAAGGTCAGCGTGTTCCTCGAGGTCGAGGGCGCGGCGCATTATCTGCCGGCTTATGCGGGCAACCTCGACATCATGACCTCGGCGGCGCTCAGGATCGCCGAGAAGATCGCGCAAAGGCTGGCCGCATGAGCTTCGACCCGACGATCACGCAGCTCTATATTCAGGACGTGACGCTGCGCGACGGCATGCACGCGATCCGCCACCAGTACGGCCTCGACCATGTGCGGGCGATTGCCAGGGCGCTCGACCGGGCGAAGGTCGATGCGATCGAGGTTGCGCATGGCGACGGACTGCAGGGATCGAGCTTCAACTATGGCTTTGGCGCCCACACCGACTGGGAGTGGATCGGCGCGGTCGCCGAGGTGCTCGAACACAGCATCCTGACGACCTTGCTGCTCCCCGGCATCGGCACGGTACATGACCTGAAGCGCGCTTATGACCTTGGCGTGCGTTCGGTGCGGATCGCAACGCATTGCACCGAGGCCGATGTGTCAAAGCAACATATCGAAGCGGCGCGGAATCTGGGGATGGACGTGTCGGGGTTCCTGATGATGAGCCATATGTCCGAGCCCGAGCCGCTCGCGCAGCAGGCAAAGCTCATGGAAAGCTATGGCGCGCACTGCGTCTATGTCACCGACAGCGGCGGTGCGATGACGATGGACCAATATGCAGCGCGCCTCGCGGCCTATGACCGCGTGCTAAAACCCGAGACCCAGCGCGGCGTCCACGCGCACCACAACCTGAGCCTCGGCGTCGCGAACAGCATCGTCGCGGTCCAGAACGGCGCGATCCGCGTCGACGCCAGCCTTGCCGGCATGGGGGCCGGGGCGGGCAACGCCCCGCTCGAAGTGTTCATCGCCGCGGCCGATGTGCATGGCTGGAACCATGGCTGCGACCTCTATGCGCTGATGGACGCCGCCGAAGATCTGGTCCGCCCCTTGCAGGACCGCCCGGTGCGTGTCGACCGCGAGACGCTCACGCTTGGCTATGCCGGGGTATATTCCTCCTTCCTACGCCATGCCGAAAAGGCCGCCGCCGACCATGGCCTCGACACCCGCGCAATCCTCGTCGAGCTCGGCCGCCGCAAGATGGTCGGCGGGCAGGAAGACATGATCGTCGATGTCGCGCTCGATATGATCGCGGCGGCCAAGTCGGAGGGGTGAGCCTGCATCCCGAGCGAAACGTCGGACGTCAAACAGCCGCCCGGCGAAAAATGTCGCCAGCGCGCGTGGCCGGACGTGCCCGCTCGCCCAGATAGCGTTCCATCGCTGCCACGCCGCGGGCGGTCAGCGCGACATGGATGACGCGATTGTCCCGCGCCGACCGTTGGCGCGCGACAAGCCCGCAGTCGTCGAGCTTGCCGATCCAGCGCAGTGCCGTGGTCGCCGGGACCGCGGCGGCAATGCACAGGCTGTGGATGCTTACCGGTCGGCCGCGATGCTGTTGCACATAAAGGTCGAGCAGCATGTCCCACGCGGGTTCGGCGAAGATATTGGCGGCAAAGCAGCGTTCACGACTGCGGCGGCTGGCATATTCCTGTTGGGCCAGATTCGCCAGAGTCTCGGTATCGACATCGATATCGGCATCGCGGATCGGCGCGCGCGCTTCCATGGTGCCGCTCATAGCAACCCCCTTTCGCGCATGCTGACGATCGTTCGTCCGCTGACGATCAGATGGTCGAGGAGACGGATGTCGACCGCGCGCGCCAGTCGCTCGATCTTCTTTGTCATCGCGACATCGGCGGCGCTTGGCTCGGCGGATCCCGACGGATGATTGTGGGCGAGGATGATGCCGTGCGCCCCGACGTCAAAGGCGCGGGCGAGGAGACGCCGCAACGGGCCTTCGACCTGCGCGATTGTCCCTTGCGCGATGGTCTCGTCGGCCAGATAGCCCCAATCCTGGGTAACGAAGGTGACATGCAGGCACTCGGTCGCCGACTTGCCGATCGCCAGCCGAAGATACGCCTGAAAACGCGGATCGGTGGTGGTCACCGTGGTGCGCGATACTTCTTCGCGAAGCCCCGCTTCGATCAGCGTCCGCGCCGCGACGATGGATTCGGCAAGCTTGCGGTCGCCTTCCAGCGCGTTGGCGAGTTGATCGCGGCTGGCGGTCAGCGCCCGCCCGATACTCCCGAAATGCCGGATCAGCCGTTCGGCTGCGGTGTCGGCAAGCGTTCCGGCAAAGGGTTCGAGGAGATGCGCCAGGACCGGTAGCGCCGGACCCGTGTCCGATGGCGCCAGATCCCCACCGCCAGGATTATCAGGATGATGTAATAGGGGCCGTAGGTCATGATCCCATAAGCCAGCTTCGGAAAGATTTCGTTCACTTCGCGCGCGAAGTGAGAAATCACGGACACGAGTTGAAAGGCGGCGAGCCATAGCGGATAAATCCTGTTCGCCCAGAGCGCGACCCCCAAAAAGGTGGCGGCGAGCCCAAGGTCGATGAGCAAGTGGCCCATATCGACCGATCCATAGATCGTGCTGCGCCCCACCAGCAGGTGGTAGAGCGGGTCGGCAAGGGTCATAAAAACGAGCACCGCCGCGCAGATCCTTTCGGGGGCCGCGCCCCAGCGCAGCGCAGCTGCCCCGAGAAGCGTCACCAACAGGATGTTGATCATCTGGAGATTTTCCATGACCAAATCCTGACCCGCGGCGGCGGCGGCGGCGTCAATCGTCAGGCGGCTTGTTGTTGCCCAGGGTCGTCGTCGGACGCGAAAGGCATGGTATCTTCATGCCCCGGGGCGCCCGTGATCTGCGTCTTTGCGTCGACCAGAGCGTTGTGCGAGCGAAAGACGTCGTTGGCCGATGCGATGTCCGACTGGATCGCGCGCCCGAGCCGGACGATCGCGTCCTGCCCGACATGCGGCGCCAGCATGTCCTCGGTCTGGCGTGCGCGCAGGATGGCTTGCATCACGTCAAGCTTGGCGAGCAGGCTTTCGTCGGCCTTGGCTTCGGCGGTCCGGATGTGGTTGCGGATGCGCGTCATATATGCGGGTATAGCTATCGTCATCGTCTTCCCCCCGGCGCCGGTGCTCGTCACGGCGCGCGCAGTGGTCGAGACAGGGCGGCTAGCTCACCACATCCGCGAGTGCCCTTGCGGCGGCGATGCCGACGACCAGGCTTGCGAGGATGGCAAATAAAATGATGCCGATCGCCGCGCCGCGGGTGAGGAGGGCGTTATCGCCGTCGAGCACCCCGGGGACGACATATGGCTCGGCTGGCTGGCTCCAGGGCGCCTCGATCGAAATCGCAAGCTGATCCCTCAGACCCTCGCCGGGAGCCATGATGCTGTCCCGGGGACTGCCATCGTCCGACGACGCCATGGCCGCCAGCGGGAGAATCTGTGTCCTATTTTCTTCACATGGCCGCCGGGCCGAAAGTGTTGCGGTGTCGGCGGACCACTCGCGATATCGCCGCGCGAGCTCGTGCCGCGTCACCCCGCCCAAACGCGAACGAAGCACCTCGATCCGGCGGTTCACTGCCGCTTCCGAAATGCCAAGCTGGTGTGCGATTTCTTTGCTCGTGCGACTGTGGGCGAGCAGGTCGAGGACCGCGCGCTGCCGTGCCGTGGCAAAATCGAAATCGTTGATGATCGATGTCATCTGCGCGCGACCCTTCCCGGCGCGCGTTTAATCACGATGGAACGACCGGTTCAACAAAAAGCGCGGCTATCGGTGCGTTCGGCGGTCGATCATGATGAATCCGTACCCGCCGATCGAGCGGATCGACCGCGGCTGGAGAGGCCGGTGACAATTGACATGAGCGCAGACACCCTCCGAGCGGGCTCAAGACGGCCGTCGGCGCAAAAACTGCAAAACCCAAGAAATGGCTCCGGTTCGAAGATGAAGTTTGAACTTTTCTTCGGGACGAAGTGGCAAGAATTCGATTTCTTTACAAAGCTATAGAATGATCGCCGAGGAGGTCTCTGCCGGACGGACCAAGGGCACGCGGATAATTCATGTGGCCCCGACCGTCATGTTCGGACTGCAGACGCTAGCCGATGCCCGGCAACCCCTGGCGTAGCCAGCTTTTCACTCCGACGCGTCGCAAGGTCCGAAACCATGGTAGTTTTTGATGACAAGCGGGAGTTCGTCAGCCCCTTGAATGTTGCCATCGCTGGCCCTCAGAAAGCCTGCCACGGGGATGATCCCGCCGCGCTTGCCGCCCCCTTCGAAATCGCGCCAAATCGCTTCGGTCAAGACTCACGCAAAGCCGCAAAAATGCTGAGCCAATCGACCGGTCAATTCCGGCCAGCGTAGATGGAGCGGTGGTCGGGCGGATGTGAAAGGCCACGGCCTGCTGCGGCATCGATGGAGCCATGATTTCTTCGAGCGAGGGCAAAGTTCGTTCGCCTTCCCGAAATTGACGTTCGCCGGAGTTGCATTCGCTGGGCAGCACCGGAGCGACGGTCGCTGGCCAGCCACTACCCCCCGATGACGGGCCGACGCTAGCGTTCCTGAACAAGGGAGCGCGTATGATCGAAACGACCAACATTATCGCGGCCGGAGGTCGGTCGATGCCCGTCAGGGCGATCCTGATCGGGGGACTGACCGCCGGTGCAATGGACCTGAGCTTCGCATTTTCGTTCTGGGCGCTGAAAGGCGTGGCGCCGGTCGCTGTTCTGAGAGGGATCGCGACGGGGTGGCTGGGGCCTGCTGCGGGGACAGGGACCGCGCCTGTATTCCTGGGATTGCTCAGCCACTTCCTGCTGTCGCTGCTGTTCGCGGCGGTGTTTGTTCTGATCGCGTCCCGCGTGGCGGCATTGGGGCGGCAGTCTCCCTGGCTTGCGGGTCCGCTCTATGGCGTCGCTGTCTATTTCCTGATGAACCGGGTCGTGCTGCCGCTCTCCAATTTTGCGGTTCCTGCCGATGGCACGCGGCTCAGTTTCGCGGATCTCGCGGCGCACATGTTTCTCTTCGGGCTGCCAATCGCGCTCGCAACGCAGCGCTGGGTCCGAGGCATTTCATAGAACAAAATCAGCAATATGCGCGAATATGCTAACCCGTTTCGACTTTTTGGGTCGCGCTTGATCGATGCCAAGGCCTAGTCCACCCCGGCGTCGACCTGATGTGCGGACGAAGGCCTGGTGGCTTCGTCCGCACATCTCCTCTCCATCAATCCGGAATATTGGCAATCTTCACCCCTGCTCGTCAAAGATTGGCAATCGCTGCTCCGTCGGATCGATCATGCGGTCCGGCTCATATCGGGGATGAACGCTTGTTATCTGCGGTCGAACGTCCGTCGACAGCCGAACGGCTTGCTGCGATAATTGCGTCATGAACCAGCGTCCGGACTTTCCACCGCACCATATATTTGAAATTGCCGGGACCGATCATTCGGGCAGCCTCGCAAGCCAGAAACTTCGCGCTATCCTGTGGCTGGCGGGTGCCTTCTGGGGGATGCATGCGCTCGCACTGTGGGTGGCCGATGCTCTCGACCATCACCCGCATCTCGGCCTCGCGGGCGCCATGCGCCTGCTCCTGACGGCGATCGGCCTGACGCTCTGTTATGGCATCCACGTCATCCTGCAAAAACTGGGCACCCGGTCGTGGCGAAAGAAGGCGCCGATCGTGTTGTTTGCCTCGCTGGTATCGGCCGAACTGTTCGCATGGTGCACTTATATCGGTCTGTCCTACGTCAATGCGATGCCGATCAACCTTGCGCTCAGTTCGAGCCTCTTCATCCGCACGCTTGTTACCTGGACCTGGTTCTTTCTGGCCTGGGTCGGCCTTTATCTCGCGGTGCAATATAGTTTCGAGGCGCGCGAAGAGGAGCGCAGATCCTCGCGCCTCCGGACCATGGCGCAATCCGCACAGCTTCAGGCGCTGCATTACCAGATCAATCCCCATCTCCTGTTCAACAGCTTCAATTCGGTATCGGCGCTGATCCTCGATGGGCGAGCCGAGGAAGCCAATGTCATGGTCGAGCGGCTGGCGGCTTTCTTCCGGGTCAATCTGGCGACGAATCCCGCCGTCGATATCGGCCTTGCCGAGGAGATCGCGCTCCAGACCATCTATCTCGAGATCGAGCAGACACGCTACCCCGACCTGGCGTTCAAGGTCGATCTGCCACCGGCGCTCGAGCGTGCGGCGGTGCCGGCCTTCCTGTTGCAGCCGCTGGTCGAGAATGCGATCAAACATGGAGCAGCCGGAGCGCCTGACAGCGAAGAGGTGTCGATTGCGATTGCGGCCCGCGCTGTGGACGGCCGATTGCGCGTGGTGATCGAGAACAGCTGTGCTGCGCCCTCCGGCCGTAGCGAAGTGTGCGGTACCAATACCGGCCTGAGGAACGTCCGTGACCGGCTGGTCAACCGTTTCGGCGGTACGGCAGTGCTGACCGCCGAGCGGTTGGGCATTTCACGCTTCCGCGCCACCGTCGACCTGCCCCTGGTCCTGATCGCATGACGGTCACCGTCCTGACGGTCGACGACGAGCCGCTCGCGCTGCGACGGCTCGAGTTGATCCTGAAAAAGGTTCCGGATGTCGAGCATGTCGGTTCGGCTGCCAGTTGCCGCGAAGCGATTGCGAAGATCGTCGAACTCGAGCCCGATATCGTCTTGCTCGATATCAAGATGCGCGACGGGACGGGCTTCGATGTCCTGCATCAATTGCCGGAGACACTGCATACGGGTGTCGTTTTCACGACGGCATTCGATCACTTCGCGGTCCGCGCCTTCGAAGAGAATGCGATCGACTATATCCTGAAGCCGGTCGAGCTGCCTCGGCTACAGGCGGCGATCGAGCGGTCCTGTATCAAGCTCGAAGCAGCCGATACGCGCGCCCAGATGGAGCAGATGCGGGCTGTCATCGAGGATTTGAGGGCCGGGTTTCACAGCCAGGAGGCGGGCGCGTCCCGCGCCGACCTTTGGTTGCGTGGCACCGCGGGCGCACTGACCTGTATCCAGCGCACGGACATTGAAATGCTTACCGCCGAGGATGACTATGTCCGGCTGCACACCGCTTCGACTTCCTATCTGATCCGCGGATCCATAAAGGCGGCGCAGGTGGATCTCGATCTTTCCGAACAGGACTTTGCCCGCGTCCATCGCCGCGCGCTAGTGCGCAGAAGTGCGATTGCGAGCGTACGAAAGTCGGCCGAGACCGGCGTTCGCGTCATTCTTCGAAATGGCACGGAGGTTCCCTCGGGCCGGGTGTATGCCAAGAAATTGTTGCGCACGCTGCCGATCGTTCGCTGACGGTCGGACTCAACAGCCAGGCGATGCGCCGCGGCTGACAACCAAATGGTTTCAGCCCGTTTCCAGCCCGCACGACCAAACACGCCCTATTTTGGATCGTC
Source organism: Sphingopyxis sp. (assembly GCA_016463225.1). Lineage (GTDB taxonomy): Bacteria > Pseudomonadota > Alphaproteobacteria > Sphingomonadales > Sphingomonadaceae > Sphingopyxis. The sequence goes on along the minus strand of JAEMRT010000009.1, from coordinate 48,508 downwards.
CGCGTTGGACGACGATCCGCATCCGCTCAAATGGCCCCGCAAGCACGCGCTATGGCTGCAGCGTAGAGGTTGGCGTTTGATGGTGTGACGTTTGGTCCTGCAAAATGACCGTTGACCGAAAGGTCGGTCGTTCACCCGCTGTCGCCGGCCTCTGAACCGCACCTTCCTTTCTTGATGCCGCGTTGCGCGCAAATTCCCGGTGGTGATCGCATCACCATGTCGAGTGCTCCACAAAAGTCCGCCGGACCCGCGGGTCACTAACGATTGTGACGAGCCTCGCTCTCCTGTCGCCGCAGGCGCCGGGAAGCCGACTGGTCGATCGACGCGAGACAAGGCCGAATAACAAACAAGGGGAATTTCATGTTGATGCGCCAATCCGCGCGGGCAAGACTGCTCGCGACGACGATGATCCTGATGCCATTCGTCAGCACGCCAGCGTTCGCGCAGGACGGAACTGCCGAAGCGCCGGCCAATCCGTCCGAACAGGGCGAGCAGACTATTGTTGTCACCGGGTCGCGTATTGCTCGTCTGGAGCTTGAGTCGGCTTCGCCCGTCGCTGTCATCGGCACCGTCGACCTCGAGCGCGATGCCGCATCCAATATTCAGGACACGTTGCTCGAAATGCCGCAAATCGTGGCCGGTCTTTCGCGGGCAAACTCCAATTTCCTGACGATCGGCAATGGCGTCGCCACAATCGATATGCGCGGACTCGGGCCGAGCCGAACACTCACGCTTGTGAACGGGCGACGCTTCATCGGCGGGACGCCCGGATTGCCGGCTGTTGATATCAACAACATCCCCACTGATTTCGTTCAAAGTGTGCAGATTGTCACCGGCGGTGCATCCGCCGTTTACGGATCCGACGCAATCGCTGGCGTCGTCAACTTTGTCTTGAAAGACAGGTTCGAGGGAATTCAGGTCCGTGGACAAACCAACATTACGCAAAAGGGCGACAATCCGCGTTATCTCGTGTCGGTGACCGCAGGCACAATGTTTGGCGCGGATGACCGCGGGTCGCTTATGGTCAATTTCACCTATGATCGCGACGAGGGGCTGCTTTCCCGCAAGCGTGCGCTATCGGCAGAGGATTGCGCGGGTACCGTCTGCGGCCCGGCTTCCTACAGCACGTTCGCGCCGCAAGGCCGCTTCACCTTCCTGGATGCAACGGGCGCCGACGGGGGCGGCATGTTCACCTTTGACCGCAACAATAATGTCGTTCAGGGGTTCCCGATCGGCTTTGGCTATAACCGCAACGCCGTCCGCTTCATTTCGGTCCCGGTCGAACGCTATCTCGCGACGGCCATCGGCCACTTCGACCTTGGCTCCGACGCCAAACTCTTTGCCGAAGTGACCTATGGGAAGGTCAAGTCCAACGCCAGTCTCGAAGCATTTGCTCTACAAAATGCGGATGTTTATGACCAGAGCGACGCCAATAATCTTGGCATTCCGATTACAAACCCGTTCATCCCGGCGTCGGTTGCGGCTATCATCGCCGCCCGTAATTCGGATGCTGACGCCACGAACGATGTTGCCGCGCTGTCCTTTCGCCGTCGGCAGAACGAGGTCTTTGATCGCTCAAACCGCGCGTCCCGCGATACATGGCGGGTCGCTACTGGCGTCGAGGGCACGTTCGGGGACGATTATCACTATGAGTTGAGCTTCGTTTACGGGCGAATGCATGACAAGACCGCAAGCCAGGATGTGAATATCGCGCGCTATCGCAATGCGCTCGATGCCATCCGGCTGCCCGATGGCACATTTGCCTGCCGCAGCGCTTCTGCGCGCTCCGAGGGATGTGTGCCGATCAATATTTTTGGCTATAATACGGCAAGTGCCGCCGCATCTGCCTATGTTTCAAATGGCGCGGATCGCACCACCGACATTGTCAACGAACAACAGGTTGCGACCGCGAGTATTTCGGGCAAGCCTTTTGCATTGACTGGAGCTGGTGATATCGGCTTCGCGCTGGGCGCCGAGCATCGCCGTGAAAAGAGCGTCGCGGACTTTGATATCCTCACCAACACAGGTCAGAATTCGAGCAATTTGACCGCCGATTTGAGGGGCAAGTTTCACGTTTCCGAAATCTTCGGCGAACTGACGATTCCGCTGATCGCGGACACCGCGGGTTTCAAATATCTGGGCCTCGTCGGTGCAATACGCTATTCCGACTATTCCACGGTAGGCGGCGTTCTCAGCTGGAATGCGGGTGCCGAGTGGGAACCCTTCGATGATCTTCGGCTTCGCGGCCTTTATGCGGTTGCCAACCGCGCGCCCAACATCAGCGAGTTGTTCTCTTCGCCGGGCGAAACCTTCGCTGGCGTCAATGATCCATGCGACGGCGTAACGGCAACGAGTGCGCAAGGCGGTTACGGCGCCGCATGTCGGGCCATACCCGCAATTGCCAACGCCATCGCTGCCAATGGCGTCTTTCAATATACCTTGGCGGACCAGCAGGGGATCAATGGCTTTGTGGGGGGCAATCCCGACCTGTCCGAAGAGAAGGCACGGACCATTACGCTAGGGGCGGTGTATTCCCCATCCTGGCTGCGGGGTTTCAATGCCACGATCGATTATTACAAGATCGACATAAAGGATGGCATTGGCACTGTGGGTCGCGACACATCGGTCGAGCAGTGTCTGTTGACGGGCAACGCGGCATTCTGTGACAGCGTTATTCGCAACGCGAACACCGGCCTTGTCACCACCGTCAACGCCACCGCCGTCAACGTGGCTGCCCAGCGCACCGAAGGCGTCGATTTCTCGGTACGATACGGGACCCCGCTCGGCTTGTTCGATGATGACAAGGTCGATTTCAGCATCAATTACACTTATGTGGTCAACGCATTGTTCCAGCCGGATCCTTCGGCCCCGCTCGAAGATTTCGCCGGCACGGTCGGATTCTCGAAGCATCGGGCCACGGCGAGGCTGGGCTATAGCGTGGATAACTTCAGCATGAGCTGGCAGACGACCTATTTCAGCAAGGCGCGCGGTCTCAATGATCCGCCCGCAAACGTGGCTGCGCTTAATTTTGTGAAGAGCCGCATGTATCACGATGTGCAATTGCGCTGGGATGTCGGCGAACAGCGGCGACTTGGCTTCTATGTCGGCGCCGATAATGTTTTCGATCGCAAACCGCCCTATTTGCCTGGTACGCCGTTTAATACGCCCCCGGGGACCGAGACCGCCGCTGGGGTCTATGATCCGATGGGCCGCCGCTTCTATGCGGGTGCGACTGTCCGCTTCTAGGCGTACGAACGTACCAGAAACGCCATTTTGACAAGGGCGCCGTAGCTGTACAGCTGCGGCGCCCTTGCTCTGTTGGTCCGCGGATCGTCGCCGGTGGGTCCCGTCGATCTATCCTGTCAGGGTGCTGTGCCGAAGCGGGCAGGGCCGACCGATCTGGCCGGGCCTCAGAAACTTAGCACTCGGCTCAGCTACTGCTATGCCGGGTGACGCGGACATTGCGTTGAATCAATATGGTGGCAGGATCGCCACGCAGATGGGTCGTCCGCCAGAACGTAAGGTTGGCCCGCCGGACAAGATGGCCGCGAACCTGATGAAGCCTCGGCGCGCTTCGTACCCCGTTCTCGCCCGGCAATGACGCGACGCGATTGTCGAGATATAGCCGTGTTTCGACATGGTCCAGCAGCGGCAGCTTGCCGCGCTTCATACGGGCGCGATTGAGGCGTGACAGATCCGACGGTTGGCTGTCGATATGGTCTTTCGAAGCCAGAACCGTCGCGAACGCAAACACAAAGGCGAGGTCGAACCAGGTGATCGCCGCACATTGCTGCATTACCTGCTCGCGCTGGTTTGCCGCAAGTGCAGCAAAGTAAGCGCTCCAGGCTGGGTCGACGCGGAAGGTCATACAGTCGAGCAGCGGTTGGAACTCGGGAAACTCGATATGGCGGGCCCGGATGGTGCCGGGTTCCGTCGTCGGGCGGTTGTCCAGATCGAACTCGATAATGATTTGTGACGAGACCGTTTCGCCTTCATCATTCTTCCAGAAGGAATGGATCGTTCCGCTGCGGCCATCGGGTGCGGCATTGACCAATAGTCCGGCGTTGCGACGTCGATGTTTCCCGCCCGTATCGGGTGCTGGTCGATCCTCGAACCACTCAACCCAAAACTGCTGGGCCGGGACGCGGAGCAAATAATTGGCCGGATCGAGCATACCTCGATCGGTATCCAGAAGTTGAAGGCACACGTCTGTCACGACGTCATCGAGGACGTACCGGAGCGGGCAGGATCGAACCGCGTCGGCATGGGTCGACGCTCCTGCGATCTCGAAGATCTTTCCGCCGCTGGCGACGTGCAAAGTCTTGCCGGCGCACGATGCTACACAATCCATCAATCGCATCGTCCACTCCGCACGACATGGTGCTCCGTGATATGGCGATGGTCGGTTCTGCTCTATCGGAGGGCTGTCGAGTGATCGAAGCGAGCGGCTGGATGTCGCGACGGTCTGCCCGCCGAACATAAAATGCGGGCGACCGTGACGAAATCGAACACAAGCTCACTTCATCGCCCGCCGAAACAGATCAGCCGACACCGGATCGCGCATGATCATGTTGCGGGCCAATGGTCGAAATTTGCCTGTGAACGGCGCCTGCGGCAGTTGGTCGGGCACCCGCCGCCACGCTATAAGCAACTGATTGATGATTTCCGCAGAGGGGAATCTCGCGACGGGTCAGCACGAGCCGTCGGCCGGATCACGTAAGAGAGGCGATGGAAATGCTGGATGCTCAACCCGTGGTATTGGAAGTTTCGGCCGTAGCTCCAGCGCAGCTGGAGGTTCGCGCCGAAGCCGATCGCCGCGAGGTGGCCCGGCTCGATCTGGCCTTTCAGGCGGCCGTGAAGAGAAATGATGCCGATGCAATCGAGCGCATTCTTCACCCGCATTTTTTTCTCGTGCTGGGCAACGGGACCGTTGTCACGCGTGATGAACTGATTGCGGAGGCTCGCAGCAAAGCGGTGCGTTACGAGATTCAGGATGAGGACGCCGGAACCCAGGTGGTCAGGCTGTGGGGAAACACGGCCGTCGTCACCGCGCGGCTGCGGATCAAGGGAACCCGGGCAGAGGGCGATTTCGATCGCACGCTCTGGTTTAGCGACACCTATGTGCGGACAGCGGATGGCTGGAAATACGCCTTTGCCCAGGCATCACTTCCGTTGCCATGATCCTTGCCGCTGCAGGCTGTCCGTCGTCAGAACATTCGATTCAAATCGACTGGAGCTGCTCGCCGCGTCGTCGCAAAACGACTTGGACTGGGCCAGACAGAACGTCGTTGCGGCGCAGCAGCTCCAAACCCCGTTTTGATGTGTCCGCTGCCCCCGATCCCGCTGTCCGCGCTCGACATGCCCGCACGATAACGAAGAAAAGAAGAGGGACTCCAAGCCTTCGGCTCAGGCGCTCCGCGTTGGCGCTCAGGCAAGGTCCTTGAGTCCGAGCGCGATGCGGACGCAATATGCGGCGCTCGAGTGCCAGAAGCCATGCAGGCGGATTTCAGTCATGCGGGCAGAACCAAGATCCGGTCGCCGCAACCGCTCTAGTCGAAAGACTGGCCCGGGCGCCCGCGACCTTCGGTCGTTCGCGCCCATTCGGCGAGACGGCCCTGGCGCTTGATCGTCTTGAGACACACCACCGTCTTGAGCCGCTGCACACCTGGCAGTTTCGACAGATTGTGGCGGAGCAGTTCGTCGAGATGGTCGGCTGATCTGGAAAATATCTTGAGCAAATAGTCGCTCTCACCCGCGGTCGTGTGGCATTCGACGATGGCGGGATGCGCCAGCACCGCAGCCTCGAATTCCGTATGCGCGTCGAAACGGATTTGCACCTCGACAAAACTCTGCACCGTGAGGCCGAGTGCCATCGGATCGAGCCGCGCCGCATAGCCTTCGATCACGCCGCTTTCTTCGAGATTCTTCACCCGCGACCAGCAGGGCGATTTTGACAATCCCACATGCTCGCCCAGTTCGGCGTAGGATTGCCGGCCGTCGCGTTCGAGCTCCGCGATGATCTTCCAGTCCAGCTTGTTCATGCGTTTCGTCTCGAATCAATTTACGGCGAAACCAGGCAGAATGTTCGGCAGTTTCAAAGAACATTATCCTGCAAAATATCAAAACTCCAGAACAAAACTGCGTTTTGCATACGCTTGCCATGCGAAATCCGCACAATGTTCGTGCGTCGCTGCGCTATTCCTTGGGCCTGAAGGTTGGAGAGACCCCGTGGCCGCGACACATATTTTCGATGCCCCGCCCGATGGCGTTGCGGCGGACTGGACGATGCCGCAAAACTGGGCGGCTTTCACCGCCGAACAGCATGCGACGTGGCGGACGATGTTCGACCAGCAATCACAGGCGCTGGACGGCTATGCCTGCCGATCTTTCCTCGAAGGTCTCGACATGCTCCGTCAGTTGAACCCCGGCGTCCCCGATTTTGCCGAGCTCAACGCGCTGCTGAAGCCGGCGTCGGGCTGGGAGGTCGTCGCGGTCCCCGGCTGGATTCCGAACCAGCCTTTCTTCGAGCATCTCGCCAACAAGCGCTTCCCCGCCGCCAACTTTGTCCGCCCGCCGGCGCAGATCGCGTACAGCGAAGAGCCCGATATGTTTCACGACATATTCGGTCATGTGCCTGTGCTCGCCGATCCGGCCTTTTCGGACTTTCTGGTGGCTTATGGTCAGGCGGGGCTGCGCGCCGAAAAGCTCGGCGCGTCGGACTATCTCGGGCGGTTGTGGCTCTATACCGTCGAGTTCGGCCTCGTGGTCGAAGATGGCGAATTGCGCGCCTTTGGCGGCGGCCTGATGTCGAGCTTCGCCGAAACGCTGTCGGCACTGACGTCGCCCGAACCGCGACGCATCTGGCTCGACATCGAGCGCGTGATGCGGACCCGCTATAATTTCGACGAGTTCCAGCGCGTCTATTTCGTTGTCGAGAGTTTCGAGCAACTGCTGTGCGCGACCGAGGAAACGGATTTCGCGAGCATTTACCGGAAAATCACAGGCGAACCAGCGCTCGAACCCGGAGATGCCTGTCGCGGCGATGTCGCCTATGAGGGACGTCTGCCGCCCGCGCGACCGGGACCGGCAAACGGAGAGGCGGCACGATGATCAGGCAGACTAGCGACGGCGGCACCGACATTTTCGAGACCGAGATCGATGGCGAGACGATCCAGTGGGACAATGGCCTGACCTATGCCCGGCATCTCCAGACTGCGCAGCTGCTGTCGGCGCAAGTGCCGGTGTCGGACAAGCCCGACGAGATGCTCTTCATCATCATGCACCAGACGATGGAGCTTTGGATCAAGCTCGTGCTGCACGAGGGGCGGCTGGTCTATAACGCGATCAAGGCCGATCGACTCGAGATCGCCGGGAAGGGGCTCGATCGCATCGCGACGATCCAGCGGCACATGATCCACAGCTGGGAAGTGCTGGCGACACTGACCCCGCATGATTTCCTGACCTTCCGCGGCTTTCTGCGCCGCGCGTCGGGGTTCCAGTCGCAGCAATATCGCGAGCTCGAATATCTGCTCGGCAACAAGCGCGAGGATATGATGATCGTCCATAAGGACGATCCGGCGGCGAGCGCCCGGTTGCGCGCGACGTTCGAGGCGCCGTCGCTTTATGACGAGCTCCTGCGGCTGCTCGCGCGGCGCGGTTTCGATATTCCGGCGAACATTCTCGAACGCGACTGGACGAAGCCTTATGCGGCGTCGGAGGCGGTCGAGGATGCGTGGTTGAAAATCTACACCGACGTCGATGCGCATTGGGGTATCTACACGCTGGCGGAGAAGATCACCGCGCTCGAATATTATTTCCAGGAATGGCGTTTCAAGCACATGAAGACCGTAGCGCGCGTGATCGGGCACAAGCCCGGCACCGGCGGATCGTCGGGGGTCAATTATCTGGTGAAGGCGCTGGACCTCAGCTTCTTTCCCGAACTCTGGTCGATGCGCACGCGGATGGCGGCACCGCGCGAGGGTGGCGATTATGCCGATGGGAAGAGCGCATGAGCCGTATCTGGGACATTTCGCAGCCGCTGCACGCCGCGGTGCCGGTGTGGCCGGGCGAGCCCGCCTTTGCGCTCCACAGCCATGCGGTGATCGGCGACGGCTGTCCGGTCAATGTCGGCGGCATGTTCACGCCGCTGCATGCCGGGACGCATGGCGACGCGCCGCTGCACTATGCCAATGACGGCGCTTCGTCGGCGGATTGCGATCTGGGTGCCTATATCGGGCCTTGCGTGCTGCTCGACGTCCGTCATGCGCGCGGGCGGGTTGAAGTCGCCGATGTGGACTGGATCGCGATCGAGGGCGCCGAGCGTGTCTTGCTGCGGACCTATGAGCAATTCCCGCACGAGCAATGGGACTCGGATTTCACCGCGATCGCCAGCGATGTGATCGCGCGGCTTGGCGCTATGGGCGTGCGGCTGATCGGCACCGATGCCGCGTCGCTCGATCCCGAACAATCGAAGACACTCGACGCGCATCAGGCGGTCAAGGCCGCCGACATGCGGATATTGGAAGGCCTCGTGCTCAATGACGTGCCGTCCGGGCGGTACGAACTTGTCGCGCTGCCGCTGCGCATCGTCGGCGCCGACGCCAGCCCGGTGCGCGCCATCTTGAGGGAAATCGCATGACCGACACGATGTTTGCCGCCGATGTGTCGGCGCTCGACGCTGCCGACCCGCTCGCGCCCTTTCGTGAGCGCTTTGAGCTGCGCGAAGGCCTCGCCTATCTCGACGGCAATTCGCTTGGTGCGCTGCCCAAGGCGACAGGCGAACGCCTCGCGAAAGTCGTTGCTGACGAATGGGGCGAGGGGCTGATCACCTCGTGGCTCGGCGCCGAATGGTCGACCGCACCGCGGCGTATCGGCGACAAGATCGGGCGATTGCTCGGCGCCGATCCGGGCGAGATCGTCGCGACCGATTCAACGTCAGTGAATATTTTCAAGGCGCTGACGGCGGCGCTTTCGCTGCGCCGCGAGCGGACGGTGATCCTTTCGGAGGCGACCAACTTCCCGACCGATGTCTATATGATGCAGGGCATCGAGGCTTTTTCGGGTGGCCGCGTCAAGGCGGTCACCGTCGCGCCCGATGCCATCGTCGATGCGCTGAACGACGACGTCGCGGTGCTGCTGCTCACACAGGTCCACTATAAGTCGGGCCGCGTCCGCGACATGGCGGCGATCACGCGCGCCGCGCACGACGTCGGCGCGCTCGTTGTCTGGGATTTGAGCCACAGCGCGGGCGCGATTCCGGTCGATCTTAACGGCGCGAACGCCGATTTTGCGATCGGCTGCGGATACAAGTTCCTCAACGGCGGGCCGGGCGCGCCGGCCTTTCTGTTCGCGGCAGCGCGGCATCATGCGGCGACGCCGGTGCTGTCGGGCTGGTTCGGCCACGCGCGGCCCTTTGCCTTCGAGGAGGATTATGTTCCCGCCGCCGGGATCGAACGCTTCCAGTGCGGAACGCCACCGGTGCTCGGGCTCGCGGCGCTCGAGGTGGGCGTCGACCTGATGCTCGAAGCTGACATGGCCGAGGTTCGCCGCAAGTCGCTCGCGCTCGGTGACCTGTTCATCGAGCAGATGCAGCCGTTGTGCGACGCCTATGGCTTCGAACTGGTCAGCGCGCAGGATCATGCGGAGCGTGGCAGCCAGGTCGCCTATGCGCATCCCCTGGGCTACCAGATCGTACAGGCGCTCAAGGAACTTGACGTGATCGCCGATTTCCGCGCGCCTGACATTTTGCGCTTCGGGCTGACGCCGCTTTACCTGCGCTATCAGGACATCGTCGAAACCGTCAAGCGGCTGGAAAAGGTCTGCGTGACGCGCGCGTGGGACAAGCCGCAATATCACGAACGGGCGGCGGTGACATGAGCGACGTATCGGCACCCTTCCTGCCCAAGTCGCGCGTTGCCGCGGTGCAGGCGGCTCCCATCTTCCTCGATACCGCGCGCACGGTCGACAAGGCGTGCGCGCTGATCGCTGAAGCCGCCAGCAACGGCGCGCAGCTTGTCGCCTTTCCCGAGGTGTTCGTCTCGGCCTATCCCTATTGGAACTGGCTGATGACCCCGATCGAGGGGGCTGAGTGGCACGAGCGCCTCTACCGCGCATCGCTGGCGATCGACGGTCCCGAGGTCGCGGCGCTGTGCGCCGCCGCGCGCGACCATGACTGCACCGTGGTGATCGGGATCAACGAGCGCGATCCGGTGAGCGTCGGCACGCTCTACAACACCAACCTCATCATCGGCGCCGATGGCAATTTGCTCGGGCGGCATCGCAAGCTGGTCCCGACCTGGGCCGAGAAGCTGACCTGGGCGGGCGGCGACGGCAGTTCGATCCGTGTCTATGACACCCCGGTCGGGCCGCTCGGCACGCTCGCGTGCGGCGAGAATACCAACACGCTCGCGCGCTTTGCGCTGCTGTCGCAGGGCGAGCTGGTTCATGTCGCCAATTATATCGCGCTGCCCGTCGCGCCCGCGTCGTACAATATGGCTGAAGCGATCAAGATCCGCGCGACCGCGCACAGCTTTGAGGGCAAGGTCTTCACGATCGTTGCCTGCTCAGCGGTGAGCGCCGAAATCATCGACGCAATGAGCACCGACCGGCCGCAGAACCGCGAACTATTGTCGCGGCCGAATAGCGCCTTTTCGGGCGTCATCGACCCGCACGGCAATCTGGTGGGCGAGGCGCTGATCGACGAAGAGGGCATCGTCTATGCCGATATCGACCTTGGCGACTGTATCCGCCCCAAGCTGATGCACGATATCATCGGCGGCTATAACCGCTTCGACATCTTCAACCTGACGGTCGACCGGACCCCCCGCGCGTCGGCCCATTTCATGGACCTGCCGCCGCCCGCGACCGATCCGGACGAGGAGACGCCGTCATGACGGGCAATTCCACCATCATCGATCCCCGCGACGATGTGCTCGGACGCGCGCGCGTCACCGACACGCCTGAACTTCAAGCATTCTACGAAGAGCTTGCCGGTCGCAACGCTGGCGCCTTCTGGAAACGCGCCAATGCGATCGAGCCGTGGGAGCCCGAAACGCGCTATCGCCCAACGCTCTGGCGCTATGCCGAGATGCGCGCGATGTGTATGCGCGCGCTCGAGCTGGTAAAGCCCGAGGAAGCGGGGCGCCGTGTCGTGACCCTGCTCAATGACAGCGATGCGGGGCGCGAGAATGTCGCGGTCTGCGGCTGGCTGTTCAGCGGGATGCAGGCGATGCGACCCGGCGAGATCACCCCTGCGCACCGCCACACCGCCTCGGCGCACCGTTTCATCATGGAAGGGAAGGGCGCCTATACCGTCGTCGACGGGCACCACATCACATTGGGCGCAAACGATTATGTGCTGACGCCGGGCGGGTGCTGGCACGACCATGGCGTCGTCGCCGATGGCGAGGTGTCGATCTGGCAGGACGGGCTCGACATTCCGCTGATGAACAGCCTCGAGACCAATTTCTACGCGGTCTATGACCAGCCCGCACAGACGGCGGCTTTTCCGACCGACGACTTGCCGCTCAGCTATGGCGGCGGGCTGCGGCCCGAGGGCATCGGCGCGTGGGACAAGCCTTGGTCGCCGGTGATGGTCTATCGCTGGGACGCAACGCGCGATGCGCTATGGAAACTTGCGAAAGTGTCCGACGGCACCCCCTTCGACGGCCATATGGTGCGCTATTCGAACCCGCTCACCGGCGGCTGGGCGCTTCAGACGATGGGCGCGCATATGCAGATGCTCAAACCCGGTTTCCACGGACAAGCGCACCGCCACACCGGCAATGTCGTCTATAATGTCGCGCGCGGCCGCGGCTATTCGATCATCGGCGGCGAGCGGTTCGACTGGAGCACGCACGACATTTTCTGCGTGCCCGCCTGGACGTGGCACGAGCACGTCAATCTCGACGCGTCCGAAGAGGCCTTCCTCTTCTCGTTCAACGATTTCCCCGTGATGGAGGCCCTCGGCGTCCGGATCGAGGAGCCTTATTCCGAAAATGGCGGCCACCAACCCGCCTGACTTGCAGACAGGACTATCTATGCGCTTCGTGACTTATCGCACGGTCGAGACCGAACCCCGGCTCGGCCTTCTCCACGATGGCCTCGTGATCGACGTCGAATATTTCGGCGATGCGATCGGGCATGACCTGCCGTCGACGATGCTCGATTTCATCGATCTGGGGCCCATCGCGCTCCGCTTTCTGAAGGAAGCCGTCGCAGCCGCGACCACCGCTGACCTGATCGGTACCTCGCTGCCCGAGGGCAATGTCACCTTGCTCGCGCCGATCCCGCGCCCGCGCAAGAATATCTTCGGAATCGGCCTCAACTACACCGAGCATGTCGCTGAATCGGCGCGCTCGCTCGACACGTCGAACGAGCTGCCGCAGCAGCCGGTGATCTTCTCGAAACCGCCGACCGCCGTGGTCGCGTGGAACGATCCGATCCGCCACAATTCGAAGGTGACGCAGCAGCTCGACTGGGAAACCGAGCTGGCAGTGATCATTGGCAGCAGGGCGCGCGGCGTCTCGGAGGCCGACGCGCTCGTTCATGTCTTCGGCTACACGGTCATAAACGATGTGTCGGCGCGTGATTGCCGCCGCGCCGGACAGTGGATCGTGTCGAAGGGGCAGGACAGCTTCGCGCCGATGGGGCCGTGCATCGTCACCCCCGACGAGATCGGCGACCCACACAATCTCAATATCCTGACCCACGTCAACGGCGTCGAGAAGCAGAACAGCAACACGCGCTTCATGCTGTTCAACGTGAACCAGCTGATCGCCGATATTTCGAGCGTGATGACGCTCGAACCCGGCGACATCATCGCGACCGGCACCCCCGCGGGGGTCGGCGCGGGCCGCGATCCGCAGGAGTTTATGTGGCCGGGTGACGTCGTCGAATGCACGGTCGAGGGGATCGGTACCCTGCGCAACCCGATCATCGCGGTCTGAGGGGGCGGGTGATGACCAGACCAATCCGCATCGGGCAGATCGTACCCAGCTCGAACGTCACGATGGAAACCGAGATTCCGGCGCTGCTGCGCGCGCGGGAGAGCATCGCACCCGAACGTTTCACCTTCCACTCGTCGCGGATGCGGATGAGGAAGGTGACGAAAGAGGAGCTCGCCGCGATGGACGCCGATTCCGATCGCTGCGCGCTTGAGCTGTCGGACGCCGCGGTCGACGTCCTCGGTTATGCCTGCCTCGTTGCGATCATGAGCATGGGCGAGGGCTATCATCGCCAGTCCGAGGCGCGGCTGCACCAGCGGACGGTCGAGAACGGTCATGCCGCGCCGGTGGTCACCAGCGCGGGCGCGCTGATCGAGGGGCTGGCGGCGCTAAAGGCGAAGCGCATCGCGCTGATCGCGCCCTATATGAAGCCGCTGACCTAGATGGTCGTCTCCTATATCGAGGGCGAGGGTGTCGAAGTGTCCGACTGGCTCGCGCTCGAAATCCCCGACAATCTGGAGGTCGCGGCGCAGGACCCCGCCAATCTCCTCGAACATTACAAGCGGCTCGACCTCACCGGCATCGACGCGCTTGTCCTCTCGGCGTGCGTCCAGATGCCCTCGCTGCCGTCGGTGCAGACGATCGAGGATGCGATCGGCTTGCCCGTCGTGTCAGCCGCGATTTGCACGGCGCATCAGGTGTTGACGCGTCTTGAATTGTCAACCCGGGTGCCTCGCGCCGGGGCGCTGCTTTCCGGCCGATATTAGGGATTCTGGATGAACGCGATTGACCTGCCCCCTTCTGAGTGATCCAATATATCATCAATTTTGGCCCACTCAGAAGGGGGCAGGTCAACTAACGTGCCACACCGCCGCGGCAGCAGAAATGGCCCGATAAGCGTCCGGGTTGCGCGCCTGCATTAGCTGCATCCCGCCCTCCCACAGGCCTGGCGCGCCGACGATATGAGCCGCCACTTTTTCAGGCCGGTGCCAGTGCGTCGGTGGCGTTGTCGAAATGAAAGCGCCGTCTTTGGCCGGTAACGGTCCTTCCGCTTCTGGGTGCAAAATCTCGAAAGCAGACATTCGCCCCCCAACCGATTGGGCAGCATGCTACCCATTCTAGCGCTAGCGTCATCAATCTTGCAGATGGAGGAGCGCGATCTCGCTCCTAGGGGAGGTGCGTTGAGGTTTTGCCCTTGGCTGGCGACTCCCAAGCATAGCGCGTCTTGTCTAGCCTCCTCTTTTACCTAGCTGCCGATTGGCGAAGATGTATAGACGGCTTATGAATCCATCGCTTAATCGAAGGCTCGCCGTTTCCAAATCGCACGATCAGGCGGGAGCGCAGCCCCACGAACCGGTCGGCAGCGAACCGACACCTCGCTACCTCGTCATCAAGCAGAACATTTGCGACGCAGTCCGCGACGGTCGCCTTCGCCCCGGTGACCGCGTGCCGTCGGAGGCCGATCTCGTTCAGCAGTTCAATGTCTCGCGGATGACGGCGAACCGCGCCGTCCGCGAGTTGCAGGCCGCGGGCGTCGTCGTCCGGCGCGCCGGCAGCGGGTCGTTTATCGCCGAGCCCCGGCCCATCGGCCAGATGATCGAGATCCGGAACATCGCCGAGGAAATCCGCGAGCGAGGCCATGCCTACCGCGCCCGCGTGATCCAGAACCGCGAAGAGCGCGCGAATGTCGAAACCGCGCCGCTGCTTGAGGTTTCGGTGGGGACCAAATTATTCCATTCGATCATCGTCCATCACGAGGCCGAATTCCCTATCCAGATCGAGGAGCGTTTCGTCCTCGCGTCAATCGCGCCGGACTATGGCACGCTCGACTTTACCCGGATGACGCCGAACGAATATCTGACGCGCATCGCGCCGCTCGAACGGGTCGAGCATCGTGTCTGTGCGACCATGCCCGACGAGCGGATGCGCGGCATGCTGGGGCTGTCGGAGAACGAACCGGTGCTCCAGATGACGCGCCGGACATGGAGCCGGTCGCGCCTCGTTTCGCATGCCTGGCTGACGCATCCCGGAACCCGGTTCGAACTGTCGGCCGCCTTCTCGATCGACGAGTGAGGTCGATCAGCCGGTTCGGACGACGACGACCGGTTTGCGGCGCCGGCGCAGCCAGCGGAAATCGGCGCGGCTGAAGCTTTTGAACAACAGGTAGAATCCGGTCCCCGAAAGCCATAGCGCGCCAAAGGCGACGAAGATGATCAGCGGGTGATTGAAGCTCTTCCGGTTCACATAGTCCATATTGTGCAGCATCCAGAAGAAGTCCCAGGTCCGCCACGTGTCGCCGCGCATCACAAGGAAACGTGCGGTGTCGAGCGAAACATAGGCGCTGCTGTTCTCCGCGTCGGCAAAGTCGACACGCCACATCGCGCCGTCATGGTCGCGCGATTCGAGGTTCGGCTTTGCCAGCACGCTGACCCGGCGGATCGGCGCCTCGTTCATCATCGAGGCGACGTCGCGGGCCATTTGCTCATCGACATGAACAAGCTCTCCGCTCGTCGCATCGACGAGGCGGACACCCTTGGCAGAGCGAAGCTCGTAAATGGGCCGCGCCCCGAGATCGCGCAGGATCACGCCGGTGACGGGCTCGCCACGCGGCAAGGCCGCGATGTCGAAATATTCCCCGGCCGGTAGCGGGTGCGCGTGCAACATTCCGCCGCCGTGGCCGCCGACCGTGTCCTTGTCGAGCAAGGCCATCACCGAGCCGCTGAGCGCCCAGAGCAGGAATTGCAAGCCGAGGATCAGGCCAACCCATTTGTGGACGCGGCGGAAAAGCAGCGGCGTGAGACGGATCTTTTTCATGCTTTTTTTTTCTTGCGGCGCTTGAAAGACCAGATCAGCAGCCATGCCCCCGTCAGCGCCATGGCAAAGGTGCTCCAGGTCGCGATGCGTAGCAGCGGGTTGTTGACGTCGGTTCGCTCGTCATAATCCATGATGTGGAGCATCCACGCGAAATCGAAGACGCGCCACAACGCATGGCGCCGCGAAATCAGTTCGCCAGTCGCTGGCGACAGGTAGAGCGTCGGGCGGTTCCAACCTTCGAACTCGACTTGCCAATAGGGCGGCTTGCGCGACTGCATCTCCTGCGGCGCCTTTGTCAGCAACCGCACCGAAACGATCTTGCCCTCGCCCGTATAGATGCGCCGCGCCTGCTCGCGGACCTGGGACTCGGTCAGGGCAGGCAGCGGCGCACCCGAGCGCGCATCGAACAGCTTGGCGCCGTCGGGCGTTTCGGCGCGCCAGACGGCGCGATCGAACAATCGCTGCAAACGGACCTCGGACGCGCCGGGCGCGGCCGCCACAATTCGGGAAGGCGGCGCCAGCCCGGCAAGCTCAAATGGCTGGGAAGCCGACGCGCGCACCAGATGGTCGCCGTGGATGGTGTCGATATGAACGACCACCATATAGAAGCCCGTCAGCGTCCAGAGCAAAGCCTGGACGCCGACCACCAGGGCCAGCCATTTATGCGTTCGCCGGACAAACAGCGGCCAACGGATCGCCATGTCGATTACCCTCAGAACGCGGTTCGGAAGCCGACGTAGAAACGCCGTCCGAGCAGATCATAGGTCATCGTGTCGGTGTTCGCATCGGTGAAGCTCTGAATATAGGGTGCCTTGCGATCAAACAGATTGTCGACGCCAAGCTGGAAGCGGGTTTTCTCATCGATCTCGAAAGCGAGCTGGAGATTGTGGTAGAAGATATTCGGCGTACGATAGCCGATTTCGCCGGGGTCGGCATTGAAGTCGGTCGCCTTGCCGATCCATTGGGTCGACCAGGTCGCGCTGACGCCATCCTTTTCCGCGGTCAGCACGCCATAGCCGCGCCACTTCGGATAACCGCCGTTGCCGCCGCCGATGAAGCCGTCAAAATCGATCGGTGCGCCGCCCGGGAAAGGCAGGACGACATATTTGTTGAGGTACGTCAGATTGACGTCGAGCGAGACATTCACGCTGCCGATGTCGTTGTCGTATACGAGGCCGAGATCGAGGCCGTTCATCTCCTCGCGACCGGTATTGATCGGCTGCGCGGAGAGGAAGGTAACCTCCCCAGTCAGCGGACTGCGCGTGAAATCGTCGCAGAAGGGGTGCGACAGGTTGGCGCTGGCGTAACAGATGGCCAGCTTGGTCGAGCCGGGGATGGCGCGGATCGCATCCTTGATCTTGATGTCGAACCAGTCGGCGGTCAGCGACAGGCCGGGGATCAGGCCCTTGGGCGAGACGACCGTCCCGACCGTCCAGGTCGTCGAGCTTTCGGGCTGAAGATTCTCGTTGCCGCCAACGGTCGTCAGAATCGTCGTGCCGAGCTGAACATAGTTCGTCGGGACGCCCGACGCTCGGCAGTTGGCAATCAGCCCTGCATTGCCGCTTGTCGAATAGCGCGAGCAGGGATCGGTCGTCGTCAGATTGCCTTCGGACACGCCGCCGAACAGTTCGGGGACGTTCGGAATGCGGAAGCCGGTGCCATATGTGCCGCGCAGACGGACGCTGTCGTTGATGACCCAGTCCAGGCTTGCCTTGTAGTTCCAGTCGCTGCCGAACAGGTCGTAGTTCGAATAGCGGACCGCGCCGCCAGCGGTCAGCGCCTGGAAGAAGGGCGTATCGGCAAGAATGGGCACCGACAGCTCGAGATAGGCTTCCTTTGCGATGCTGGTCCCCGAAATCGGGCTTTGCTGATTGGTGTTGGCAATGCCGAGAACGGTCAGCGGATCGGGATCGCGCCAGCCTTTTTCCTTACGATAGACAACGCCGGCCGCGAAAGAGACAGGTCCGGCGGGCAGCTTGAAAAGGTCGCCATTGAGGTCGGCGGTTACCGTAGCCAGCTCGTTGCCTCCACGATCGCGCGAGGTGAACAGGATATAGTCGAGGACCTGAGGGGTCAGATCGCCGAAACCGAGATAGTCGCCGCACGGAATGGCCGCGCCGGGCGCAGGGCTGCAAACGCCGGTATTGATCGTATTCCGGACGCGCTCCAGATTGGCAATGTTGGTCGATCCATCGACTGCGGTGTTGCGGCCGAAGGCGCCCGCCACTTCCCAGCCCCAGTCGTTCGATAGCTTGCCACGCAGGCCGAAGGTGCCCTGCCAGGTGTCGGTTTCCTGGAAGAACTGGCGCGGTCCCGGTTCGGCGAGGCGCCGCTGGATCAGGACGATATTCTGACCCGTCGGATTCGTCGGGTTGCTCGCCGCGATCGACAGATTGCGCAGCGTTCCAGGTGTCGCGATCTGGTTCGATTTACGGAAGGTATAGAGAAACTCGCCAAATGCCTCGATATTATCGGTCAGGTCATAATCGGCGAAAAAGGCCGTGCTGACACGCTCGACGGGGCTGACTGCGTTCAGGAACGGCGCCGAATTGAAGTTGTGCCTGGCAGCGCTGTACGGCTCGAAGAAATTTCCGTTGCCGCCCGGCACCTGGTTGAAATTGATCTGCTGACCGTTCGGCAGCACCGCGCGGCCGCCGATCGTCGAGGCACTGTTGACGCAACTCAGCGCGCCTGGGGTGGTTTCGGCGAGCGAACAGGGCGCCCGTGTCGCCATGTTGACCGCCTTGGTCTTCTGATAGGTGACCGCCGCCATGAAGCCGCCGCGATCGTTGCGGACGCCCCACAGCAGGTCGGCAGTGAAATCCGATCCGTCGCCTTTTTCGGTGATGCCCTGTCGAACGCTGAGTCCAAGCCCGTCATAATCGGTCCGGGTGACGAGATTGACGACGCCTGCCATCGCGTCGGCACCGTAGATCGCCGAAGCGCCGTCCTTGAGGACGTCGGTGCGCGCGAGCGCCGCGACGGGGATCATGTTGAGGTCGGGCGACGAGTTTGCCCCGGTGCCGCCCGCGACGAGGCGGCGGCCGTTGAGCAGAACGAGGGTGCGCTTGATGCCGAGGCCGCGCAGATTGACCTGCGCGGTGCCATAGCCGTTGTTCGCCCAATAGGCCGAGGTCTGGTTGCCCGCGAAGCCCGCATTGGCAGGGAGTCGCTGCAGAACTGTCTCGATATTGACGACACCCGTGTTTTCGATCTGCTCGGCGGAGACGACCGTTGCCGGCCCGACGCCCGCAAGATCCTGCCGGCGGATACGCGACCCGGTCACCACGATATCGCTACCGCTGCTGGCGCTGTCAGCCCCGGTATCAGCTGCCGAATCGCTTTGCGCGAACGCTGGTACGGAAATGCCTGCAAAAACTGCAGCGCCGGCGAGCAAAACTGTCCTGATCTTCATCGCGAAACCCCCTTCTGGTTGCGTTACCCACCTCAGAGAGCATCAAATGTATATACAGGTCAACGAAAAATTACGTTGAAGATCAATATCTTAGATAGGTCACGAGAATGCATAGCCAGTCCCTATAATACGCACCCGAAGCATCTATCCCTCACCTCTGCGTGACATTTTTTTGGATGCAGTCGAGCGCTCTGCTTGGTGTGTCGGCCAAGCGGAAAAAACCGACATCCGGCCCTCGCTATCGAACGCCATCACCTCGAAGACGTCCCTGCTCCCGTCGGGCATTTCCATCCCCGGCGAGCCGCGCGGCATGCCGGGAACAGCAATCCCTTTTATGTCGCGCGCCTGTCGCGGAGCAGCCCCGCGAGATGCGGCAGCGGCACATGGCCTTCGATCGCATAGCCCGCGACGAGCGCGGTGTGACAGGAAGCGAGTTCGGACGGAACGCCGGCGTGTTCTTTCACCGCGGCCATGTCGGCGGGGTCCTCGACCATCACCCTATATCCCGCCTCGCGGGCGATCTCGGCCGGCAGCCGCATTCGGGATCGCGATAGACGAGAAGGGGCTCGCTTTCGGCCGCAGCCGGTCGCTGCGGCATGTCCGCGGGGCCGCTGTTGTATCCCGCCAGAACCGCGCCGCCCGCGGCGGCGAACGGCCCGAGAAGGCTTCGCCGGCTCCATTGCGATTTCATGCTCATTTCCGGTCCGATGCCCGTTTCATCTAGTCGTTTTGCAACGCACGCCGCGAAAGGCCGATTCGCGTCGCTTCTCCCGACCGTTTCGCCGCCCCGCAGCTAGAACCAGACCCTCATCCCCGCGACCAAGCTGACGCTACCCGCATCGTCGCCTGCGGCCCGCGCGAAGCGCGCGGTGTCGCCGAGTTTGCGCGCCCATTCGACCCCGACATAAGGCGCAAATTCTTTCACGATTTCGTAGCGCAGGCGCAGCCCGAGTTCCACGTCGGACAAACCGGACCCGACCCCGATTTCCGGAACATCCTGCAAAGCCAAGTTAAGTTCGGCCATCGGTTGGAGGATCAGCTTCTGCGTGATGCGCTGATCATAATAGCCTTCGAGTCGGCCGTGCAGACCGCCCTTGTGCGACAAGAACAGAGCACCCTCGACCTCGAACCAATAGGGCGCGAGCCCCTCGAAGCCGATCGTCGCATAAGTGCGATCAGGACCCGGCCCGAGATCTTGCCGGATGCCCGCCTGCGCATTGAAATAGGGACCGACGGCGCGGCTGTAGAGCAACTGGGTCTCGGTTCCTTCGATACCCTCGCCAAAGACGCCCTCGCCTTCGCTCTTGACGGTCAGCCGATTGATGTCGCCGCCATACCAGGCCTCGCCATCCCAGCGGTAGCCATCGCGGCCCTTGCGCGCCTGATATTCGGCGAGATTGAAGCTGATGAAGGCGATTTTCTGCGCGCCGTTTTCCACCATCATCGCGTGGCGCGAATGCTCCATTTCGGCCCGGGGATAGATGCGGTCGGCGTACCAGTCGCTCGGCGGCGCGGGCGCGGCGGCGTCGCCGGGCGGCAAGTCAGTGCCGCTTGCGCCGCTCATTCCGTCCATGCCCGGCATGGGGACTTTCGGCGTGCAATGGCCCATCTTGGCATGCTCGGGCGGACAATCGGGGTCGGACGGGGCGGCGGTGCCATGGTTCATCGCGGCCATGTCCGGCATATCCGCGCGCGAAGCATCCGGCTCCGCCTCGGGCATGCAATGGCCCATCGCTGCATGCTCGGGCGCGCAACTTGCATCCTTCGGATTCATGTCCATGCCGCCATGATCCATCTCGGGCATCGGCGCGGGTTTGGGTCGCGGTGGCGAAGCTGACTCCGGCTTGGCAGCAGGCTTCTCCGGTTCGGTCGCCATGGTCATGCCCGGCATCGACGAATGGTCCACCGGCTGCGCGGCAGCGGAGGTAGCAAAGGTGAGAGCGGCGGTGCCGGCGAGGAAAAACGCGGCGCGGGTCATTCCGCATCTCCCCGCGGGCGAACGCTGACGACGCGCATCATCCCGGCATGCATATGATAGAGCATGTGGCAATGAAACGCCCAGTCGCCGAGCGCGTCGGCGGTGAAATCGAAGCTTGCGGTTCCGCCTGGCTGGACGAGGACCGTATGCTTGCGCGGCGACCGATCGCCCTTGCCCGTTACCAGTTCGAAGAAATGGCCGTGCAAGTGGATGGGATGGCTCATCATCGAATCGTTGATGAGGTTGATCCGCACCCGCTCACCCTCAATGAAGGGGATCGGCTCATGATGGTCGGACATCTTGACGCCATCGAACGACCACATGAAGCGTTCCATATTGCCGGTGAGGTGGATGTCGAGCGAGCGCTCCGCGGCGCGGACATCGGGATTGCGCTCGAGAGCGACCAGATCATGATAGGTCAGCACCTTGTGCCCGACATCTTCAAGGCCCTGCCCCGGCTCGCCCATGCGGTCGACCGGCATCGGCGAGATGGTCTGGACGCTGGGGTCGCGTTTGATTTGGGGAGCGACGTCGAAATCGCGCATACTATGTTGCATGCCGCCCTCGCCATGCCCCATCGCGGCATGATCCGTTTGCGTGGTATCGGCTGAGGGGGAGCAGTGGCCCATCGCTGCATGTTCGGGCGCGCAGGCGGCATCGCCAGCTGTGCTGCCTGACATGGCACCCATGCCCATGTCCTTCATGGTCGCCAGCGGCCGCTCGCGCAGCGGCGGCACCTCGGCAGCCATGCCGGCGCGCGGGGCGAGCGTGGCGCGACCCATCCCGGATCGGTCGTTCGCTTCTGCGACCAGAGTATAAGCGCGCGCCTCGATCGGGGTCACAATGACGTCGTAGGTCTCGGCAACGGCGATCTGGAACTCGTCGATCTCGGTCGGCATGACGTTGAGCCCGTCGGCCTGCACGACGGTCATCCTGAGGCCGGGGATGCGGACGTTGAAGATCGTCATGGCCGAGGCGTTGATGATCCGCAGCCGGATGCGCTCGCCGGGATTGAAGAGCGCGGTCCAATTGTCGCGCGGGCCATGACCGTTGACCAGAAACTGGTAGGTCGATCCGTTGACGTCGGCGATATCGGTCGGGTCCATTCGCATCGCGCCCCATTCGACTCGATCCTTCAGCGGCTGGTCCTTGCCCGCAAGCAGGCCGGACAGCGTCTGGCGCTGCATGTTGAAATGGCCGGGATTGACCTTCAGCTTACGGAAGATCGCGTCGGGCGACAGCTGGCTGTGGTCGGAGAGCACCACGACATGCTCGCGGTCATAGCCGATCGGATCGGCGCCCGCCGGATCGATCACGATGGGCCCATAGTGGCCGAGTTGCTCCTGAAGACCCGAGTGGCTGTGATACCAATAGGTGCCCGACTGAACGACCGGGAATTCATAAACAAAGGTCGAGCGCGGCTTGATGCCGGGGAAGCTGACGCCGGGGACCCCATCCATCTGGAAGGGCAAAATCAGGCCGTGCCAGTGAATCGAGCTGTCCTCGTCAAGATCGTTGATCACGGTGAGACGCGCCGTTTGCCCTTCTTTCAGGCGCACAAGCGGTCCGGGGACGGTGCCGTTGAGGCCGATGGCGCGGCTGACCTTGCCGTCGATCCGCATCGTCTGGCGCGCGATCCGCAGGCTGATGTCGTTGCCCGACACGGTCGGCAGCGGCGCGACTATGCCCGGCGATACCGCCTGCGCCCAGGCCGGAAACCAGGGTGCCAGCGCGGCCGCGGTCCCGCCGCCCAATGCTGCACTCACGAAACGACGCCTGTCTATCTGCATAAAATCCCTGAATATCGCCTTGTCTCAATAGTCATACGCGGCGCGCCCCTGCGCCCCTCATCCTTCGCACAAAAAGGGCAGCGATCGCATGCCATTCATTCGGCCGCACGCGGCGAGGTTCCGCCAAGAAGCACTTTCAGTTTCGCGCGGGCGCGATAGAGGCGGGTTTCCACCGTCTTCTCGCTGATCTGGAGCAGTTCGGCGGTTTCCGCCTGGCTGAGCTCTTCGACGCCGCGAAGAATGAGGATTTCCCGCAGATTCGGTGCGAGGCGCGTCATGGCGGCACGCACGCGCGCGAGTTCGGTGCGATCGGCCGCCTCGGCATCGGGAGCCGGACCGTCGCTGGCGACGTCATGGGCGCTATCGAGCGGCAGGGCCCGGGCGAAGAAAGAGCGGACGGAGCGGCGGCGCGCCCAGTCGCGGCACTTGTTGAGTGCGATCCGCGCGATCCACATCCGGAACGGCCGGTCGGCATCGTAGCGACCGAGCGCGGCAAAGCCTGCGATGAAGCTTTCCTGTGTCAGGTCGAGAGCCTCGTCGGGATCGCCGATATTGGCTCGGATCAGGCGAAAGACCGGCGTCTTGTAGCGCCGCAGCAATTCCCGATAGGCCGCCTGTTGCCCGGCGTGTGCAAGTGCGGCGAGCTCGCGGTCGCTACATTGCGTGAGATCGAGGCTCACCGCGCATCGGCGGTCAGCGCCTTGACCACGGTCTTGTCGAACATCGCGGCCTGCTCGCGATCGAGAACGACGCGCATCGCGAACAGATGCTGGAGCGTTTCCTTCTGCAGCTCGCCCATCACGCGGTGGGTCTCGTCGATGGCCTCGGTCACGCGGGGACCATAGCCATGTTCGGCCTCGATCGCCTGTGCGAGCCGGATATTGGCGGCGCGCATGTCGAGTTCGAGTGCATCGCGCCTTAGCGCGAATTTCGCCTCGATGCGGTCGATCTTCACTTGCTGCGCGGCCGAGAGCTTCAGCTGGTTGTGGAGAAGCGCGTGCAGCTCGGTTTCGCTGGCGCGCGGCGTCTCGACGACGAAACGCCCGGCGAGAACCCCGGCAAGCGCCGCAATAAAGGCGACGAGACCGAAGAGCAGCAAGCGATGCGACGAGGTCATCAACGCGAATCCAGCAAGGTCGAGGGGGCCAGCGGACTGGCCGGAATGAGCGGCGTGATCGGGCTCGCGGCCACGGCAGGCGGAACGATCGCGCTGCCGACGACAAAGCCTCCGCCGAGCGAGACAAAAGCGGCAAGTGCCAACATCCGCTGCATCGCGGACGCCTCGCGCTGCCGGCTCGACAACGCCGCAAGAATACGATCGTCGAGCATGTCGAGCGCGCCCGGCACCTTCGCTTCGTTCAAGATCCGGAGTTCGTCCATTGGTTTTTACTACTGGCCCTTCCAAAGATCATACGCGCACGATCCCATCATCCCTCAGAAATAATGCGACGATCAGGCACAGATTTTCCAAGGGCCGGGCGCCGGATTTGCGTATTAGCAGGACAGACCCAAAATTGGAGCATTTATGATCAAGTCCATTCTCCCCGCTGCGGCCGCCGCTCTCGCGATGCTTCTCGCGCCGACTGCGGCAAGCGCCCACGCCAAGCTCGTCGGTTCGACCCCCGCCGCGAATACGACCGTTTCGAAGGTGACCTCGGTCAGCCTCCGGTTCAATGAAAAGCTCATCGCCTCGACGGTGAAAGCCGAGCTGGTGATGACCGGGATGCCCGGCATGGCCAATCATGCGCCGATGAGGATCGCGGCGACGCCGACGATGGGCAAGGACGGCAAGTCGATGACGCTCGCGGCCAAGCGCGCACTCGTCCCCGGCAGCTACAAGGTCAAATGGTCGGCGGCGGGTGCCGACACGCACCGCATGGAAGGCGAATTCGCCTTTACCGTGAAATAGGAAAGTGACCGATCTCCTGTTGATGGGTGTCCGGTTCGCGCTTTTCGCCAACCTGATGCTCATCGCAGGGCTTGCGGCCTTTCCGCTCTATGTGCTGACGCCCGCCGAGCGCCGCGACCGGGCGCTCGCATCACCCTTTTTCCGGCCGCAGCCATGGCTTTGCGCATTCGCGCTGCTTCTATCCGTGGGCGGCATGGCGGTGCTGACCGCCGCCATGCAGGGCGTCGGCGTCTTCGCGGTCGATACCGCGATGTTTCTGGCGATGATCCGCGAGACCGACGTCGGCGCCGCCTGGCTGGTGCGCATCGCCGCGCTGCTTGTCGCGGTCGCGGCGAGCTTTCGGCTCGGCCGCCGGCCCACGCCTGCCGCTGCGATCCTGTTTGCCGCCGGTTCGGCGGCGCTCACAACTCTGGCCTGGGCGGGTCATGCCGGCGCGACCGAAGGCGCCGCCGGCTGGCTCCACCGCGCAAGCGACGCGCTTCACATGATCGCCGCCGCGATCTGGCTCGGTGCCATAGCCGCCTTCCTGCTGCTGCTCAGGCCTGGCGCCCCGGGTCGCGAAGCGCGCCTTGCCCTTGCGGCGCGCGGCCTCGACCAATTCGCGCGCGTCGGAACGCTCTGCGTGCTCGTCATCGCAGCGACCGGCCTTATCAACGGTCAAATCGTCATCGGCGCCGCGCATGTGACGCAATCGCTCGCCTCGCCCTATGGCCGGCTTCTCCTCGTGAAACTTATGTTATTCGCCGCGATGCTGGGCCTTGCCGCCGCGAACCGCTGGCGCCTGACCCCGGCGCTTCGCGCAGCCGTCGCAAGTCCCGATGCGGACCCCGGCAGCGCCGCCGCGGCCATTCGCGCCAGCATCCAGCTCGAAGTCGCAGCGGGGCTCGCCATCCTCGCGCTCCTGGCCTGGCTGGGAATGCTGGAACCGTTCGCGGCCGATTGATCGCAGCGGAGAGGAGCAGACAAGTGCCGGCACCGCCTTCCGTCCCCAAGGTCTGTTCCGGGCTAGACCTGTTCGAACGTCGATATGATCGGGCAATGGGGCGTGTCGGCGGCAGCGCGTTGGCGTGAGAGGCCGACAAGCGCGCGCCGGGCTGCATCAAGTTCGCCGATCGTCTTCTCGATCGCGGTGATGCGCGCGTCGGCCAGCTCGCGCGCTCGCGCACGGTCACTCGACGCGTCGAGTTCAAGCCGTTCGACAATCTCTGTGAGCGTGAATCCCGTTGCCTGCGCCGATTTGATGAAGCGAAGGCGGCGCATAATTGCCTGGTCATAGCGCCGGACCCGGCTTTCCGACGTGGTGCTGGCCAATTGATCCGGAACGGGCCCGCGGCGCTGGTAATAGCGGATCGTCTCGACATTGACGCCGCCCTGCCGAGCAAGCTGGCCTATGGTCATGTCACGCAAGATCCTGACTCCGTACTATGGTACGGAACCCAAATAGCGGGGAGCGATCGGGAATCAAGAAAGGCGGATCGATGAATATGCAGGTTCAGCATGCGAGCGAAAGCGCGCCAGCGCTTACCGGTACGGCGGTTTCGAGCAAGCCGCGCGCGACCATCTATCGCATGGTGATGGAGCATCATATCTGTCCCTATGGCCTGAAAGCGCTGCATCTGCTCCGCAGCCGGGGCTTTGAGCCGGTACAAGGAAAACTGCAAGGAACCCTAGGTGCGCCAGAAGAAGCTGCTCGAGCAGTTTGTCGATATCGTGGCGAGGGTGTCGATGACGCGGCGAATGCATCAGTGGCTCGGTCAGGCCCTGAAAGAAAACAGCGACCTCATCGAAACCGAGCACGCACGGGTTCTCGAACGCCTGCGCCGCGACCGGGACGCTATTCGCGAGCGTATGAAGCAGGCTATTTTGACCACGTCGATGGCAAGCTGGACGAAGCGCTCTTCGCCCGAATTTCGGAAGACTATCCTGAGGACCTGAAGGGGTTTTCGCGGGAGTCGATCGCCTGTCCGACGCCGATCACGCCTATAGTGACGACGGCATTGCGCTCCTTGCTATTGCCAAGCACGCACGGCGCATGTTCGCAGAGGCCAAGTTCGCTGGTAAACGAAACATCCTCCACCATTTACTATCGAACTGTTCGTACAAGGATGGACAGGTGTCCGCGACCTTCCGCAAACCCTTTGATATAATTGTGGAAAGCCTGCCTCGCGCAGAGGCCGGGGAGGGCGCTTCCAGCGCCAAAACCGGCAAAAGTAAGAAATGGCTCCCCGGGTAGGATTCGAACCTACGACCGATCGATTAACAGTCGATTGCTCTACCACTGAGCTACCGAGGAACATCCCGCTGACGCGGGCAAGGCGGCCCCTTTGCCGTGGGTCGCCAACTTTATCAAGAGGGTTTTGGCGCGACAGGCTCGGTTCAGACGATAAATTGTTCCATTGCGATGCGTTCGTCGAGCCCCTGGTCGGGATCGAACAGCAAAGTCAGCGGCCGGCTGCGGTCGGTGGTGACCAGCACCGTCTTCACATCGCGGATTTCGCGCTGGTCGGCGACCGCGCTGACCGGGCGTTTCGCGGCCTCGCGGACGTTGAAGCGGATGCTCGTCGATTCGGGGACGAGCGCGCCGCGCCAGCGGCGCGGGCGGAACGGGCTGATCGGGGTCAGCGCCAGCATTTCGGATTCGAGCGGCAGGATCGGGCCGTTGGCACTGAGGTTGTACGCAGTCGAGCCCGCGGGGGTCGACACCAGCACGCCGTCGCAGGCGAGTTCCTCGAGCATCGTCTTTTCGTTGATGATCACTTCGAGCTTTGCTGCCTGGCGCGTTTCGCGGAGCAGTGAAATTTCGTTGATCGCGGGCAGGATGTGGCGCTCGCCGCTGATCGTCGTGATGTCGCCGCTCAGCGGATGGATCAAAAAGGGTCGCGCCGCGGCGAGCCGGTCGATCAGCCCTTCGATGCGAAACTCGTTCATCAAAAAGCCGATCGTGCCGCGGTTCATCCCGAACACCGGCATGCTGCGGCGCTGGTCGAGCAACTGGTGCAGCATGTGGAGCAGGAAACCGTCGCCGCCGAGCGCGATCAGCAAATCGGCCTCGTTCAGATCGACGAAGTCATAGAGCGGGCGCAGCTCGGCCTCGGCTTCCATGGCGGCGGGCGCGTTCGATGCGACAAGCGCGATCTTGCGATGCATATTGGTCCGGTTCCCCTCGCGGGCGGCCGACTAGCCGCCCGTTGCACTCATATGACGCGCGACCGCCGGTGTGGACTTTCGTTCGATATGAAAGTCATGCGCGCGGGGTTTGCCAGCCAATGCCAGATCAATCAACCCATCGACGTCGCCAGCGTCGCGGAGCGCCGTGCGCAGGTCGACATGGTCGTCCTGCCCCAGACACATATAGACGCGCCCCTCGACGGTCAGGCGGATGCGGTTGCACGTGGCGCAGAAATTGTCGGACAGCGGCGTGATCAGGCCGAGCGTGACCGGGCTGTCCTCGATTGCGAAGTAGCGTGCGGGCCCGCCGGTGCGTTTCTCGACCGGATAGATGGCGCTGGTTTCGCGCAGCGGGGCAATGAAATGGTGGAGCGGGATATAATGGTCGCTGCGGTCGGCTTCGACCTCGCCGAGCGGCATCGTTTCGATCAGCGTGAGGTCGCAGCCGGACGCGGCGCAGTAATCGAGCATCGGCAGCAACTGGTCTTCGTTGAGCCCTGCGAGCGCGACCATGTTGATCTTCACCGCGAGCCCGGCAGCGCGGGCCGCAGCGATCCCGCCCAGCGCGACATTGACATCGCCGACGCGGGTGATGTGGCGAAACGCCGCAGCATCCAGCGTATCAAGGCTGACATTGATCCGCCGCACCCCCGCTGCCGCCAGCATCGGCGCATATTCGGCCAGCCGCATGCCGTTGGTGGTCAGGGTGAGTTCGTTGAGGCCGTGCCCGATCATCGCGCCCAGCCGCATCGCCAGCGTATCGATGCCGCGTCGCACCAGCGGCTCGCCGCCCGTCAGGCGGATGCGGCGAATCCCGCGCGCGACGAATCGCTCGGCCAGTTCGCCCATTTCCTCGATGCTGAGCACCGCCGATTTGGGCAGGAAGACCATGTCTTCGGCCATGCAATAACGGCAGCGCAGGTCGCAGCGGTCGGTGACCGACAGGCGCAAGTAACTGATTCGTCGGCCATGACCGTCGATCAAAGGCGCCGTCGATGCGGCAGGTTGGGAAAATGTGGCAGCCACACCGCCCTTGTGATGCAAAAGGCAGGAACTTGGCAAGTAAAGCCTGCTAGGGGGACGCCATGAATCGCTTATCCGAAACCCTTTCCGCGTGCGTCCGAAAACTCGAAGCCCTGCACGCGCGCCACGATGCCGACGCCGGCGTCATCCTGGTCCAGATCGACCAGATGGCGCGGATCAACAACAGTGCCGGGACCGCAACCGGCGACGCGGTGCTCGACGAAATCGGGCGGCGGCTCGAAAATTTCGCCAGCGACGAATTCGGGCAGGGGTCGTGCGTCGACCGGCTCGACGGGCCACGCTTCCTGATCGTGCCGTCGGCGCCGATGTCGCTAGGGGCATTGCGCGCGCAGGAACGGGCGCTGCATGTCGCGCTGGCCGAACCGATCGTCGGCGACCCGAACGGGCGGCTGTCGATCCGCATCGCCGCGGCGCTGATCACCCGTGACGAATCGGTCGCCGAGCAGCTGCGCACCGCGGGCGACCAGCTGGCGCGGCCCGCCTCGGCGCGCGATGGGGTGATGGTGCATGCTGCGCTGTCGGGCGACGAGGTGCTGATCCATTACCAGCCGCAATATGATGTCGGCACCGGTGACATGATCGGGGTCGAGGCGTTGCTGCGCTGGCAACATCCCGAACTCGGCCTGCTCGGCGCCGGGCCGCTGGTAACCGCAGCGCGCGCGGCGCGGCTCGAATGCGAGCTGACCGAACATGCCCACCGCGTCGCGCTCGCCGAAATGGCGAACTGGCCCAAATCGCTGGCCAAGCTGCGTGTCTCGCTCAACATCACCGCCGCCGATCTCGGCGATCCCGAATTTGCGGGCCGGTTTGCCGCGATGGCGAAAGCGGCCAAGGTCGATCCCGACCGGCTGACGCTCGAACTGACCGAGCAGGCGATGCTCAGCGATCCGGCGAGCGCCGCGGAACAGCTGGCGCAGATCCGTGCGCTCGGCTGCGCGATCGCGATCGACGATTTCGGCACCGGCTATTCCAGCCTGTCGCTGCTGGCGCGGCTGCCGATCGATTATCTCAAGATCGACAGCGGCTTCACCCGCACCATCGACGGCAGCGACCGCGACCGCATTGTCGTGCGCGCGATCGTCGATCTGGCGCGGGCGCTCGGGCTGCTGGTGGTGGCCGAGGGGATCGAGAATGAACGCCAGCTGGCGCGCCTGTCCGAACTGGGGGTCGCGTCATGGCAGGGGTTTTTGAAGTCGGGGCCTGTGCCGGCAGACCAGTTGCTGGGGCTGATGGCAGGCTGAATAGACACGTCGCCCCCGCCTTCGTGGGTGCGACGGTCAACCCGCCTGCTTCGCCAGCTTGCCCAATCCCTTTGACAATTGCAGCGCGCCGTTCAGCCGTGCGCCGGTGCTCACCCAGTCGCCGCTAACCGACAGCTTGTTGTCGGGGCGGAGGCGGGCGCGGCCCTTCAGCCGTTCGACATAGGCGATCAGGCCCGGGACGTTGGCGAACTGGTCGCTGTGGAAGCTGACCAGCGCACCCTTGGTGCCGACGTCGAGCTTGGCGATGCCCGCGATCCGGGCGTTCGCCTTGATTTCCATCAGCAGGATGAGGTTCGCGGTTTCGGGCGGCAGCGGGCCGAAACGGTCGATCATCTCGGCGGCAAAGGCATCGAGAGCCGGGCGGTCGGCAGCATCGTTGAGGCGGCGGTAGAGCGCCATGCGCAGCGGCAGGTCGGGGACATAATCCTCGGGGATCAGGATCGGCGCGTCGACGGTGATCGTCGGTGACAAGGCTTCGCGCGGGGGCAGCTTGCCCGCGCCTTCGGCCTTGGCCATCAGGATCGCCTCTTCGAGCATCGACTGATACAGCTCGAACCCGACCTCGCGAATATGCCCCGACTGCTCGTCGCCGACGAGGTTGCCCGCGCCGCGAATGTCGAGATCGTGGCTCGCGAGCTGGAACCCCGCGCCGAGCGTGTCGAGGTCGCCGAGCAGCTTGAGCCGCTTTTCGGCGGTGTCGGTGATCGCGCCATGTTCGGGGGTGGTCAAATAGGCATAGGCGCGCGTCTTCGCGCGCCCGACCCGGCCTCGCAGCTGGTACAGTTGCGCGAGGCCGAACCGGTCGGCGCGGTGGATGATCAGCGTGTTGGCGCTCGGAATGTCGAGGCCGGATTCGACGATCGTTGTCGACAGCAGCACATCATATTTGCGGTCGTAGAAGGCGCTCATCCGGTCCTCGACTTCGGTCGGGGTCATCTGGCCGTGCGCGACGACATATTTGATTTCGGGGACGCGGTTGCGCAGGAATTCCTCGATGTCGGGCAGATCCTTGATCCGCGGCACGACGAAGAAGCTCTGCCCGCCGCGGTCATGTTCGCGCAGCAAGGCTTCGCGCAGCACCACGGCGTCCCACGGCGCCACATAAGTGCGGACGGCAAGGCGATCGACCGGCGGGGTCTGGATCACGCTGAGCTCGCGCAGCCCTGACATCGCCATTTGCAGCGTGCGCGGGATCGGCGTCGCGGTCAGCGTCAGGACATGGACGTCCGCCTTGAGCTGTTTGAGCCGCTCCTTGTGGACGACGCCGAAGCGCTGTTCCTCGTCGACGATGACGAGGCCGAGCTGTTTGAACTCGACCGATTTGGCGATCACCGCATGGGTGCCGACGACGATGTCGATATGACCGCTCGCCAGCCCGTCGCGGGTCTTCTGCGCTTCGCCAGCCGGGACAAGGCGCGACAGGCGGCCGATGTTGACCGGGAAACCTTTGAAACGCTCGACGAAATTGGTGAAGTGCTGGCGCGCGAGCAGGGTGGTCGGACAGACAAGCGCGACCTGCACCCCCGCCATCGCGGCGACGAAGGCGGCGCGCAGCGCGACCTCGGTCTTGCCGAACCCGACGTCGCCGCAGACCAGCCGGTCCATCGGCTTGCCCGACGCCATATCGGCGAGCACATCGCCGATCGCGCGGTCCTGATCGTCGGTTTCCTGATAGGGAAAGCGGTCGGCAAAGGCGGGATAGGCGGCATCCTGCGCGAGCAATTCGCCCGAGCGCAGCGCGCGCTGCGCCGCGGTCGCCAGCAGCTCGCCCGCGATCTCGCGGATCCGCTCCTTCATCCGCGCCTTGCGGCGTTGCCATGCTTCGCCGCCGAGTCGGTCGAGCGCGACCCCGTCGCTCTCGCCGCCGTAGCGCGACAGCACGTCGAGATTTTCGACGGGGACATAGAGCTTGTCGCCGCCCGCATAGGTGAGCGCGACGCAATCATGGGGGCTGTTGCCGACCGGGATCGAGGTCAGTCCCTCATAGCGCCCGATGCCATGGTCGAGGTGGACGACCATGTCGCCGACGCTGAGCGTCGCGAGTTCGGCGAGGAAGGCGTCGGCGCTCTTGCGGCGTTTCTGGCGGCGGACGAGGCGTTCGCCGAGAATGTCCTGCTCGGTGAGCAGGCTGATCGCGTCGGAGGCAAAGCCGTGATCGAGGGGGAGTACGACCATCGCTGTCGCGCCGCCGCTTTCGGCCGAAGCGGTGCCGATCGCATCTTGCCAGCCGTCAGCCGGGGCGAGCGACGTAACGCCATGCTCGCGCAGCAGCCCCGACAAGCGCTCGCGCGCGCCGCCTGAATAGCTCGCGATGATTGTGCGGCGTCCCTTGCGGCGCTCGTCGCTCAGATGGTCGGCGACCTTTTGATAGACATTGGCGTCGGCGGCGCGTTCGGGGGTGAAATCGCGCGCGGCAAAGGTTTCGAGGTCGATGACGGTCGGTGAGGGCGCCACGTCGAACGGCGTGATGATGTGGATCGGGCGGCCTGTCGCCGCGGTCGCCCATTCGGCCTCGGCCAGATACAGTGTATCGGGTGCCAGCGGGCGATAGCTGCCGGTCGATTCCTTTTCGGCGGCGACGCGGTTCGCATGATAATCGGCGATCGCGGCAAAACGCGTCTCGGCGGTGGCTTCGCTGCGGTGCCCGCGCAGCACCGGGGTCGCGGGGTCGATATGGTCGAACAGGGTCGCCAGCCGCTCCTCGAACAGCGGCAGCCAATGGTCCATGCCCGCCTGTCGCCGCCCCTCGCTGACCGCCTGATACAGCGGATCGCCGGTCGCCTGCGCCCCGAACAGGTCGCGATAGGTCGAGCGGAAGCGCTTGATCGTGCCTTCGTCGAGCAGCGTTTCGGTGGCGGGGAGCAGTTGCAACGCTTTGGCGGGGCCGAGACTGCGCTGATCGGCGGGGTCGAAGCGACGGATGCTTTCGATCTCGTCGCCAAAGAAATCGATGCGCAGGCCGTTCTCTTCACCGGCGGGAAACAGGTCGACGATACCGCCGCGCACGGCAAACTCGCCCTGATCGGCGACGGTGTCGACGCGGCTGAAGCCGTTCGACACCAGCAGCTCGGCGAGCGAATCGCGGTCGATCCGTTGCCCGGCGGCGAGCGTCGTCGCGAGCTGGCGGATGCGGAACGGGGTGAGGGTGCGCTGGGTGATCGCGGCGACAGTGGTGAGGATCAGCTCGCCGCGCTTCGGAGCGGCTTGCAAGGCCGACAGCGTCGCCAGCCGGTCGGCGCTGACGCGCATCGACGGACCCGCGCGGTCATAGGGCAGGCAATCCCATGCGGGGAAGCGGTGGACGATGAGGTCGGGGGCAAAAAAGGGCGCGGCATCGGCGATCGCCTGCATCGCGGTGTCGTCGGTCGCGACGTAAACGAGGCGCTTGTCGCTGGCGCGCGCCAGATCGGCGAGCAGCAGCGGCAGAAAACCGTCGGCGGCGCGCGCGAGCGTCAGCGGCGCCGCTGCCGACCCGATCGCGGCGAAAATATCGGCGGCGGGAATCGTCATGGCAGCGGGATATAGTCCAGACGGCGCATCGCGGCGATCATCTCGGGACGGTTCAGATGCGCGGGCGGCTCGCCGGTGCCGAGTGCCCACGCCATGATATCGACGTCGTCTTCCTCGACGACGATTTCGTACCAGGCAATCTCGTCCTCGCCCCACGTCGCGGCATAGCGGTCGAAAAAGCCGCCGATCATATAGTCGGCCTCGCGCGTGCCGCGATGCCAGGCGCGGAATTTCAGGCGTTTGAGGCGGTCGGTCATGGCGGGCCTTTTAGTCCGATCGAATGATTCAGCAACGAAGATCACCAAGTCCGTTCGTGTCGAGCGAAGTCGAGACACCCATCGGCCCCGCGCTGCTCCGAAGGGTGTCTCGACTTCGCTCGACACGAACGGAATGTGGGGGCTAGACACGCCCTAGCCATGCGACCCGAAATCCTCAATCCGCTCTTTGCCGCGCTTACCGACCTGAAAGGTGTCGGGCCGCAGCTGGCCAAGCCATTGACCCGGCTGGGGCTGGAGCGTGTCGTCGATGTGCTGTTCCATCTGCCGACGGGGTTGATCTCGCGCTTTCCGGTGGGCCGGCTTGACGAAGCACAGGCCGGGCAGACGATCATCGTCGACCTGACCGCGCAGGATTATCGCTCGGGCCGTTCGCCGCGCGCGCCGTTCGGGGTCGAGGCGTTCGACAGCGCGGGCGACCATGTCCGCCTCGTCTATTTCGGGCGGACGTCGGGGCTGGCGCGCAAGCTGTTCCCGCTGGGCGAGACGCGCCGCGTGTCGGGGCGGCTCGATCTCTATGGCGAGATGCGCCAGATCGTCCATCCCGATCAGGTCGTCGAACCGGGCGACGAAGCGGGGATCGCGATTCACGAACCCGTCTATCCGCTGACCGAAGGGCTGACGAACGCGCGGCTGTCGCAGCTGGTCGAGATCGCGCTCGAACGGCGGCCCGAACTGGCCGAGTGGATCGACGGCCCGCTGCTGACCAGCCGCGGCTGGCCCGCCTGGCGCGAGGCGCTGGCGCGCGCGCATGCCAGCCCGCAGGACGCGGCGGCGCACGACCGGCTGGCCTATGACGAGATTTTCGCCAGCCAGGTCGCGCTGATGCTGATCCGCGAGGGGCTACGCAAACGCAGGGGGCGTGCGGTGGTCGGCGACGGGCGGCTGATCGACGCGCTGCGGCTGCCGTTCGGGCTGACCGGCGCGCAGGAGCGGGTGGGGCGCGAGATCGCCGCCGACATGGGCCGCGAAACGCCGATGCTGCGGCTGCTCCAGGGCGATGTCGGATCGGGCAAGACACTGGTCGCGCTGCGCGCGATGCTGGCGGCGGTCGAGGCGGGGACGCAGGCGGCGCTGCTCGCGCCGACCGAGATTTTGGCGCGCCAGCATTTCGCGACCTTGCAGGCGATGCTCGCGGGACTGCCGGTCACCATCGCGATCCTGACTGGACGCGACAAGGGGCGGGTACGCGAATCGACGCTGATGGGCCTCGCCGACGGCAGCATCGACATCCTCGTCGGCACCCACGCGATTTTTCAGGACGCGGTGACGTACCGCGATCTGGCGCTGGTGGTGGTCGATGAACAGCACCGCTTCGGCGTCGCGCAGCGACTGATGCTCACCCAGAAGGCGGCGCGCCCGCCGCATCTGCTGGTGATGACCGCGACCCCGATCCCGCGCACGCTGCAACTCGCCAATCATGGCGAGATGGATGTGTCGCGGATCGACGAGATGCCGCCGGGGCGCACCCCGGTCGATACCCGCGTCGTGTCGGTCGACCGGCTCGACGAGGTTGTCGGCGGGCTCGAGCGCCATCTGGCGACCGGGGCGCAGGCCTACTGGGTCTGCCCGCTGGTCGCCGAGAGCGAAATGAGCGAACTTGCCGCCGCCGAAGAGCGCGCCGCGCTGCTGCGCGAGCGGCTGGGCGCCGATCGCGTGGGATTGGTGCATGGGCGGATGAAGGGGCCGGACAAGGATGACGTCATGGCGCGGTTCCAGGCGGGCGAAATCGGGGTGCTGGTCGCGACCACGGTGATCGAGGTCGGGGTCGACGTGCCCGCCGCCAGTCTGATGATCGTCGAACATGCCGATCGCTTTGGCCTCGCACAGCTGCACCAATTGCGCGGGCGGGTCGGGCGCGGCGCGGCGAAATCGGTGTGCCTGTTGCTGCGTTCGCAAAATCTGTCCGAAACCGCGCGCGAGCGGCTGGCGTTGATGCGCGAGACGAACGACGGCTTCGTGATTGCCGAGAAGGATTTGGAGCTACGCGGTGGCGGCGAGCTGCTGGGATTGAAGCAGTCGGGCGACGCCGATTACGGTCTGGCGAGCGCCGAGCAGCTCGTGCGGCTATTGCCGGTGGCGCATGACGACGCGCGGCTGTTTGTGGAACGCGACGGCGGCATGGACGGCGCGCGCGGTGAGGCGGTACGCCACTGCCTCTATCTGTTCGAACGCGATGCGGCGGTACCGCTGCTCAGGAGTGGATGATCGCGCGGAGGCGACGGTTGTGGAGTCCTTAGTTGACGTCCGCCCGGGCGCCCATGGCGCGGATCATCGGCAGATAATCTTCGACCGCGATCGACTTGTCGAACTGGACACCGGTCTTGCCGCCGAGCGACCACACGACCTTTGCCGCGGTGCGGCCGATGATCGGCATGCGGAACACGACGAGGTCGCCGATCTCGAGCCCGCGCTCGAAGCGCATCAGCATACCGTCGGCGCTGATGTTGACGCAGGTGCACATTTCCTGCCGTCCGTCGGGCATGACGAAGGGCAGGCGGACATAGACGTCGCTACGCGGAGCAATTCGCTGGTCGAGCCCGACATAATGGGCCTTGCTGGTGTCGATCTTGCGCATTTTTGTGGACCTTGTTGGTTTTGTCATGACGATCCACTCGAATGCTGAAGAACAGGTAAACGCGGATTTTGCTCTAGCGCGCTACAAGACCATGTTTTTTTGACCCCAGGCTCAGCGGCACGGGATCGGCGCCGGGCAAAATCAGGTGATGCGGGTCGCGAATGACGACGCCGTCGACCTTGACCGCGCCCTCGTCGAGCTTGCGGCGCGCCTCCTTGTTCGACGCGGCGAAGCCCAGTTCGCGCAGCGCATCGACGACGCTGATCCCCTCGGCGGGCGCGGTGGCGTGCGGCAGGTCGCCACCAATCTGACCCTTTTCAAAGGTTTGCGCGGCGGTGTCCGACGCGGTGCGCGCCGCCTCTTCGCCGCGGCACAGCGCGGTGGCGGCGTCGGCAAGGATTTTCTTGGCGGCGTTGATCTCGGCGCCGCCGAGCGCTTCGAGCTGCGCGATCTCGTCCAGCGGCAGGTCGGTGAACAGCTTCAGGAAGCGGCCGACGTCGCGGTCATCGCAATTGCGCCAGAACTGCCAATACTCAAAATGGGACAGTTGCTGCGCGTTAAGCCACACCGCGCCGGCGGCGGTTTTGCCCATTTTGGCGCCCGCCGCGGTGGTGAGCAGCGGAGTCGTCAGGCCGTAAAGGTCGGCGCCGTCCATGCGACGGCCGAGCTCCATCCCGTTGACGATATTGCCCCACTGGTCCGACCCACCCATCTGGAGGCGCACCCCCATCTCTTTCGACAAATGGCGGAAATCATAGCCCTGCAGGATCATGTAGTTGAATTCGAGGAAGGTCATCGGCTGTTCGCGTTCGAGCCGCAATTTGACCGAATCGAACGTCATCATGCGGTTGATGGTGAAATGGGTGCCGACCTCCTGCAGCAGCTCGATGTAGCCAAGCTGGCCGAGCCAGTCGTGGTTGTTGACCATCACCGCATCGGTCGGGCCGTCGCCAAAAGTCAAAAACTGCTGAAAGATGCTGAAGATCGACGCGATGTTCGCGGCGATCGTCTCGTCGGACAGCATCTTGCGGCTTTCGTCACGCCCGGTCGGGTCACCGATCCGCGTCGTCCCGCCGCCCATCAGCACGATCGGCTTGTGCCCCGTCTGTTGCAGGCGGCGCAGCATCATGATCTGGACCAGACTGCCGACGTGCAGGCTGGGCGCGGTTGCGTCGAAACCGATATATCCGGGGACGACCTGTTTCGCGGCAAGTGCATCGAGCCCTTCCGCGTCGGTCATCTGGTGGATATAGCCTCGCTGATCGAGGACGCGCAGCAGGTCGGATTGATGGTTCGTCATAGCGGGCGGGCGCTTAGCATGGGGTTGGAGTTTTGGATAGCATTCGCAAAGCGCTGGTCTGCCACCCCGACACCCCGGCCAAAACCGTCCGGTCGGTCGCGGTCGAGGTCACGCTCTCGTTCGATGACGGCTTTGCGCTGCGCTATGTCGTCGAGGGCGCGGTGGGCGACATCGTGCTGCCGCCCGGCGATGGCCAGCTCGTCATCGCCGACAGCGCGACCGACGGACTGTGGCAAGGCACCTGTTTCGAGGCGTTCCTGACCGAAGAGGGGCAGCCCGACTATACCGAATTCAACTATGCTCCCGACGGCCGCTGGGCCTGTTACCAGTTCGACGACTACCGCTCGCTGCTCCGCCCCGACGAGCTGGCGCCGTGGGATATGGTCGCCGAGCGCGGCGACGCGCATTATGCGCTGCGCGTCGAACCGGGGATTTTCCCCGATACCGGGTCGAAACTCGCGCTCTGTGCGGTGATCGAGGAGGTGGACGGCACCAAAAGCTATTGGGCGCTCGCGCATCCGCCCGGCAAACCCGATTTTCATCATCCCGATTGCTTTGCGCTCACGCTTGCGGCACCCGACGCGGCATGACGATGACATTCGGTATCGATCGCCTGCTCGCCGACCCCGCGCTGCGTGCGCCGCTGGCGGGCCAGCGCGTTGCGCTGCTCGCGCATCCGGCCTCGGTCACCGCCAACCTGACCCACAGCCTCGACGCGCTGGCCGCGGCGGGAGTGAATGTCACCGCGGTGTTCGGGCCGCAGCATGGCGTGCGCGGCGACCTGCAGGACAATATGATGGAGTCGCCCGACTTCACCGATCCGGTGCATGGTGTCCCTTGTTTTAGCCTATATGGCGAAGCACGCCGGCCGACGGGCCAGTCGATGCACACTTTCGACGTCGTCCTGATCGACCTTCAGGATCTCGGCTGCCGCATCTACACCTATGTCACGACCCTGCTCTACATGCTCGAAGCCGCGGCGCAGCATGGCAAGGCGGTGTGGGTGCTCGACCGCCCGAACCCCGCAGGCCGCCCGGTCGAGGGCACATTGCTCCGCCCGGGCTGGGAAAGCTTCGTCGGCGCGGCGCCGATGGTGATGCGCCACGGGCTGACGATGGGCGAAATGGGGCGCTGGTTCATCCGTCACTTCAATCTCGACGTCGATTACAGCGTGATCGAAATGGAGGGGTGGGAGCCCGATGGTGCGCCCGGCCATGGCTGGCCCACCGACCGGGTGTGGATCAACCCCAGCCCCAATGCCGCGAACGTCAACATGGCGCGCGCTTACGCCGGCACCGTGATGGTCGAGGGCGCGACCTTGAGCGAGGGCCGCGGTACGACCCGCCCGCTCGAAATCTTCGGCGCGCCGGACATCGATGCCAAGGCGGTGATCGCCGAGATGCACCGCCTTGCGCCGCAATGGCTGGCGGGGTGCAAGCTGCGCGATATCTGGTTCCAGCCGACCTTTCACAAACATGTCGGGCAGCTGTGCAGCGGTGTCCATATCCATGCCGAGGGGCCGTGGTACGACGATGCGGCGTTCCAGCCCTGGCGGGTACAGGCGCTCGGGTTCAAGGCGATCCGCGCGCTCTATCCCGACTATCCGATCTGGCGCGGTACCGATTTCAAATATGAATATACCGACGATGTGCTGGCGATCGACGTGATCAACGGCGGTCCCGATCTGCGGCTGTGGGTCGACGATGCGGGCGCGGAGGTGGCTGATCTCGACGCGCTGGCGTTGCCTGATGAGACGGCGTGGCGAGAAGAAATCGCAGATTTTCTGATTTATTAAGGGGGCAAAGGAATGCCGACGATCTGGCGGCGAAGCTTGACGACCGCAATCGGTCTTTCGTTTGCGGTCCCGATCGCAAGCTGCGCGGCCGAGCCGTCAGCGTCCTCCTTCGTCGAGCGTGAGATCATTACGCTGCCGTTCCCCGGCGGGACCGATATCGAACGTCTGAAGCAGTCCCATCGTGATGTCGTCGGCCTGCTGCGGAAAAGGGCGGCAGAAGAAGCGCGCGACCCAGAATATCAGCCTCAGGTCGGCGTTTATTCTGTTTTTCCCATCGACTCATCGCGCCCGCGGATCATCATTGGCGCGGTAACACCCCATAAGGGCGTGTTCTACGTCATGCCTTTAGGCCTTTATGCGTCGCTCGACGATTACAACAATGGCCGGATCGAGCGGAAGGACAAGATCGACCTGTGCCGGATGGAAATGCGATGGGACCGCCTTCCGGGCGGGCCGATCGCGCCCGGGCTCAACTGGGCGGGCATGTATATGTCGGACCTCGGTTGCAAGCCGCCGCCGCCCGACCGATTGGCCATGCTGGATGAGTGGAAAGGCCGTAAAGCAAAGCCGGACTATGTCGTCGAAGACAAGGTTTCGGCAGGCGAGGTCAGCGTTACGCTGATCCGGGAAGTTCGGCCGAAAGCTTGGGCATATCGGCCTTTCGATCCCGTCACTGCTTCGACGAAGGTGATGGAAGCCGGGGATATTGTGTCGTGGGCGATACCGTTGATCGACGATAATTGGACCGCATCGGTCGTTGCGACGCGGCGCGGACGATTGTTTACCTATTTTTCCGACGGAATTTACGCGGGGGACTTCCCAGATCTGATGTGCGTTTCCGATGGACTGTCATGGGCCGATATCGTGGCAGAGCCGGGGCTGCCCGGGACGCAGACCGCCCGGCGGTTCTGCCAAGACCTGATGAGGCAATATAGTGGTCGCCGCGGGGAAGAGATTCGACGCCTTTTCGAAAAGGCGCCGAATACCATCCAATCGATACCTATGACGCCCCGAAACTGATGGAGGGAAAGCAATGATGCAGCGACGGCAATTTTTGGGCACCGCAGCGATCGGCGGCCTCGCCGCGACCCTGCCCGCGCCGGTGCTTGCTGCCGATACAGCCGGGCTTCCCAATCTGGCCGCAAAGGCCGTTCCGATCGGCGCCGCCGAGCGCATGGCGCGGATCGCGAAGGCGACCCATTTGCTGCGCGCGAACGACATGGACGCGCTGCTGATCGAGCCGGGATCGAGCCTGATCTATTTCACCGGGGTGCGCTGGTCGCGCAGCGAGCGGCTGACCGCCGCGGTGCTGACCCGCGAAGGCGAACTTGCGGTCGTGACGCCCTTCTTCGAAGAACCGTCGGTGCGTGAAAGCCTAGGGGTCGAAGCGGAGGTGCTGACCTGGAACGAGGATGACAATCCGCTTGCTGCGGTGGCTGGATGGCTGGGCAAGCGCGGTCTGACGAAAGGCAAGATCGGCGTCGAGGAAACGGTGCGGTATTTTGCGGTCGACGGGCTGGAAAAGGCGATGCCGCAGGCGACCGTCGTCAACGGCGCGCCGGTCGTGCGCGGGTGCCGGATGCACAAATCACCCGCTGAAATCGCGCTGATGCAGGTCGCCGCCGACATCACGATCGCCGCCTATCGCCACACCGCGCCGCGGGTCGAGGCGGGGATGACCCCCGACCAGATCGGCGCGATCATGGCGGCGGCAACGACCGCGCTCGGCGGGCGCAGCGAGTTCGAGCTGATCCTGCTCGGCGAAGCGAGCGCCTATCCGCACGGGTCGGGCAAGCCGCAAGCGGTGAAGAGCGGCGAGGTCGTGCTGATGGACTGCGGCGCCACCGTTCACGGCTATCAATCCGACATCTCGCGGACGTTTGTTTACGGCAAGGCGACCCCGCGGCAGCGGCAGGTGTGGGACCAGATGCGCAAGGGGCAGGACGTCGCCTTCGCTGCGGCGAAACTCGGCACCCCGGCGGGGCAGGTCGACGATGCGGTGCGCGCTTACTATGCCGGCCTCGGCTGGGGTCCGGACTATAAACTCCCCGGCACCTCGCACCGCACCGGCCACGGCATCGGCCTCGACGGGCACGAGCCGGTCAATCTGGTGCGCGGCGAAACGACGAAGCTGGCGCCCGGCATGTGTTTTTCGAACGAACCGGGCATCTATATTCCGGGCGAATTCGGGATCCGGCTGGAGGATTGTTTCTATATGACCGACAGCGGGCCGCAGTGGTTCAGCGAACCGCCGCCGTCGATCGACAAGCCGTTTGGATAGCTCGTCGCCCCCGCGAAGGCGGGGGCGACGAGCTATGGAGCGCTGTCCGGCTCCCTCGGCCGCTGCACCAGACTAACCAGAACGAACGAGATGATCATCAGCAGGTACCAGCTGCCGAGCTTCTCGATCCCCACCATGTGCCAGCCGTCATCCTGGCTGGGATAGGTCCACGCGCGCGCAAACGTCCCGATATTCTCCGCAAACCAGATGAACAGCGCGACCAGCCCCCAGCCGACGAGCAAGGGCATGCGGCGGTGGACATGGAGCGGGCGGAACCACACTTGGCAGCGCCAGAACAGCAGCGCGGTCGCGGCGAAGAGGAACCAGCGGATGTCGGTCAGCCAATGATGCGCGAAGAAATTGACGTAGATCGCAGCGGCGAGGGCATAGCTGGCCCACACCGGCGGATAGCCCGTGTAACGGAAATCGAAGATACGCCACACGCGCGCGATATAGCTGCCGACCGCGGCATACATAAAGCCCGAGAACAGCGGCACCGCACCGATGTGGAGCAGGCTCGCCTCGGGATATTGCCACGATCCCGCCGCGGTTTTGAACAATTCCATCACCGTGCCGACGATATGAAAGATCAGGATGACGAGCGCTTCTTTGGGCGTTTCCAGCCGGAAGGCGAGCATCCCGAGCTGGATCAGCACCGCGCCGATGGTGATGGCGTCATAGCGGTGGAGTGGCGCGTCCGCGGGCCAGAACAGATGGGTGCCGAGCAGCAGCGCGAGCATCAGGCCGCCGAACAGGCACGCCCAACCCTGTTTGAAACCGAAGACGAGGAATTCGAGGAACCAGCCGCGCGGTCCGGGCTCGACCGCCATCGCCTCCAGCCGTATCCGAACGGCGTGAAAGCGCGACTGGCCGCGCGGCGCGTCAGACATAGACGGCGACCCAGGCGATCAGCAGCGCGGCGGGCAGCAGCAGCGCCTGCGCGAGGATCGTTCCCGCCAGACGGCTCAGCGAGATGAAAGTGATCGCGCGGCGGAACTCCGCCTCGTCGACTTTGCCTTCGACCGCATCGTCGGTCATCACCGACAGTTGCGGGTCGATGAAGGCAAACAGCAATATCGTTGCGAAGCCGTTGATCAGTGCCGACAGCTGCGATGCGGTGACGCGGAACTCGGGTGCCAGATAACCGGCGTAGAGCGACGCGACGACGCCGACCGCGAGCAGCGACTGCGCAAGACAGTTGGCGATCAGCACGCCCCAGCTGATCCCCTTGGGCATCTTCCAGCCTTTGAGGTGCGCGAGGCTCGGGACGGTCAGCGACTGGCGCAGCGTGCGCAGTCCGCTCGGACTTATCGCTTTGACCGCCAGCTTCGTCGTTGAACGGTTGGTCTGATACCAGCCGATCGCGGCGGCGAACATCCGCTGTCCGGTGGGCACGAGCAAGATGCCAATCAACGTCGCGACGCTCGCCGCGGCGAGCACCAGCTGCATGTCGATGAACAGCGACGCGCCGCTGCCGTCATGCAATCGCGTCTCGATCCGTTTGGCGAGGAAGGGGCCGAGGAAGCTGTTCGAGGTGCGCGAAAAGAGCACGAGGATATTGAACAGCGCAAACGACATCGCAATCCGCCGCGTCCGCACCCCCGCGATGCGCGCCGCATAAGCGAGCGCGCCGATCAGGTTGATGAAGCCGGTGAGAAGCAGGATGGTGACGAGGGGGAGGTCGATCATGGCGGGCCTAGCGGAACTTCTGAAATCCGTTCGTGTCGAGCGAAGTCGAGACACCCATCGGTCGCGCACGCGCTAGTGGTGTCTCGACTTCGCTCGACACGAACGGGATTAGGGGATCAGCTTGGAATCGTCACGACCTAATCAGGCCGTCCCGCTCAATGCTTACGCGTCAACTCGCGCGTCGCCTTGTCGAGCCCCTCTAGGCTGAGCGGATACATGCGGTCGTTCATCAGCTGTTTGATCAGCTTCACCGACTGGGTGTAGCCCCAGTGCGCCTCGGGCACCGGGTTCAGCCACACCGCGGCGGGATAGACTTTGGTGATCCGGCCGAGCCACACCGCGCCCGATTCCTCGTTGAAATGTTCGACGCTGCCACCCGGATGGGTGATTTCATACGCGCTCATCGATGCGTCGCCGACGAAGATCACCTTATAGTCATGGCCATATTTGTGCAGGATGTCCCACATCTGGTGGCGTTCGGACCAGCGGCGCTTGTTGTCCTTCCACACGCCTTCATACGGGCAATTGTGGAAATAGAAGAATTCGAGATTCTTGAATTCGGTCGTCGCGGCGCTGAACAATTCTTCGCACAGCTTGATGAACGGATCCATCGATCCGCCGACGTCGAGGAACAGCAGCAGCTTGACCGCATTGCGCCGTTCGGGGCGCATCCGGATGTCGAGCCAGCCCTGCCGCGCGGTGCCGTCGATCGTGCCCGGAATGTCGAGTTCGTCGGCGGCGCCCTCGCGCGCGAATTTGCGCAGCCGGCGCAGCGCGATCTT
This sequence comes from Sphingopyxis sp., assembly GCA_016463225.1. Lineage (GTDB taxonomy): Bacteria > Pseudomonadota > Alphaproteobacteria > Sphingomonadales > Sphingomonadaceae > Sphingopyxis. Next base: position 3,974 of record JAEMRT010000009.1, on the reverse strand, counting down.
GATGTTGCGGGTGCCGAGTTCCTTGGTGTTGTCGAGATTGGCGAACTCGCGCTTTTCCCACACTTTCAGTGCGCGCTTGTGCTTGCTCTCGCCGCCGATCCGGACGCCCTCGGGATTGTAGCCCGAATTGCCGAAGGGCGAGGTGCCGCCGGTGCCAATCCACTTGCTGCCGCCCTCGTGGCGCTTTTGCTGTTCTTCGAGCCGCTCTTTCAGCGTCTCCATGATCTTGTCCCAGTCGCCGAGCGATTCGATCGCGGCCATTTCCTCGGGCGTCAGGAATTTCTCAGCGACCGCCTTCAACCAGTCGGCAGGGACGTCGACCGGGTTCTGGCCGTAATCGGAAATGATGCCCTTGAAGACTTTGTTGAAGACCTGGTCGAAACGGTCGAGCAGACCTTCGTCTTTCACGTAGATCGCACGCGACAGGTAATAAAATTGCTCGGGGCTGCGATCGATCACCTCGCGGTCGAGCGCCTCCAGCAGCATCAGATGCTCTTTCAGGCTGGCGGGAATGCCCGCGGCGCGAAGCTCGTCGAGGAAGCCGAAAAACATGGGGGAGGGTTATCGCGTCGCGGCGTGGGGTGCAATCCCTTTACGTAAACGGAAAGTCGCGCGTGCTGGCGCATGGACGCGATGGCGGGTTTCGACCAATAGCGGACGTTAGGCGGGGGCGGTTGATCTTTCGGCGGCAGCAGAACTCGCGGCCAATCGCACAACGGACACCCAACCACGCGGAATATTATGGAGGCCAAAATACCCGCGCGCCATCCATCGGGCGAGGAAGAGCTTCGCCATCGGATGCCCTTCTTCAGCGGCGTGTTCCATTAGGGGGCGGACCTGTCTGCGCGCCAAGGACGTCTTCGACCGCGTGTAGCGGCTCCAACCAAGCCAGAAATAGGCCGGTATGAAACCCGACGCGACCCCGTCGTTCAGGGTGATTTCGCAAGCATCATAATGCCCCAGTTCGGCAAGCAGGCGGGCGTAATAAAGCGTAGCCATCCACGACCCCGCGCCGATGGCACGATGGTAATATTTCAAGGCCATATCCGGATCGGCGGCTACTCCGGTGCCAGTCCAATAGTGCCACCCAACCTTTTCCATCGACCAAGCTGAGCCGCCATCCACAGCCTCGAGATATAGTTGGAAAGAAGCTGCCGGATCTTCTTCGGCAATCTTACCGGCATGCTGGATCAGGTCCCAACTATGATCGCTCTCCTCGGAAAGAAGCTCGATTTGGTTGGAACTGGCTCGCTCCCAAGCATCGGACTGCGCCCAAAGACGATCCCACTCTTCATCACGCGTCTCGCGGATCATCGGCTCACCATCCGTCCACGTGAACATTAGCCTCGCTATTGTCCAACTGCGAAATACTACCGCGATTGATGTCCGTTTCCCACCCCAAAACCGACATCGCCTCCACATTTCTCTTTCCTACATTTTTCGGCGGTGCCACCCTTCATCTGGCGCTTTCATACAAGGGACAAGCCGGTCGACTGCTGGCGGCGAAAGCAACGCCGCCAGCACAGCACGGGTGCCAAATCGCGCCGCGCATAAGGCTGAACTTTCCTGAACTTTGAATCGCCACGCGGTCTGGCAAACAAGCCATTGACGCGCCGTTAACCATTATCCGGCATGACCCGTCGATGTTCTTTGGGTGGGTGCGCGCATGAAATATGATCCGATCAATCCGGCGGGACCGGTGCTTGACCAGTCGGTCGCCAGCGACTGCGGCGAACTCGCCGTGGGGTGTAGCGAGGCGGCGGGGCGCATCAAGCGTGCGACGGGCCAGATGGACCGCCAGATCGACGAACTCGGTCGGCTCGAGGATTTTGTTGTCAGCCTGGAATCGGACCAGCGCCAGATTGCCGATTCGACCGACGAAGCCAAATTGCTGTCGGCGCGCGCGTGCGAACAGCTCGATGCCGGTGCCGATCGCGTCAACGCCGCGGTCACCGAATTCCGCTCGGTCATCGACCTTGTCGCGCGGCTCGGCACGCATGTCACCAATTTCGCCGCGGTGATGGAGCAGGTGCAGCAGGTCAGCCAGTCGATCGAGCAGATCGCCAAGACCACGAACATGCTCGCATTGAACGCGGCGATCGAGGCCGAACGCGCCGGCGATGCCGGGCGCACCTTTGCCGTCGTCGCCGCCGAAGTGAAGAAGCTGGCGCAGAATACGCGCGGCGCGACCGACGAAATCCGCCGCAGCATCGGCAGCCTTGCCGCCGAGGCGGGCGGGCTGGTGACCGAAATCCAGGCGGGGGTTGAGCAATCGGGCCGCGCCGAGGCGCAGTTCGAAACGATCACCGACGCGCTCCACGACGCGACGCACCTCGTTGCGCTGCTCGACGATCAGAGCGACCGCATCGCGCAATCGAGCGCGATGGTGCATGCCAACGGCGCGAAAGTCCGCGAGGCGGTCGACCGCGTCGTCGGGTCGGTACGCGACAATCGTTCGACGCTGGAAGATACGCGCACATCGATCCTGTCGATGGAGCATGTGTCGAACCGCATGTTCAACGCCGTGATTTCGGCTGGCGTCAGCCCGCAGGATTCAGCGGTCGTCGAACTCGCCGCCAAGGTGCGCGATACGTTTGTCGCGCTTGCCGAGCAGGCGATCGCGAACGGCGAACTGACGATGGAGCAATTGTTCGACACCAACTATGTCCGCGTGCCGGGGTCCAACCCCGAACGGTTCCGCACCACGCTCTGCGACTGGGCCGATGCCAATTGGCGGCCGCTGTTCGACGATGTCGTCGCCAACCATCCCAATGTAAAGATGTCGTCGGCCGGCGACATGAACGGTTTTCTGCCGACGCACATCACCGAATGTTCGCGCGACCCGACCGGCGAGGTCGCGCACGACACCGCCTATTGCCGCAACGGCCGGATCCTGTTCGACGAAACCGACAAGGCCGCCAAGCGCAGCAACGCGCCCTTCTTCATGGCGGTCTATCGGCAGGAAGGCGACGGCACCAATTATGTCACGGTGCGCAATTGCTATACGCCGGTGGTGATCAATGGTCGTCGCTGGGGCGACGTCGAAGTGGCGTATCAGCTTTAGCGCGAGGCGCCCGGTGCGGGCGGTTGAACCGCATACTGCTCGATTGCGGGATCGATAATCGTCCCGGCAGGTGCCTCGCTGGTCCAGATGGCAACCGTCGGCGTCAGCCCATGATTGTCGAGCAAGCCCAGCCGGACGGCGCGCATTTCGGGCCGCGCTGACGATGCGCCAGAGAGCTGCGTTCCGCACGCGGGGCAAAAAGACCAGGTCAGTTCATTGCCGCTCGCAGCAATGCGGCTATTTGATGCCACGCTGCCGGACATCGCAATATCAGCGGTCAGGAAAATCGCGTTACGTGTCGGTCCGCCGGATGCGAGCTTTTGACACTGGCGGCACCAGCATTCGCGCACGGTCAGCGGCTGTCCTTGAATTTGGACCCCCACCGCCCCGCAGGCGCAGCTTCCGGTAAACGCCATGGCGGCGTCAGCTCCCCTGACGGCGCGCCATGAAGGCCAGCTTTTCGAACAGCATCACATCCTGCTCGTTCTTGAGCAGCGCACCGTGCAGCGGCGGGATCGCCTTGCCAACGTCGCGGTTCTGCAGGACTTCGAGCGGCATGTCTTCGTTGAGCAGCAGCTTCAGCCAGTCGATCAGCTCGCTGGTCGAGGGCTTTTTCTTGAGCCCCGGCACGTCGCGCACTTCGTAGAAAATGTCCATCGCGCGGCTGACCAGCATCTTCTGGATGCCGGGGAAATGGACGTCGACGATCGCGTGCATCGTGTCGCGGTCGGGGAATTTGATGTAATGAAAGAAACAGCGGCGCAGAAAGGCGTCGGGCAGTTCCTTTTCATTGTTCGAGGTGATGACGACGATGGGGCGTTCCTTCGCGGTCACCGTCTCGTCGGTCTCGTAAACATGGAACGCCATGCGATCGAGTTCCTGGAGCAGGTCGTTCGGAAATTCGATGTCG
>JAEMRT010000143.1 GCA_016463225.1 Sphingopyxis sp. | reverse complement strand
CCTTCATGGTCCAGACTATCATAGTCTCTGGGCCACTCAGCGGGGGGCAGATCAAGTGCCACACGGGGCCAGGCCTGTTTCCAATAAAACTAACGGGAACGGTATAGCGTCGGGATCGTTTGCGTTTTCAAGCTGTCCACTGGTCCTGGTGGCATAACAACAGCGAGATAATAGAATACCCCATGCTGCGGACCTCATCCTTGATCGGTCTGCTTGACTGAAGCTTTTAACCCTGGCCACCTCAAGCCGACAGGAAATCTACATGCATGATATGGCGAGCGTGGCGATGGATTATGATGGGATTGTTCGCGTTTCGGACATCCAGCCGCCGGTATCTGACACCAGCGAATTCATCCGGGCCGTAGTTGACGGACTATCGCAGCCCAAACGAGCAATACCTTGCAGGTTCCTGTACGACGCAGCGGGATCGGCGATATTCGACCGGATTTGCGAACTGCCGGAATATTATCCGACGCGAACCGAGCGGTGGATATTGGAGACCCATGCGACAGCCATTGCAAAAGCCATCAGCGGGGAGGTGCGCTTTATCGAGTTGGGCGCGGGATCGGGTGGAAAGGCCGAAATCCTGCTCGACGCGATAGAGCAGGTGCGCGCTTATGTCTGTATCGACATATCCCCGGTTCCACTGGCGTCGGCGGCAGCATCTGTACGGGCACGCTATCCCGATATCACCGTCGATGCCGTGTGCGGCAACTATTTGGGCAAGCTTGATCTTCCACCGCGCAGGGGTTTGCGGGACATCTGCTTCTTTCCCGGATCGACAATCGGCAACTTCGATCGCGACGATGCGCAAGCCTTTTTGCGCGAATGGAGCAGGCGACTGGGGCAAGATGGGATGATGCTGATTGGTGTCGACCTCAAGAAAGACGCAGGATTGCTGGAGGATGCCTACGACGATGCGCAAGGGGTGACGGCGCAGTTCAGCCTGAACCTGCTGCATCGCGCCAACCATGAACTGGGCGCTGATTTCGACACCAGCGCCTTTGTGCACCGCGCTCGCTATGTCAGCGAACCCGGCCATGTCGAAATCTCGCTCGTCAGCCTGCGCGAGCAGATCGTCACGGTAGCGGGCCGACGCTTCGGTTTCGAACAAGGCGCGGCCATTCATGTCGAAAATTCGCATAAATATGCCATCGACGAATTTACCTTGCTGGCCAGCAAGGCCGGGTTCGACAGCGTCGACGTCTGGACTGATCAAGATGCTCTGTTCAGCGTCCATTTGCTGCGCGTAGCGCGCTGATGCGTGCTGCCAGGATGCACTATGCCTCGGTTCGCAAACTGACTGAGGATCTGGCAAAGCCTCTATCGGACGCAGATGCCACGATCCAGTCCATGCCCGATGCGTCGCCCGCCAAATGGCATCTGGCGCATACGAGCTGGTTCTTCGAAACTTTCATCCTGCGCGACCATATGCCGGGGTATCAGCCGTACCGGGCAGAATGGCCGTTCCTGTTCAACAGCTATTATGAAACCGAAGGCGCGCGCATGGCGCGGGCGGCGCGGGGTATGCTCTCGCGCCCTTCACTGGCCGACATTCTCGACTATCGCGCGGTGGTGGATGCGGCGATGGATCGCGCGATCGAGCAGCTTTCGCCGGAACTGCTGGCGCTGGTCGATCTGGGTTGTCAACATGAGCAGCAGCATCAGGAATTGCTGCTGACCGACATACTCCACGCATTTTCCCTCAACCCTCTGGAATGCGCGGTCTGGCCGCGCCAAGACACGCGACATCTCGCCGATCCTGCGCCAGTGAATTGGCTGGATGGCCACCAGGGACTGGTCGAGATCGGCGCCTGCACCACCGACAGCGGGGCGTTCGCATTTGACTGCGAAGGGCCGCGACACACGGCGTTGCTCCATCCCCACCGATTGGCGGATCGGAAGGTCACGAATGCCGAGTGGGTCGCCTTCATGGCAGACGGCGGCTATGATGATCCCCGCTTGTGGCTGTCGGACGGCTGGGCCTGGCGGCAGGCCCAAGGCGTCGTCGCGCCACTCTACTGGGCGGGCGGTGCCAATGGCTGGACCAGTTTCACACTGTCGGGTCGTCATCCTGTCGATCCGGCTGCGCCAGTCTGCCATGTCAGTTTCTATGAGGCGGACGCCTTTGCCACTTGGGCTGGAGCCCGCCTGCCGACCGAGGCCGAATGGGAAGCGGCGGCCACGCAGCACGATCCAACCGGTGGCAACTTGCTGGACGGTCCGGGCGACATCCGCCCGCGTCCGGTTGATAATGGCCCGGCATTTTTCGGCAATGTGTGGGAATGGACCGGCAGTGCCTATCGGCCATATCCTGGATTTCGCGCCGCCGATGGCGCGATTGGCGAATATAACGGCAAGTTCATGAGCGGCCAGTGCGTGTTGCGTGGCGGCAGTTACGCTACCCCGCGCGGGCATATGCGAGCGAGTTACCGCAACTTCTTTTATCCTCATCATCGTTGGCAGTTCATGGGATTGCGGCTGGCCAGGGACGGTGTGTGATCGTTCGAAGCCAATCGAGATACTGCGGCTGCCTCGCAGTGGCGAAGGACGTAAGCTACCAGTTAAATGCCGGGACTGGGTCGATCGTACCGAAGACATCAGTTCCTAGCGCACCCTCCGGACCTGGGTGCCCAATTTGTCTAATTGGTTATAGGCTCCAGCGCTTGTACGATATGCTGCGCCAGCAGATGGGCTGTGTCAGAGATGGCGCGCCCTTCGATCAAGGCAATTTCGGTGTCCGGCAGTTTTGGCAACCATTGCGCTGTTGCTATAGGAACGAGAAACGACGGCACCATCTTCCTGGGTAGGACCGAAATGCCCAGACCTGCCCGTACCGCAGCTTGCGCGCCCGCCAGGCTCGTGGACGTATATGCAATCCGCCAAGTCCTGCCGGTTGCATCAAGGGCATCCGTTGCGCGCTTGCGATACACACATGGCTCGGGCGAAACGACCAGCGGGATCACTTCATCCCCATCGATGGCCTCCTGGTCGCGGGCCACCCACACCAGTGGTTCGCGCCATACACGCACGCCCTGAGGCGCGGCTGCCGGCTCGCGCTTGACAAGGACAAGGTCAAACCCTCCGGCGTGGAAGCGGTCAAGCAGGTTCAGCGTCAGGTCGCATGTGACTTCCAGCTCGACCAGCGGATGCGCGTCTGTGAACAAGGCAAGGATGTCGGGCAGATGCTCGGTGGCGAAGTCTTCCGGCACGCCTACCCGTACGGCACCCCTGATATCCGGCTCAGTGAGTTCCGCGATCAGCTTGTCGTTCATGTGCAGGATTTTGCGGGCGGAACCGAGCAGCAGATGCCCGTCGAGTGTCAACCGGACTGACCGGGCCGTCCGCTCAAACAGCGTACGGCCAAGTTGAGCCTCCAGACGCTTGATCTGCAAACTGATGGTCGATTGGGTCCGTCCCAATCGCGTGCCGGCTGCGGTGAAACCACCCAAATCGGCGATGGTAGAAAAGGTGCGAAGAAGGTCGATGTCTAGATTGCGCACATTCACCCTGAACGTCCTCCTCATCATTGGTAATATCAATCCATAGGATTTCTATAACTCATTTTGCAAATGGACGAAGATACAGGAAGGGCGGTCCGTGATCGACATGACCCTGGAAGAAGCGAAGTGAACCGGGCCGCCGCTGCCTGTTGCAGCTATCATTTCGTCATCGCTATGGATGACCAATATATCTTCGAACCGCGATGCGCAGGATGGCGACACGGGGTTTCTGCGCATCGATATCAATCAGCATAGGACATCCATGATGGCCGCCCATGGGCATGAACGGGTTAACTGGAGAATATTTACGAGCTGGGCGCGGGCAGCGCTTGGCCCCGACCGTCCGTTTCTGACCATGGCATTGATATATGGCGCGGCGATTGGCTTCCTGTCGCTGGCGACGCCGATTTCGGTGCAGATGCTCATCAATTCGGTCGCCAACACCGCCCTGCCGGCACCCCTGTTTACACTGGCGGGGGTGCTGCTCGCGCTGCTGCTTCTATGGGCGTTCCTGGGCGCGATGCGCATCTATGTCATGGAGATGTTCCGGCGGCGCGTGTTCGCGAGGATCGTTGCGGAAATCACATTGCAGGCAGTCCATGCCCAAAATCCCTTCTTTCAGGACGACCGGCGCGGCGATCTGTTCAATCGCTTCTTTGAAGTGATGAACGTACAGAAAGCGATCCCGTCGCTGCTGGTTGGGGGCTTCTCTATTTTCTTCCAGGCGATGGTCGGCTTCATCGTTACCTCCTTCTATCATCCGGTTTTCCTGGGCTTCAATCTGCTCTTCATCTTTTCGGTCTGGCTAATCTGGAAGCTGTGGGCGCAGCGCGCGATGGAAAGCGGCATTGCACTCAGCCACCGCAAATATGAAGCGGCCCACTGGCTGGAAAGCGTCGGTGCATCGAACGGTTTTTACAAGTCCAGCCGCCATCTGGACTACGCCATGGACATGTCGGAAAATCGCACAGCCGCTTATGTGGCGGCCCATCGCACCCATTTCCGCGCAACCTTTCCGCAAGCCGTGGCGCTGCTGCTGCTCTATGCCATTGCCAGCGCAGCGTTGCTGGCCCTGGGCGGGTGGCTCGTCATTCAGGGGCAGTTGTCGATAGGCCAACTGGTCGCTGCCGAATTGATCCTGTCCAGCATATTTTACGGAGCGGCTCAGCTAGGCCCCTATCTCGACACCTTTTACGATCTGGTCGCCGCTGTCGAGGAACTGTCCCTGTTTCGCGCGATCACGCTGGAGGATATGCCGGTCGAAACCCTTGATGGCGCTCGACCACGCGACGGCGCGCTAGCGTTGCGACAGGTGCGGATTTCGGCTGATGGCGACGAAGCATCGTTCGATCTCTTCATCCCTTCAGGCGCCCATGTCGCCGCCGCCGCCGATCCTGGTGTCGACCGGCTGCTGGCCCGCCTCCTAAAACGCCATTACCGCCCTGACGCGGGTATAGTCAGCCTCAGTGGCGCAGACATCAGCGCGCTGAACATCTACCAGCTCCGCAGCGACGTCATCGTCCTCGATCGCCCCACCATCGTGGAAAGCAGCATTCGCGACTATCTGCGCCTAGCCAATCCGACCGCCAGTTCCGCCGCCGTGCTTGATGCCCTTCAATCGGTGGGCCTTGGCGAACGGATCGCCCGGCTACCGCAGGGACTGGACAGCCTTCTTTCCTCGACTGGCTGGCCGCTGTCAGTGGCTGACACGATGCGGTTGAAACTCGCCGGCGCTATTCTCGCCCGGCCCCGACTGCTCATCCTGTCCAACCTGTTCGATATGCTGCCGTCTCATGAACTGCGCGCAGCGCTGCACCAGCATGACGGTGGGGATGGCAGCACGATCATCGTCTTTACAGTTCGTCCCGATGCGCTTGGCTTTGATCATATGCTCTGGCTGGGACGAACACGTCAGTTACTGACGCAGGATGCCAGCGCCTTTGCAGCAGTCCAAGGAGGTACTGATGCCATTTCGCGCTGATCACATCACCCATTTCAAGACGCTGGCAAGCCTGCACCCGCCCCGCCCCGCACGCATGTTCGGCTGGATGCTGCTCGTGGGCATGGTGGCATCCATTGCCTTCCTGTTGTTTGTCCCCTGGGTGCAAACCTCCACCGGCATGGGGCAGGTCATCGCGCTTGATCCACGCGATCGGGTGCAGAGCATCACCGCGCTGGTCCCTGGCCGGGTCGAACAATGGTATGTGACCGACGGCGAAATAGTGAAGAAGGGCGATCCTATCGCCCGCATCGCCGATAATGATCCCGACCTGCTCAGCCGCCTGCGCGCGGAGCGTGCGCAGGCCGATGCCGAGATTGCCGCCACGCAGCAGGCCATGGCCGTGGCCCAGCGCGATGTTGGCCGGATGCAACAATTATACGCCGAAGGCCTCTCGCCACGCCGCGATCTGGAACTCGCGCAGATCAAGGTGGCCGATTATGGGGCCAAGGTCGCCAAGAGCCTTGCCGACCGGAACCGTCTCGACATCAATATCAACCGCCAGTCGGTCCAGATCGTGCGCGCGCCACGCACCGGGCGCGTCCTGCGCATCCTGGGCGGCGACAATGCGACGATGGTGAAAGAAGGCGACATCATCGCCACCTTCGCACCGGAACAGGCGGTGCGTGTGGTGGAGCTTTATGTGGACGGGCGCGACGTGCCACTTATCTATCCGGGCCGCCCCGTACGGCTCGAATTTGAAGGTTGGCCCGCCATCCAGTTCAGTGGCTGGCCATCCGTAGCGGTCGGCATGTTCGACGGTCAGGTCCGCGCCATCGACGTGTCTGCCTCACCCAACGGCTTGTTCCGCGTGCTTGTCGAGCAGAAAGCGGGCGCGCGTCCATGGCCCAAAGAGCCATTCGTGCGGCTGGGCGCCAAGGTGCGCGGCTGGGTGATGATGGACACGGTATCGACCGGCTACGAACTCTGGCGGCTGCTTAATGATTTTCCGTTGCAATATCCCGCTGGTGCGCTTGACCAGCGGACCGGTCAGAGCGCATCGACAGGCGCAGCCTACGGCCAGGCTTCCGGCGGCGGCGGCCAGGATGGCGGCAATGCCAAATAAGATCGCTGGCGTTCTGCTGGCACTCGCCGCCACTACAGCCGCTACGCCGCTGGACGCGCAGGACATAGCGCCCCTGCCGCAGATGGCATCGGTCGATGCGCCCACGCTCACCATCGACGCGCTGCTGGCCAATTCCGCTCGGCAATCGCCGCAGATTCTGGAGGCGCTGGCCAGGACGCGCGCCGCCGATGCGAAGCGGCTGACGGCGGAAGGCGCGTTTGACACCATCTTTTCGGCCGACGGTGGATCACGGCTGCTCGGCTATTATGGCGGGACATATGCCGATGCGAAGGTCGCCCGCCCGATCGAGGATTGGGGCGGGCAGGTCTATGGCGGCTATCGCGTCTCCAATGGTCGCTTTCCCATCTATGAGGACAAAAATTACACCAACGAACTGGGTGAAATCCGCGCTGGTGCTGTCTTTTCCCTGCTGCGTGACCGGATGATTGACGAGCGGCGCTTCGGCCGTGTGAGCGCACAAGCCGATCAGGCGATTGCCGATGCGGAACGGCAGATGGTTGCCATCGGCGTGCAGCGCAAGGCGCTCGACTCCTACCTGTCCTGGGTCGCGGCGGGCCAGCGCCTCGCCATCTATCAGCGTCTCCTGTCGTTAGCAAAGGAGCGGCAGCGCGGTCTGCAACGCACGTTCGAGGCTGGGCTGCGCCCGCGCATTATCCTGACCGAAAATGAGCAGCAACTGCTGCGCCGCGAGGCGATGGTGGTGCAATCGCAACAGGCGCTCGCCGCTGCCGCCAACAGCCTGTCGCTCTACTGGCGCGATGCAGATGGCCGACCGACCATCCCGCGCCCCGACCAATTGCCGCAAGTGCTGCCCGAACCGCTGGCGACGGCGCGCCCGGCATCGGTACAGCGGCCTGACCTGATGGTCGCGCAATTGCGACAGCGCCTGGTGCGGGATCGGCTGGCGCTGGATCGCAACGCGCTATTGCCGCGCCTTGACCTGCAGATGGAGGTGGCGCGCGACATTGGCGACATAGGGCCGGGCGGCGTCTCGCGCAGCGGCAACGATGTCCGGCTCGGCGTCAAATTCTCCGTCCCGCTCGAACAGCGCACCGCGCGCGGCAAATTGATGCAGACGCAGGCCGAACTGGACGCCAACCGCACCCGTGCGCAATGGCTGGACGAACAGATTCGCGCCGAAATCGAAGGCATCGCGATCACGCTGAACGCAACCGCCCACCTTATCCACCTGTCCGAACAGGAAAAACAGCGCGCCGACGACATGGCCGTGGCGGAACGCCGCCGTTTCGACATGGGCGCTAGCGACCTGTTCCTGGTGAACACGCGGGAGGAAAGCGCCGCCAATGTCGCCTTGTCGTTACTCGACATGCGGTTACGGCGCATCGTCGCTGGGGCAGATCTCGTCGCAGCGTCCGGGGATGCAGTATCACTAGGGCTCCGTTAGCGTGAAAACTCCATGATCTCTGACGAAAAGAATGGACGACGCTCGCGCCAGCCTTCTCAAGCGGCTCGAACTGCGCGGCTGCTCGCTTGAGGATTATGCCTCGCCAAGCCGAACAGACCAGGCAGCCCACATAAGTACCTGACAACATGCCCATTTGGTTGATGAGCGGGTCAGGCGATCCCTTGCTTGAGGTCGTGCTTGAGCGCACTCATTAGTAGGCCGATCGGCCGATGATAGGATCGATCACACGCTCGTGTTTCGCAAACACCTCTTTCGAATCCCAGCGCGTGCTCCCAAGCATCGCGAGTGTCGACCATCAACAGCGTCATAGGGACGTGCCATCCCTACGCATCTCAAGTTCATTCGAGCGCAACACGCGCTGCTGAAACTGCCGAGGCGTGATCCCGGTCCAACGACGGAATGCGTATGCAAAGCTCGACGTCGAGGAAAAGCTGAGAGCCATTGCGACGGCCTTGACGCTACCCTCGTTCCACAGAAGCTTCTTGGCAGTTTCCATGCGGTGATGCTGTACATAATGACCAAGCGTGCAGCCATGGTTCTTGAGGAAGCCACGGGTAAGCTGTCGAACGGAAATGCTGCACAGCGCAGCCAGTTCGACCAGCGTTGGCGGAACTGCCAGGTTCTGAAGGCGCTCGTCGATGAGCCTCAATCGCCAGGCTGCGAGTCCGCCGTTGACGTGATCGTCCTGTACGGACTCGAGATAGCGGCAAAGCTCGATCGTCAACTGGGTCGCTATGGAATCCACCAGAAGCTTTGAATCCCGGCGTGGGCTGCGAGCTTCTTCCGTCAATCGGCGCAGCAGCAACCTTACAGTGTGGCTGGAAACATCCATCGCTGCCCGGAGCCGCTGGTCGGTCCATTCCAGTTGGCCACCCAGACGCTGTAAAGCGAGCTTGCCCTTTAGTTCGCAGCGGATCGACGATTGGATGCCGCCGCCATCCCATCGGACAGAGAGAGGATGGCCAGGCGGCACCAGCACGATATCGCCGAGTTTCTCGAAGCGATTGCCGCCCCACTTCTCGACGAATGCGCCACGCGCGTTAACCGGACGTGGTGTGACGGAAAGATCGAGAAGCGGGTTGCCGCAACTCCATACCGAACGCCCATGGGGGACGACGGCAGCATGCACCAACCCAATCTCGACGCTTGATACGCGCAGGCCAGCATTGGTCCCTTCTCCCACACCGGTCCATGCATTGGCCGTCATCGCATTCATCATCCGCAGTTGAGTTAGTTCATCTTCTACACATGGCCAGCAATTTGGCCAACTGTCGACGTGGCGGCCAACTTGCGACGCGCAGGGGCATTGCGCAAGCGCGCTTCAGCGAACACAAAAGCTGCAAATCGAACATAAGAATTGATTGGAGGGTGCCGATGTCGACCCAGACCGCGTCCATGCAACTGGATGATTTTGATGGTCTCATTGACTGGGAAAAGCTGAAAATTTGGCTATCGAATACAGAGGCATTAAAATCAGTATCAATTAATTCTGTCAGCAAGTTGGCTGGCGGACTTCAGAACAACGTCTTTCTTCTAAAAACTGATAGACAAGACTTTGTTCTGCGCCGTCCCAGAAAGCACCTCAAACCCAAGAGCAATGAAACCATCCTTCGCGAGGCACGGGTGCTGCGCGCTTTGAACGGCAGCGCCGTGCCGCATCCGTCCGTGCTGGCGACATGTGACGATGAGACTGTGATCGGCGCCTGTTTTTACTTGATGGAGCCACTGGAAGGCTTTGCCAAATCTGGCGATCTGCCAGGCGATTACGCTTTGCAACTCGACCCAAGAACCCGGGCGGCAGATCTGGCAAGCTAACTCGAATGCTGACCGTCCGCTCTTGAGGAGCGAACGGCGAGCGCTCAACGGCCGATAAGGGGCGATGTGCGCAGGAGGAACCTGGCTTATGGATAATCTCCCTGCTATTTTCGGAGCGGTGCGCGGGAGGCTCGGCGTCGCGTTAGAAGCTCGCGCAGTGGAAAACTGTTTCGAACCAACCTCGCGCGCGCCGGATCGATGGCGCGAAACTGGCGTGTCATAAGGCAGAAATCGGAAAATCTGGTCGCTAATGCAAAACATGTCGGTTCGAAGGAGACGGACGGCGCTCTCCACAATTCTACCGAAGTCTTGCTATCCCTCAAGTCAGCCAGCTAACACTACCCTTTGGTCAATGTGCCCGAAATGGTTGCCAGGGAC
>JAEMRT010000142.1 GCA_016463225.1 Sphingopyxis sp. | reverse complement strand
GGCGATTCCCGCCGCCTCGGTCGCCGTCGACACCCAGTTGGTCTTCGCGCCGACGGCGACCGAGGCGGCGGGAATCGCCATCGAGCAGGACGAGCCGGTCGGCAAATGGTTGCGTCCCGGGATCAAGGCGCTGGGCATCACCAACATCCGAGTGATCAAGAAGATCGAACGCCTCTCGCTTCGGCTCGCGACCCTGCTCGAACCCTTTCGCGTAGAAGTGCTCACGCAGGCCGTCACCGCTTGCCTTCTTGCCGGCTGGGCGGTCTTCGAGCCCGACAGCGCGCCGAAGCTCAGCTTCGTTCGCAGGTACAATTCGCTGATCGCGGCCATGCCCAACGAAGATGTGCCCGGCATGGAAGATATGATCCGCTGGCGCGACGTCTTCTCCGCTTTGCCCTTCTCCCATCCCGACGACTTCGACCAGGCCATCTTCGACGGTGTCGAAGTCGGCTATTTCGACGAGGCGCGGCTCGTTGCCGAGGCCAAGAAGCTGGAAGAGCAGATGGCGCGCGTCGGTCGCGACAATAGCTTCGCTCAGGCTTGGGACGCCTATCATGGCTCGTTCAACGTCGCCGACGAAGCGGTGCTCGATCGACTCTACCAAGGCGCTCTCGAGAATCTGGCGACGATCGACTCGCTCAACCTCAACGGCACGATCCTATTTCTGCGCGAGTTCGGCCGCGACGAAGAGGCTGACAGGCTCGCGCGCGACTATGTCGCGGCGCAGCCCGACGACCCCCGCTTCTTCGATCTGCGCTATCACCATTTCAGCGCCGACGCGCCGGCGGATCCGGCCCTCGTGGCCGCGTTCGAAGCGCGTCGCGACAACCGCAAGGATGATCGCGATCCAGCGGCCGTCCTTCTCACTATCGCCGGCGGCCAACCATGGAGCGACGAAGACATCCGCCTGCTCGCCGGCGTGACGCCCGACGCCTTCGAGACGATGATCGTGAAGACCGAGGGAGAGAATCTACGTCGTCTGATCCAGACAGCACTCCAGATCGCGAGGCACAATGCGCACGACAATCCGGCGTTTCTGGCGTCGCTCTCCGAGGCGCTTACCCGGGTCGCTGCCCTGTCGCCGATGGCCACGCGCCGTCTGAAGGCCTGGGGCTTTACGGTGGTCGTATCCGGTGGAGATGAGGGGCCCGAAGCGGTCTAGCCTTCCGTCGTTCCGGGCGTAGCCATCCAAGACGGGCCTTTTCCCGCGTGGCGGCCACCGTCGCCTTCATCGTAACAGGCCGAGCGGGCGGAGCTAATATTTGCGACCCCCCCGGCGAACCGGATCACGCGATCGACATCCAGCGTGGGCAGTTGGCTTTTACTCGCTGCGTCTGTGCGATCGCGGAGCGACTCTCCGGCTGGTCACCAGCGGCTAACAACACGATGGGAGCCTAGCTGGACGACGTCGCCGGGAGCTAACCCCCGGTTCTATCGAGCACCGCACTAGGAGACGCGACCGCACTCCACGATGTCGGGTTCGAGCGGCACCGCCGTTTGTCGCGGCTTGGACGGATGACGGCTCTGTCCCCAATGGCTGTCGATCTTGCGTGGGTCGGCGACCAGAAAAGCGCTTAGTGCTGAGGGATCTGGATGAGGAAAGGGGAGAGCCTCTTGCGAAGCTCTCCCCGAGCACCTTGCGGTGTAATTCCAAAAGGCCGTTAAGCCGAAGCAGCCGAAGCTGTGAGTTCTATATAGGCCCAAGGCGTTAAAATTCAACTCGCGGTTGAGTCCTAAGTCCCTGATTTCAGCCATTCCTTACCGGACCGAACGCTAAAGCGCATGCTCGCTTGTTACTTGATATCCTTGAACTGTTCTGCTGTTCTTGAATACCTTGAATACCTTGATAGCTTTGATACCCTTGATGGGGACAAAAGGACGTGCTACCACGCCTTCGTGGAACGATCGAGAAATGTGCCTTTGGACGGTTCGGCGTCCCATGAAGCCGAATCAGTCGGCACCGATCGCCTTCGGGGGAAGGGGCGAGGTGGCAACTTCCTTGCCATCGATCGTGCAGCCTGGGAACGCCTGTGGGAGGTTGAGACCGGCAACAGGCTGAACCTCGTCACCGCATATATCGTGCTGCTTGCCGGCACCGGTAGCGACCATCAACTCAGCAAATGGTCGGCCAAGGCGTGCGAGCAGCATACGGGGATGGGCAAACCACGGGCCAAGGTCGCGATCGACGAGCTGATCCAGCACGGTTTCGTCGCGCACACCGATCGCTCGACAAAGCTCTATCCGCAATATCGTCTGCAGCCGATCCCACTCGACAGCGACCCGATCTTCCTGCCGGTCGCGTTGGTAACGGGCATCGGGACAGAGGCTTCGATGCTTCGCCGTGTCCGCGAGACCGGCGACGCGCTCCTGCTGCGAATGCTGGTGGACCTCTATGGCTTGGTTCAGCTCGATGCGACCTTTGGTGTGCCGATCAGCGCGCTGAGCCAGACGCCGCCCGAGGCTTATCCAGCCCGCAAGGTTTTTGAGATCGGCATCCATTCCGTTTGGGCACTCCGCCTTGTGGGTGGGTCAAAGTCTGCAAAGGGTGACTGGGCGGGTTATCATCGCTCGAAAAGCCGCAGCAAGGATGGAGCCTGGGAGGATTTCTGGGCTCGGGTGGCGATGCTCGAGAAGATCGGGGCTGTCTGGTATGAGGCGTGGATCTTCGACAGCGAGGAAGCGGACGCCGAGCCGCTGTTTCCGGTCGATCCCGCAGCCCTGTATCATCAGGGTGAGGGTGACGATGTCTATCAGCTCACCCGCACGATGCTCGACGCTGCGGCCAACCTTTCGGAAGAGCGCAGCAACCTGGTCGAACGCTATGGCATCGACATGCTGGTAACGCTGGCGCAGCATCGTCGCGCGCCTGGCATCCGAGGCGTGGCGCGCATGCGGATCGAGGCGGATACGCCAGGCCGTCGGCTTTCCTACTATAAGCGCCGCACCCAGATCGAAATTTACGAAGCCGGCTACACCCAAGTAGCGCTCGATGCGCTACGGGGTGAATATAGTCGGCCGATGAATACGGCCACACCGCAATGAGCCAACCAACCGTCGGGAAAAAGCAGCCTTTCCATGCCGAATGACGATAATTCAGAAGATCAGCCGAATATGGAAATGCCGTTCCCGACCGAGGCCGAATTGCTCGCCGCGGGCTATGCGCCAATCCTGACCAACGAGGATCTGCTGGCGAGAGGCTTTGTGCCGATCAATTTCAGGAACATGCCGGCGGTCGAGAACATGACGACCGAACTCGGTCATCCGTTTCCGCAGCATCATGAGATTATCAAGGCCGGATACATCCCGATCAGCCGTCGCGAGCGCCGCATTCAGAGCCGTCCGCGTGTCGGGCAGATGTATTGGGTCGATTTTCCTCACGACGCGTATGTGCCTGAGTTCGTGAACGAACATCCCGGTATCGTCATTCGCGCTGCCAATTCGCTGCACGACACCTGTATCATCCTGCCCGTCACGAGCGCGCAGCAAAAGGCGGGGACGCATTTTCACCAGCTGTCGAAAAACCCCAATCCCAAGGGCCATGCAGAAGGCCGGACGGCCTATGTGGTGTGCGATCACCTTTATACGGTCCATGTGAATCGGCTTCGTGCTGTTTTGTCCTTGAAGGGCCATCCGGTGTTTCCGAAGGTCGAAGCGCACGACATGGCAGCGATCTTCGGAATCGTTGAAAAGGTTTTGGCCCTGGCGTCGGCATCCTCGCACGCGGCCGCCGCTGCTGCAGTGGCAACGCCTGCCGCGACTGCAAAGGCCCTGGGGCCGAACACCCTGACGCTGAAAAAGAAGTAAGCGGCGGTGTCGGGTTGGGCGGAAAGAGCGGCTGCAACCCTGCTACCGCTGAGCCGCGCAACTACGCTCGTCGCGGCGCTACGCGAATGGTTCTACACGGGCCGCTTCTTCGATCTTGAAGCGCGGGACGGCACCTGCGAGTTGTGTGGCCAGCAGGATCTTCGCTACCATTTCGAGATCGAGAATCCAGGCACGACGTCGAGCCTTCTGGTCGGCTCCGAGTGCATCAAGCGTTTCGAGATCACCGGCATCGACGAGCAGGGCCAGCGGCTCGATGCCGATGCGACTGGCAAGCTGGTCGATCGCCATCGCCGCGGGCTGGTAGAAGATGCACGTAAGCAACGTGTGATGACCGCATTGATGAGGCTCGGTCAAAAGGCGCTGGATTTCGACGCCTGGGACTTCATCGATTTTGTCGATGATAAGGGCGCGTTCACGCCCAATCAGGTGGCCATGATCTTCTGGCGTCTGGACTCGGCAGGGATCGCATACCGGCCGACTGACTGGAAGGTGCGGATGCGCCGGGACAGCGACTTAGGCCAGCTTCGCACGATGAAGCCAGCAGCGTTCAAGCGGGTGATTGCGGCGCTGACGGCACCGCAGCGCCAACGGATCGCTGAAATCGAAGCACGATTTGCCGAGCTTGGTCAGAGCTGGCGGTAGGCCAACGCTTGGAACGGTCCGGGACTAAATCAGTATCAAGCTCCCGATTTCCCCTTTCGTTCTAATGGCACATGACTCAGAATCCCGCATATGCCGATCATGCGGAAACATCGCTGGCTCTATCCTTGAGCTCTCCGCACGCATCGTGCTCACCGCGCTCACTCAGGTCAGCACCCGGCATTGGCACTGATGCATCGCCAGTGGCTGCCAGCCGCACCAGCGGTCGAATGTCCGCTCCAACCGAGACCTGACATTTGCAGCGGCACCCGCGAACGGCGGCTAAGTTCCAAAGCTGGCCGCTGACTGCAGCACACCAGCTTAATTCGCAAAGAGCCGCTTTTGGCGGGCGTGACTCGACCTTTGAACGGCCGCTAGGTCGGCGGGGATTGGCGCCCTAATGCGTTCTGACGGGATTTGCAGGTCTCGACCAGGATCTGTCGTTCCACGGTTCGCCGGGGAATGGCAGGAAAGCTCAATTCCGGCCGATGGTACTCCCCGCAGTCGCGCCGCGCGGGGTCAGGCATCCGTGCCGAAAGAGTCATTTTGCTCGTCTCCGTCAGCATAGCGCGCAATCTGAGGCGAGAAGCAGCATCGAGGCGGTGCCGCTCAGACAGCGACAACCGCCGCCCGAATGATCTCAGGCCGCGAGCTGTGTCGCATTGGCCTTGAGACGCTCGACAGCGCCCTTCACAGTCACTTCCCCAGGTTCGAAAAGGAAGGGCATGGCGTCCAGCAGACGCGGCGTCTCCGAAATGCGGTTCTCCGCCAGAAAAGCGAGGGCCAGTTCCCGCGCACGGCCGTAAGACCAGGTGCCGGTGCCGGCGATTTCCCGGAAGAAGAACTCTTCGCGGATATCGCCGATCCATTCCCACGGATCTGCTGGAACGACTTTGCCCGAGCCAATATGCCAGAGTGGCCGATAGTCGCGGGAAAAAGCGACCATCTCTCCCTTGGCACGCTTCCAATAGCCGTAGGGGAGCCAAAGAACACTGGGCGCGAAATCTTCGGTCGTACCGCGCGGATAGCTCACCTCGGACGAGGCGCAAGAACCGAAACCTGAATCGTAAAGCAGTTGGTCGTACCCCTCCCCGCCCGGTTTAAGGTAGCCTACTTCCTTGCCGCGCAGCGCCTGAACCATGACAAGCGTACCGACCTTGCCTCTCCCCGCACACCCGAACAGACGCTCACGCCATAGCGAGGCGCGGAGTTGGAGGTTCTCTTCCAAGGAAAAAGTGAACATTCGCGCCCTCGACAGGGCATATTGTGCCTCACCCAGCGAGACATCGAGAGCGTCGACCACCGACAGCACGAGCGCTTTGGCGCGATCAGGCGTGACAGGATCGTGGCTCGATGGTCCGCCGCTGGATCTGTGAAGGTCGTGCCAATCCCGATAGCCTGCGGCCTTAGCTATGGCCTCTTGCGCCGCCGACAAGCGCACATGGCCTGTACGGCGTGCAAGCAATTTCGCGGCACTGAGCGGCCGACTGCTATTGTTGAAATTTATGCGCATTGAACCGATCCCAGCGGTGCATATCAAGACGTGTCCACTAGGCCCGCGCACCTGGAAAAGGTCTACAACCGCGTTGGTCGTCTCCTGCCCGTGGGCTACGCCAATGTGGACGGCATGGCCGGATCAGCCATGACCTTATTGCCGTGGACTCCGGCAAATAGCAACCGCCGCCGTTAAATTTCAATCGTGCCGACAAACTGTGCGGCCTCATGGCGTACGACCGATTAGCGACACTGGTTTTGCTGATCGCTTTGCGGCAAACTGCCTCGATGCGCGATGCCTTGATGGAACAAGCTCAAAAACTGGTCGATGCGGCGTGGGACGCAATTGAAGAAGGCGACACGGTATTGGCGAGCGCGAGCGCACACGAGGCGCTGTCGCTGAACCCTGCAGCGCTCGACGCTTGGGTGGTCCTTGCGCACCTGACGGAAACGCCCTCGGTGCGGATCGCGCTGCTGCGCGAAGCAGTCGCCCAGGGCAAGCGATCGCTTGCGGCGCAGTTGAAAGCTTATCGACAAACCAGTTTCTGGCTCACGATGAGCACTCGACCTTATATGCGAGCCGTCCATTCCCTTGCCGTCGAACTTTGGGACCGCGACATCGGCGGTGATCGTACTCAGGCCGTCGAAAATGTTCGGCACTTGCTCAGGATCAACCCCAACGACAATCAGGGCGCGCGTTTCCTGGCCTTCACCTTGCTTCCGCTGACAGGAGGGTGGGACGAACTGACACGGCTGCTGCGCCGCTATCGCGACGAAATCCGTACCGAAACGCGCTACAGCCTGGCGCTCGACGCTTTCCGCCGAAAGGACGCGGCGGCCGACACCACTCTGGCGGCCGCGTTGGAAACCAACCCACACGTTCCGGCCTTTCTGCTTGCCCGCCGCGCACCCTTCCCGCTCAAGCCCGAGACGGTGACGTACCAGTCCGAAGCCGAGGCGCAGACCTACGCCGCTGTTGCATTTCCCGTCTGGCGCCTCGTGCCTGGGGCGACCAATTGGCTGCACGACGTCCTGCGAGGCAAACCACTTTCCAAGAGCTGATCACCAGTGCTGGCGCATGGCGTGTCCCCCAAGGGTTGCTGTCAGAGACCCGAAAATCCCGTGATGCGGCCGGGACGATTTCGTCTCCATCCGCCAAAGTAAGGATGACGCGTCGCCGCAATAATGGTAGGTCCAGTTTCGCTGCAGGCTAGTTCCTGACAGAAGAACAACTATCCAGATCGGGGCACCACGGCACTCATCACGACGCCGTACAACGGCCTTGCCAGGGGGCGTGATGACCGAGCCTATTGATGACATTCTTGCGTGGTCAGCGAAGCTGTCGCCATGGCGGCAGGACTGTCTGCGGCGCCTCGCCCTTGCAGACGAACTCGTCGAGCAGGACCTCACAGACCTTCTGATAATGGTGAAGGCGGCTGCCGGCCTGCCCGGCGACATAGCGCCCATGACTGCCGTGCCGTTCGAGAAGGCGCACTTTGGCGGCGGCGCGAAACATTCCGTCGTGATCAAGGGGATTGCCAACGTCGAGAACATCAATCGCCTGATCCCCAAGGCAGGCTTGAGCTTCTGCCCGAACAACCTGACCGTCATCTACGGCCGGAATGGAAGCGGCAAAAGCGGGTTCGTGCGGATATTGCGTACGGCGTGCCGGACCCGGATCGAAAATGCCGCGAAATTGCGGGTCCTGGCCGACGTCTATGGGGGTGGATCGGGTCCCCAATCCGCCGACATCGTCGTCGATGTAAACGGCGTGGAGACGACCGTCACTTGGACGCCTGGCATGACCGCGGATCCAGCGTTGATGCATATATCGGTCTTCGATAGCGCATCTGCGCAGCTCTATGTCGATGGCGGCAACCAGATCCGGTTCCTCCCCTTCGGCCTGGCGCTTCCCCACCGGCTCAACGGCGTCGCGCTCACCTTGAAGGAGAGGCTGGAAGCCGAACGGGCCAAGGTGGTGGGCGACAAGGTCGCTCTCACCAACCTCGTCTTCAATCCCGTTCGCGAAACTGCCGCCCAGAAGTTCGCACGCGCCATCACGAAGGCCACGACGGTCGAGGCGATCGAGGCAGGGGCCGACTTTTCCGCCGAAGATGATGCCCGCTTGGCCGAGGTGAGCCGAGTTCTGGCAGCCGGAGCCGCAGCGGTTGCGGATATCTCCGCACTTGCAGCCTGGTCGTCGGCCCTCACGAAGGAGGTGGAAACGGCTTTATCGAGCCTCGATAACGACAAGCTGCAGGCAATGTCAGCGTTGAAGTCCACGGCGCTGTCCGCCCGAGAAGCAGCGAACCTGTCCGCCGCGGCCCTTTTTACGGACGATCCTTTGCCAGGGGTCGGTAGCACTACATGGCGAGTAATGTGGAAGGCTGCCCGAGATTTCTCCGTAACCGAGGCATATAAGGGATCGGAGTTTCCCGTGATCGCGCTCGATGACGCAGCAGCATCCTGTGTGCTGTGCCAGCAGCCGTTGGGATCCGCCGCCGCGGATCGCATGGCACGCTTCCAAGACTATATGAGCGATGCGCTCGGCACTGCAGCGACTGCCGCCGAGAAAGCGGTGACCGAAGCACAGACCGGCCTGCCGGAATTCAAGCTCTTCCAGGCCTCCGACCTTGCCGACCGGATCGAGCAGGTACGGCAGCGTAACGCCTCTCTCGCCGACGACCTGCTTGCGTTCGCTGCGGCCCTCACCGCTCGGCGCTCTGCCGCGGTCGCCAGGCTGGCCGGCGAGGAGGTTGCGCAACCGCCGGCGTTTGCCTCGCCCGTCCTGGCCCTTACCGCGCTGACGGAAAACCTCACCACCGAGAGGGATAACCTGACGAAAGCCGCGGACAGCGATGAACGTACCAAGCTCGTGCAGGAAAAGGCCGAGCTGGAGGATCTCAAGACCCTGTCGACGCATCGCACAAAGCTGCTCACGCGGCGATCCCTCCTCATATTGGATGCCGCCTACGCGGCCGCACTAACGGAGGTGCAGACAACCGGCACCACCAAGCGCGCGAACGAACTCGTCGACGCCCATCTCACGACAGCGGTGGTCGACCGCTTCACCGCAGAGCGCGAGAACTTCGAAATCAGCCATCTGAAGATCGGCCTGACCCGCAAGAGCGGTCAGACCAAGGCTGCCTTTGACGTCGATCCGCAAACCAAGCTGACGAAAGTAACGTCGGAAATCCTGAGCGAGGGCGAGCAGCGGGCGCTGGCATTGGCCGGGTTCCTGACCGAGGTCGCGCTGACCGAAGGCTCGGCCGCCATCGTCGTTGACGACCCTGTGTCTTCGCTCGATCGCGAACGCTGCCTGCTTGTAGCCCAGCGCCTCGCCGAAGAGAGCAAGCACCGCCAGGTCATCGTGTTCACCCACGATATCATCTTCTTCAACGAGCTATGCCGCGAAGCCGACGGGGTGGGCATCGATCCGGTCACCGTCGCGCTCTTCAGCGACAAAAAGGTCGCGGGCCAGATCGACGCGGGCGGCGTCAGCTGGAAAGGCGCCAAGGTGAACAAGCGCATCGGAAGGATCAAGGACGCCTTTGCGCCGCTTCCCAAGCTGCATCAGTCCAGTCCTGCCGCCTATGAGATGTCGGTCAAGAACCTCTATGGGAGGCTGCGCGACACCTATGAACGGATCGTCGAGGAAATCATCTTCTGCGAGATCGTTCAACGCGGCGTGGACGTCGTCCAGACGCAAAAGCTGCGGATGGTTCATCTGTCGCACCCTCTGGCCATTCGCTTTCACGAAGGAATGACTAAGGCCAATACGCACAGCCATGACAATCCGGCTTCCGATACCGTGGCCGTGCCAGCACCTTCAGATTTTCTAGCGGACATCGCTTTCGTCGAGGACCTGATCAAGGATTTGAAGGCGGAGAGCCAGGCAGCGGAGGCCGCACGGCCGCAGATGAAGGTGAAGGTGAAGGGCTGAAGGCGATGGCGAAAGGAGTTTCACTCTCCAACGGCCGCAATTGGTCCTCGCAGAAGGGAGCGACCGCACACTTCCGGGAAATCCGCGATCGGTATGAAGACCATGTCCCGATCGACAGCGGGCAGGATCATGAAGATCTTCTCGCGCTCCTCGAGCGCTATGATGCCGCACATGACGATGAGGATTCCAAGATCGGCGTCGGCGTCGATTTCCTCGAGGTTCGGACCAATTATGGATCCGGCGGGCCGACCCGAGGCTTCTGGGGGTCACTGCACGAAAGTGAAGTTTACGTACGCTAGGATCGAACGAACGGCGAA
>JAEMRT010000051.1 GCA_016463225.1 Sphingopyxis sp. | reverse complement strand
AGCTGGGACGATGTGGTCGACATCACCACCTTTCACACCGACCTGGCGGCGCACATCGACGGCTTTGCCGCGGTCAAGAACCGCCATGTGAAGGCGCCCTTTCCCGCGTGGACCGCGATCGGGGTGACGCGATTGTACGAGCCGACGGCGGTGGTCGAGATCAAGGTCGTGGCGCGGGTGGCGAAGCGGTAGCGGGGCGGATCGTTCTGCTTCGTCATCCGCCATAAGACGCGCATCGAGCCAGCCGTCGGCGCCGTTGGGCTAAATGGTACCGGTGCTCTAATCGCGGCGCGTCCGACCCCGGCGCACGGTAGAATCGATCGACGACGGCCAGATTCTGGCGGAACGTGGGAGGTCGATATGCGGTGCAGGATCCTATTCACGCTGTCGGCGGGGTTGCTGGTCGGCACCGCGGCGCTGGCGCAGGCGGCGCCCGACGACGGCCAGCTGATGCAGGCGTGTTTCGGTGAAAAAACCACCCCCGACCAGCTTCTTCAAGGCTGCTCGGCGATCATTGCCGCCAAGCGGGCGCCGAGCAATGCCATCGCGTCGGCCTATTACAATATCGGCAATTATTATCGGGATAATCAAAAGGATTATAACCGCGCTATCGGATATTATAATCTGGCGATCGACATAAACCCAAGTCACGGTGGTGCGTGGTTCAATCGTTCGATCATGTATCACTATAATAAGGACACCGCGAAAGCCATTGCTGGATATACGCAGGCCATAAAATTGAGCCCGTTGAATGCGAACATATATTATAATCGCGGCGTCGCGTATAAAGAAACAAAGGACTATGATCGCGCCATCGCTGATTTTGATCAGGCGTTGCAGCTCGATCCGGCCAATCAGCGATTTGTCGATATCCGGGCATCGGTGATCAAGCTGAAGGGCCAGTAAGGCCCGATTTCACTCCGACCTGGCCGCGCACATCGACGGCTTTGCGGCGTTCAAGAACCGCCATGCGAAGGCCCCCACTCCGGCGTGAACCGCGATCGGCGTGTCGCGGTTGTACGAGCTGACGACGGTGGTCGAGATCAAGGTCGTGGCGCGGGTGGTGAAGAAGTAGCGGGGCTTTTTTGCTTCGTCGCCCCCCCCGTCTCTGTTCCTTTTGAACAAGTCGCCGTTCCCCGGCTTTCGCCGGGGAACGGTTGTTGCAAGGGCGGACGGGATGATGAAGTGGTGACGCGGCGCCGCTAGTTCAACGCGTCGTTGATCGTCGTGAAGATATTGGCGAGGCTGAGGCCGAGCATCTGGAAGGCGATGAGGCTGGCGAGCGCGATCAGCGCGGCGATCAGGCCATATTCGATCGCCGTGGCGCCGCGCTGGTCGGTGCGCAAATTGTTTCTGGTCATGCGTGGTTCCCGTTGGTGCTGTGGGCGTTGGTCCCTGCGGGCGTCTTAAGTGGCTGAACAGCAACAGGATATTGGCGGATGCGGTTAACGTCGCGGCAGGGACGGTGCGGGGGAATTTTTTGCTTTCCTACTTAACCAAATGGGTTCATTCATAATCCGATTCATTCCAAAATGATTCGGGAGGTGGAGCTGTGGGGCGTGTGGTGGAGCGGGGATCGTTCGGGAAGGGTGTGATCGTTGGGGGCGGCGGTGAAGACCGGAGCAGGCCCTCCCGTGATCGGAGCCACGGGTCTCCGACCACCCCCTCCCGCAAGCGGGAGGGGAGCAAGGCGTCGCGCAAGGGCGCTACCCACCCCCAACCCCTCCCTAAAAGGGAGGGGGGTAAGAAAGTGAATCCCTTTATGCCGGGGCTGCGGGTGCGCGAGGATGGGTTTACCGCGGCGCGGACGCGGGTGTTTCTGGCGGTGCTGGCGAAGACCGGGTGCGTCAGCGATGCGGCGCGGGTGGCGGGGGTCAGCCGGACGTCGGTCAACCGGTCGCGCAGCCTGTTCGCGCCGTTCGATGCGGCGTGCCGCGAGGCGCTGGCCAGGGCGCTGCGCGGGCTGGAGGCGGTCGCGTACCAGCGCGCGGTCGAGGGGCGCGAGACGGTGGTGATCCGCGGCGGGCGCGAGGTCGAGCGGCGGATCGCGCCGTCGGACGCGCTGCTCGCGCTGCTGATCAAGCGCGGCGAATTGAACGAGGACGCGGCGGCCGAGGCGGCAGCGGAGGCGGCGCGGATCGACGCCGCGACGGCGATCACGACCGAGGAATATCTGGAGGGGTGGCGGTTCGATGTGGAGGGGACCAAATATTTCTATCCCGGCAGCGCGCGGCAACGGCTGCGCGACAAGCTGGACGCGATCCGGGCCGCCGCAAGGGCCGAGGAGTGGGCGCATGAGGCAGCGACGGGCGAATGTTTGCGCTGCGGCGAGCGGGCGCCGGGTGCGGCGCTGGACCGGCTGGCGGCGCGGCGCGCGCAGGAGCAGGCGGACGAGGCAGAGTTTGCAGGCTACGAGCTGCCGGTGGACTAGCGCGGGGGGCGGGGTAGGCTGCGGGCTGGCGTCAGGCGATGAGGCCGGCGTGGCGCGCCTTGTCGGCGAGCTCGGTGCGCGTCGCGGCGCCCATCGTGCGCAGCAACAGCGAGACATGGTTGCGGACGGTGAAGTGCGACAGGGTGAGGCTGCGTGCGATCTGCTTGTTCGACTGTTTTTGCGCGAGCATCGTCAGCACCTCGACCTGGCGGTCAGTCAGCACCGGGGGCGCGGCGGGAGGCGCGGGCATCGCCTGTACCGACGGCTGGTCGGGTTTGAGCACGACAAATTCGCCCTGCTGGAGCTGGCGCAGCCCCGCGACCATGCGGTCGGGGCAAACCGATTTGGCGATATAGGCATCCGCACCATAACCCATCACGCGATCGATCGTCGCATCGTCGTCAAGCATCGACACGACCGCGATCGACGAGCGCGGGAAGCGGCGGCGCATCATCGGCAGCGTTTGGGCAGGGTCCATGCCGGGGAATAGCAGGTCGACGGTGAACAGCTGCGGCGCGCCTTCGCGTTCGGCGACGCACAGCATCTCGTCGACGGTCCCCGCCTGATGGATCGCCAGATGCGGAAAGGCGCCGCCGACCAGCTGACCCAGCCCGGCGCGGAAAATCGGGTGATCGTCGGCAATGATGATAGTGTCGATCATGGCATGCGGGTTAGCGCGGCGGTGCAGAATGTCCGATGAATGGATATGGGCGTTCATGGGCTTGGCTCAATGTCTAAGAGTGTCGGGCCACAGGACGCGGTCACAGCGCGCGATGGGGTCGGGGGTTTTGGCGGCGAGGGCGGTGCGGAGCGCGGGCAATGCCGCGACCGCCTGCCGTAACGCCGCGATGTCGAGGGTGCCGCGCGCGAGTTCCTGGCCGCCGCCGAGGCGATCGGACGGGCGGATCAAGGTCCAGCCGAGCGTGTCATGGCCCGCAGCATAGGCGAGCAGGTCGCCGAGTGGCAGCTCGCCATGGCCGTTGTTCGGGTCGCGCGCGCCATAGGGGAAGATCTGGGTCGACAGCGCGGTGCTGCCGATGATGCCGTGCGGCTGGACCGGGAAGGGGCGCTGGATGTGGAGCAGCGCGACCTCGGGCAGGTCGGCGTCGATGCCGACGCGCAATTTGACGTTGATTTCGCGGTCCGCGATCGCGGGCTGGCGCGCGGGGTCCCAGATGTAGGAGAGTTCGAGCTCGAGCGGGCGCTGCGTCTTCTGCGGATCATATCCGGTCGCGGTCCAGCGCATGAAATCGCCGCCGTCGAGTTTGCTCGCTTCGGTGAACAGGCGGGTGAGGGTGACGGTGCCGCCGGCGAGCCGTTGTTCGACATCGCAGGTGTAGCGCCAGCTTTCGCGGTACGGCGGGTTGGCGACGGGGGGCTGGCCCGCGAGCGGGGGCAGCCGGGCTTCGGCGACGCCGGGGGCGAGCAGGAGCAGCGGGATGAGGGTCAGGCCATGGCGCAAGCGCATCGATGCTCCTCCGGTCAGCGCAGATCGCCGGTGAGGTACCAGCAATCCTTCTGGTGCTCGAAAATATAGGCGCCCGCCTGCGCGTCGCGATCGGCACCTTCGACCCCGGCGAAGGGCAGCCCGCCCTGCCAGTCGACGCGATATTGCGCGTCGCCGAGGCGCGTCAGGGTGACGCGGCGATAGTCGGCCGGAAGTTTGTCCGGCGCGACTTCGCGGCTGAACCGGTAATCGCTCGACGTAATGCGGAACTGGCCCAGATATTGCTCGCGATTGACGCCGTAGCCGGGGTCGGCGGGGTCGGCGAGCTTGCCGACCTGCACCATGTAGCTGGTGAAGACGACCTGTTCGAGCCAGCCGCCGCCGTCGGTCGCGCTGCTGTACCAGGCGAGGAATTCTTCAAAATCGGCGATCCCGCACCCCGCCTGCCGGACCCGTTCAATCTCGTCAAGCGGGGTGAATTCGGGCTCGGCGGCGCGGGCGGGGGAGCCCGGCGCCAGCGAGGTCATCAGGATGGCAAGCGACACCACGAACAGTTTATGCACGACCATGTTTCCGTTCTTGCCGGGCTGCAATCAGCCTGTGGCGATCACCCTATGGCGATTTGCCGCAAGCTGCGGTGATCGCGATCACAGCCGCGCCAGAGGATCAGCGCGCGGGGGGCGATGCGGGGCGGGTCCAGCCTTTGCGGTATTTTTCGAACCAGGCGAGGATCGCGGCGGCTTTGGCGGCCGATTGCGACGGCCGCGCGGCGATGCCGCCGTGGCTGGCGCCGGGGATCTTGACGAGCGCGGTGGGGACACCACGGAGGCGGAGCGCGGTGTAATATTGTTCGGATTCGCTGACCGGGGTGCGGTAATCTTCGGCGCCGACGATGACGAGGGTCGGGGTTTCGACATTGCCGACGAGCGACAGCGGCGACAGCGACCAGTAGAGTTCGGGCTTTTCCCATGGCATCGCGCCGAGCCAATAGGGACCGAAAAAGGCGGGGTTGTCGGCGGTGAGCGCCTGCGTCGTCCAGTTGATCACCGGTTTCTGGGTGACGGCGGCCTTGAAGCGGTTGGTCTTTCCGACGATCCAGCTGGTGAGCACCCCGCCCCCCGAGCCGCCGGTAACGAAGAGCGCGTCGGGATCGGCAACGCCGAGCGCGATCGCGCGGTCGACGATGCTGATCAGGTCGAAATAATCATTGCCCGGATAGGCCTTGTCGATCTCGTTCGCGAAGGCTTCGCCATAGCTGGTCGAACCGCGCGGGTTGGCCGAAAGCACGGCGTAGCCCGCGGCGGCGTACAGCTGGTTGTCGGTCGAGAAATGCGGGCCATAGGCCTGGAACGGGCCGCCGTGGATTTCGAGGATCAGCGGCACCTTCGTCCCCTCGATATAGCCGGGGGGCAGGGTCAGCCAGCCTTCGATCGGCTTGCCATCGTGGCTGGACGGCGTGGTGATCTTGCGGACCTCGCCGAGCGACTTCACTTCGCGCAAGGACCGGTTGAGGTCGGTGAGCATACGCGCCGATCCGCCGCGCGCGAGCTGAACCTCGGCGGGGCGGGTGGCGGTGCCGCCGATGAAGGCGATCGCGCCGCCGTCGGATACGGTGAAGCTTCCGCCGGCATAGGGGCGGTCGAGCCCGCCGCCCGACAACCCCTTGGCGACGTCGCGGACCGATCCGTCGAGGCCGATGCGCGCGACCTTCGTTTCGCCATGGTCGTCATATTGCGCGTAGAGCGCGCGGCCGCCGTCGCCCCACGCGATCGCGTCGACGCTGTAATCCCAGTTTTCGGTGAGGTTGCGGCGGGCGGAGCCGTCGGGGTTCATCACATAGAGGTGGGTGTTTTCATAGGCGCGGCGGGCGTCGTCGAAGCCCAAATACGCGATCCTGCTGCCGTCGGGCGAGACGAGCGGGTTCGCGTCGGGGCCATTGCGGTCGGTGAGCGCGGTGATCCGCCCGCCCGCGACGTCGAGCGCATAAACCTCGCTTTCGACCGGGTCGGTTTCCCAGTCGGGCTTGCGATTGGCGGCGAAATAGAGGGTGCGGCCGTCGCGCGACCAGCTGAGCGGGCCATTGTCGTGATAGGGGCCGAAGGTCAGCTGGCGCGGCGCGCCGCCGGTGGCGGGGACGAGGAAGATTTTTTCGAACCCCGGTTCGACATAGCCCTGTCCGTCGGCGCGGTAGGCGAGCAGATCGCGGACCTCGAGCGGTTCGGCCCATTTCGCGCCCTCGGGCTTGTTCGCGGGCGCCTTGCCGAGTTTGAGCCCCTCGTCCTTGACCAGCATCGTGTAGGCGATCGAACGGCCGTCGGGCGCCCAGGCGAGCGACGAGGGCGCGGTCGGCAGGCCGGTCAGCCGCACCGCCTCGCCCCCCGCCAGCCAGTGCACCCACAGCTGCGCGCTGCCGCCCTCGGTCGAGGCAAAAGCGAGGCGTTTGCCGTCGGGCGACCAGCGCGGCGCAAAGGCGCCGCCCTGCCGCCCGGCGAGCGGGGTTTCTTCGCCGGTTGCGGTGTCGATCAGCCAGATCGAGCTGACCGCGCGGTCGGTCATGATGTCGTTTGCGCGGCGGACATAGGCGATGTGGCGACCGTCGGGGCTGATCTGCGGATCGGCGGCGATGGCCAGATCGAACAGGTCGGCGCCGGTCAGGCGGCGTTCGGGCGCGGTGCGCGCGCTGCCGACCGCGGCGGCGGACATGGCGGCGGGTGCGGGCGTGGGGGCGGCGTCTGCCTGCGCGGGCGGTGCGGGCGTTTCCTGGGCGAAGCTGGGGTGAACCGAAAGCACGAGCAGGCTTGCGCCCAAAATTGCCAGTTTGCGCATGAAAAGCCGTCCCTTTTTCTGTCCGATGGCGCGGGTTTGTACCTTTCGCAGCGGCCCGTCAACCGGGCGTGCGAGGGTGCCGCGGAGGGCTTTGGGGACGTCGGGATCATTGGGCCATGACGCGGCACCGGGTCGGAAAATTGCTTCACGATCCGAGGGCAGACCGGTTAAGCGCCAGACCAAAGGCGCGGACAAGGCAGGGCGCTCGGCGATCGGCGCCGGGACGAGAGAGTATCGACGATGAACATCAGGCCGTGGATAGTCGGGGCGACCATGTTGGGCTTGGCGCACGTCGCAGGCCTTGCGGCCTATGCCCAAGAGGCGCCGTCGCCGCGGGCCGGGTTTGAGGCGGTGCGCGAGCTGGTCGGCAATACGCTGGTTTACGCCAAGCCCGGGCAGCCAACAGTCGAGACGGGCGTTTATCTGCGGCTGGACGGCACCGGGTTGGCGGTGACGCGCGGGCGCAGCGATGCGGGCGAGCCGCGGGCGATTCGATGGGCGAGTGTGTCGGACGGCCGATTTTGTGTGACCGACGTCGGGCATCAGCTATGGGATGGCGATTGCGGCGTCCTGTCGGTCGATGGCATGCGCGCGTCGCTGACCCCGAAGACCGGGCCGATATGGCCGGGGCGGGTGTTGGCGGGCGATGCCTGGAAGCTTGATCCGACGACCGCCTCCGCCGCGCGGTTCGAGGGGAAAGCGGCCATTGCGGCGCTGGTCGGCCATACGATGATCTTTGGTCCCACCGGCGGCAAGGGCGAGGATCGCGCCCATTATATCATGGCTAATGGCACGGCGCGGCGGGCGCACAATGATCAGCCCGATTTCGATCATTGGGCGCTGCAGGCGGATGAACGATGGTCGATCCGCGGCGCGGATGACCAGCTTTGCTTTGGCGGCGGCGCATGGAAAGAGGATTTTTGCGCAACCGTGTCGATCGCCGGTGACCTGGTGACCTTGCGTCACGCGCGCGCTGGTGCGTTGCACGCCAAGCTGGCGCAGGGCGATGCCCGCAACCTGGCGCCCGCGGTCGATGCGGCAAACCGCAAGCTGGCTGCGGCGCTGATCAACAAAACGCTGGTGCTGAAGGCGGCCGACCGGCAAGCCAAATCCGAAAGCCGGATATATTTTCAGCGCGACGGTGCCGGGCTGGCGAAATGGGGCGACCGCGTGATCGAGCCAATGCGCTGGCTGTTGCAGCGCGACCGCAAGCTGTGCGTTGCCGAGCGGCGGCTGAAATTTCGGGCTGGCGATTGTAGCAGAGTGTCGATCGACGGCGACCGGGTGACGCTGGAGACACCGGGCCGCCCCGCAGTTCCCGGCCGCCTCTTCAAAGGCAATGTGCTGAAAAACTGAGCGGTGCGCCGCCGCCGGACTTTGTTTTACGGCGGTCAGCCTTCGCGCGGGGTGCGGAAGGTCGAGGCGAGCACGGCGCCGATCGCGATCGTGGTGACGAGCATCATCGCCACGGCGATATTCACGCCGCCGATCGCAATCTCGCTGCCGTCGCTGTGGCGCATCGTGCCGCCGTAGAGCGGGCTGAGCGCGTAGGCGACGAGAAAGCCGAGCGAGATGGCAAAGGCGATCAGCGCGGGAAGCCGCACCTGGCGGCAGCACCAGATCAGCCACAGGCAGAGCATCGCCAGCGAGCTGTTGGTGAGCAGCTGCCACACCTCGTGCAGCCGCGCGTGGCCGGGCCAGTCGGGGTTCAATACATGCGTCACCCCCAATTCGAGGATCGGGGTAAGGACGCCGAAGGGGATCAGGGCAAGGGTAAGGACGATGCGATGCATGCTGCGACTCCAATTGACGATGTCAATATAATGCGAGTAGATTGACACTGTCAATTAAGACATGGCCTGCCATCAGGACGCTGCGGCGGGCGATGTATCGGGCGGGCAGCGTGAGAGCAGTGTCAAAACGGGCAGCGTCCCTCCTGCTGGCTGGTTCGGACGCAGTATTATGCTGACAATACACCGTGGTCGATGACCGCAGGGACCAATGACATGATCCAGGGTAACAGCTGTGCCGGCGCACGCGGCCGCCACAGGCTGGCCGGATCGACATGCCGAGCGTGCAAAGCGCCGGTTCGCCATCGTCCGGCTTGCATCGCGCGATTGACGCTATCAATGATGCCGCATGAAACGAGGCGAACATCATGGCGCGCTGCGCCAGCTGCTGATCGATACCGCACTGGGCCTGCTCGATCGCGAGGGGGTGGAGGCGGTGACGATCCGTGCCGTGGCGCGCGCGTCGGGGGTGTCGCACGCGGCGCCGGCCAATCATTTTGCCGACCGGCGCGCGTTGCTGACCGCGCTGGCCGTCCATTGCTTTACCGATCTGCGCTCCGGGGCGTCGGCAGCGCGCGCCGCGGCATCGCCGGCGCCGCGGGCGCGCATCATCGCCTTTGCCGATGCCTATGTCGCTTATGCGCTGGCGCACCCGAACCGCTACCGGATGATGTGGCGGATGGACATGCTCGATCCGTACGACGCGGCGTTGGCCGAGCTGATCGATGGGCTCTATGCGGGCATCGAAGAGGATGTACTGGCGCTACCGCACGGACAAAGCGACGACGCGACGACATTGCTCATCGCGCTGAGCAGCGTCGTCCATGGCTATGTTGCGATGCGGATCGACGGCAATTTTGTCGCCGCGGTGGATGCCGCCAGCGGCAAGCCGCGGCATCAGGCGATCGTCGAACGGCTGATCGGCGGATAGAAGCGCACGCGGCGGTGCTGATTTACCCAGCGGCGATGTCGGCGGGCGGATAATCCTCCGCCGCCGACGGGCAGGTGCCTTGTTTCATCACCTCGGGCTGGCCGGGGACGTACCAGGCCGACGACTGGAAATCGCTGTCATATTCGCCCGCGTCATAGATGCAGACCTCGGGCTTGGTGCCGTTGGGGGCGATGATCACCGCCCAGTTGTAGCGATCCTCGGCGCGCCATTCGCCGCCCCAGATCAGGATGCGCCCGCCCGCGACGCGGACGATGGGCAGGCCGAGGCTGCGGTCGGCAAAGGTGATGCCGGCGCGCGTTTTGACGTCGGGGACCGCGGCGGTGATCGCCGCCTTGACCGCGGGATGATCGAGGAAGCGGTGGCCGTTCACGGCGTCGAACGGATATTTGCCGATGTACGGCGTCAGGTCGACGGGGCCGCGACGGGCTTCCTTGACGCTGATCGGGATGGAGGGGCTGATTTTGGGTTCGCTGGCGACGGTTTTGGCTGGTTCGGTGTTCGGGGTTTCAGCCTCGGCACACGCGGACAGGGGGAGCAGCGCGGCGAGGGTGGCGGCGACGAATTTCATATGTTCTCCTGTCTATTGCGTGACATGGCTGCAATGATCGACGGCGTTGCAAAGTGAACCCGCTAACGCACCGATGCCACGGCTGCGGTGACCCGGATCACATCGGTGTGTCAGCCGCCGCCCGCTGCCAGACGCACCGATGCGGGGGTGAAGGTGCGGACGCGGTTGCGGCCGGTGCGCTTCGCTTCGTAGAGCGCCTGATCGGCCTCGTGCATCAGCGCGGACAGATTGGCGCCGGGGACGCCGATGGTCAGCCCGATGCTGGCGGTGGGGACCAGCGCCGCCGGAATGCGATCGGCGGCCGCGGCGGCAAGCCCGG
This sequence comes from Sphingopyxis sp., assembly GCA_016463225.1. GTDB lineage: Bacteria > Pseudomonadota > Alphaproteobacteria > Sphingomonadales > Sphingomonadaceae > Sphingopyxis. The sequence continues at coordinate 25,976 of JAEMRT010000051.1, read as the reverse complement.
TGCGCACCGCTTCGGCGAACTGGCGTGCGGTTTCGATCGTTGCGCCGGGGACGAGCAGGGCAAATTCCTCGCCGCCGATGCGCCCCGCGATCATTTCGGCGGGGGCGATGGTACGGACATGCGCGCCGAACGCCGCGATGATCGCGTCGCCGACGGCGTGGCCATAGGTGTCGTTGACGCGCTTGAAATGATCGAGGTCGGCGATCATCAGCGCGACGGGGCGATCGTCGTCGAGGCAGCGGCGGAGCGCCGATCCGGCCCGCGCCTCGAACCCGCGGCGGTTGAGCAGGCCCGACAGATTATCATCGTCGACCTGGCGGCGCAGCTCGGCAATCTGGTCGATCGCCACCGCGACCATCAGGCTGATCGCGGCGAGAATCGACACCATTGCCTGCGTAAACTGGACCGTGGTCCAGTACACCGACTGCTGGAAGCCGTCATAATTGTCGAAACCGCCACCGAGCGAGAGGAGTATGATCGGTCGCGCCGTCAGATTGATCACCGACAGCGCGGCGACCCAGAACAGCACGCGGTCGATTGCATAGCGTTTCTTGAGCGGCCACAGCGCGCGGACGATCATCGCGGCGATGATCCCGGCGCCGATGCTGATCGACAGGATGCGGCCGCCGATGCTGAGCGGACCGAGCAGGAACCAGAGGAAAAACGCCATCGAAACCGCGCTCGTCACCGCCATCGCGCGCCAGGGCACTGGCAGGCCATAGCGACCGATGATGGCGGCCGCGAACAGCGCGCCGGTGGCGAGAAAGCCGATATTGGCGGGGATGCGGTGCAGTTCCAGCGGCAGCGCCGGGCCGACATCGAGGATCAGAAAGGCGATCGCCGAGGCGGTATAGGCGCCCGCGGCATAAGCGACATAGCGGTCGCGGCGGTTCAGCCAGAGCAGGAAAAAGGCGACCGCGAACAACAGGCCGATGCCCGGGTTGAGCAACTGGATGAAAAACTGACCCGACAAAATTCTTGCCTCTCTGCCCCCGAGGGTAGCAGCGATATGGATAACAACTTGTTACTTTTCTGCGCGTTAGGTCATAGTAGCCTAAAAGGTGCGAGCCGTCAGGCGGTTCCGCGCACGACCAGATGAACCGGAATGCGGGTGCCGCTGCGGGTGCGTTCGTCATCCTCGAGCGCCATCGCGACCAGCGCCTCGCCCGCAGCGTCGAGATCGGGTTCGAGCGTGGTCAGGGCGGGGTCGGCCATGGTCCCGGCGCGGATGCCGTCGAAGCCGATCAGCGCGACGTCCTGTGGCACGCGGCGGCCGGCGTCCTTGAGCCCTTGCAGGACGCCGAGCGCGAGCATGTCGGACGCCGCGAAGATCGCGTCGGTATCGGGGTGCGCGGCGAGCAGCGCCTGCACCGCGGCGACGCCCTGCGCGTGGCGGTCGGCGGCGGCGGGCGGTTCGGCGATGATCGCGGTGAGCCCGTGCGCGGCCAGCGTCGCGGTGAACCCGTCGCGGCGTTCATCGAACTGGCGCTGCGGCGATTGCTGCGGCCCGACAAAGGCGATGCGGCGGCGGCCGGTCTGGACGAAATGCGCGGCAGCAAGCTGGCCGCCCTCGTCATTTTCGCTGCGCATCCAGTGGAACGGGCTGCCCGGGCTGCCCCAGCAGACGAAGTCGAGGCCAGAGGATTGCGCCTGCGCGAAATAGTCCCAGGCGGCGCGGTTGCTGGTGGTGCCGATAACAATCATCGCGTCGGCGAGCCCCGAGGCGACGAAGTCGGCGCGGAAATTGGCTTCGCTTTCCTGAAACGAGACGAGGAGGTTGAAACCGCGCGCCGAGGTCGCGGCGGCGATGCTGCCGAGCAGCGCGAAGTAGAAGGGGTTGATCGCGCTGCGATCCTCGCCGGGGCGGCAGATGGTGACGAGCGCGATCGTCTCGCTGCTTTTGAGCCGCAGCGACGAGGCGTGACGGTCGACGACATAGCCGAGTTCGCGCGCGGCAGCGGAGACGCGAGCGCGGGTCTCGGCGTTGACGCCGGGGCTATTGCGCAAGGCGCGCGAGACAGTCGATTGCGATACGCCGGCGCGCTCGGCGACGTCGAACGATGTCGGGCGCAGCATCTTTGCGGTCATGGCGGCCTCTCTCCCCTTCGCCCGTCTGTCGCCGGGGGGGCGGGGGTTGTCAATCGGCGAGGGCGTGCGCTGGTCCGGAACGACGGCCTAAAGGCCGTCGAGCGCCAGTAGCGCGAAGGTCGCGAGCCAATGTTCGCCCATGTAATCGCCGGTGACGTGCGGGAGGGCGGCGGCGAGGTGACGCTGCGCCGCGGCTTCGGCGACGGGGGTGACGGGGTGGTCGGGACCGAGCATCGCGGCGATGGTGCGCCAGTTCCACGCGCGACTGAGGTTCAGGCCGTCGAGATGCGCGATCTTGCCGTCGCTGCGGTCGGAGACGGTGGCGGGGGTGAAGAGGGAGGCGGGCTGCTGGGCGGCGGCACGGGGGAGGAAGGCGTCGAACCAGCCGGGGAAGTCGGTGCCGAGGACGGCGGTCATCAGATGCGCTTCGCTGAGCGCGGAGGAGAGGAATTCGTCGCCGCCGGGCTCCCACGCCTGACAGTCGCGGTCCCGGCCGAACCAGTCGCGGGCGCGGGCGTCGATGAGGGCGACGAGTTCGGGGTCGCGAGGTTCGGCCCAGTCGCGGGCGAGGAGGAGCGCGAAGGCGATGTTGAAATGGGTGCCGACGCGCAGCGGATAGGTGAGCTTGGGCAGGAAGGCATGGAAGCGCGCGGCAAAGGCGGCGGCGAGCGGAGCGAGTGCGGCGGCCCATGGCGCGTCATGCTGCTCGGCTTCGGCATGAAGCGCGAGGAGCCAGGCCCAGCCATAGGGGCGCTCGAAGGCGGCGGCGTAAGGGCGATCGAGGAAGGCTAGCTCGCCCGCGACCTTTTCAGGAACGAGCATTCCGTCGGCGCGGGTGCGGATTTCGGCGGCGACGGGAAGATCGGGGAAGCGGCGCGCGAGGCGGAGGATCTGCCACCAGCCATGGACGCAGCTGTGCCAGTCGAAGCTGCCGTGGAAGATCGGGTGGTGGTCGCGCGGGGGTTTGGCGTCCGCGGGGTCGTTCAGCACGAGGTCCATCTTGTAGGGATATTCGCGGCCGAGGTGCGAGAGGGTCGCGGTCGCGAAGCGGGCGGCGTGGTCGGGGGTAAGGTGGGTCATGGTCAGAACGCAAAGAGCCAGATGAAGACGATGTTCACCGCGAGCAGTGGTAGCGCCGTCCCGACCTGCGCCTTGATCACCCCATAGGGATTTTTGAGTTCGAGCAGCGCGGCGGGGACGAGGTTGAAGTTTGCCGCCATCGGGGTCATCAGCGTGCCGCAGAAGCCCGCGAGCATGCCGATCGCCGCAACGACCGCGGGATCGCCGCCATATTGCTTGATCAGCAAGGGCATACCGACCGCGGCGAGCATCACCGGGAAGGCGGCGAAGGCGTTGCCCATGACCATGGTGAACAGCGCCATGCCGAGCCCGAAGGCGAGCACGGCGCCGAACAGGCTGCCTTGCGGGATGGCGGTGCCGATGAGGTCACCGACGACTTCGCCCACGCCCGCGAGCGCGAACACCGCGCCGAGGCTGGCGAGCATCTGCGGCAGGATCGCGGCCCAGCCGACCGCATCGAGCAGGCGGCGACCCTGCTGCGCGGGGAGCAGGAGCGGGGGTTTGAGGCGCGCCATGCCGACGGCGAGCGCGATGAGCACGCCGATGGCGAGCGAGATGAGCGTCGCCTGCTTGGGGTCGGCGAGGCCCGGCACCCATTTGAACAGGAAGGTGCCCGCGAGCGCGGCGGCGGGGATGATCAGCGCGACGAGGAGGAGGAAGGGGCCGTGCTTTGCTGCGCGCTCGGCCTGCACGTCGGCGGGGACATCGCCGCTGGGGGCGCGGCCGATCTGGCCGGTCCCGGCGATCGCGACGAGCGCGAGGACGAGCAGGCCGTTGCCGAAATCGCCCAGATAGTCGCCGCCGAGCATCGACAGCGCGAGCAATCCCCAGAAGGCGGCGTTGCCGAAGCGTTTGGGATTGCTGCGGTCCATGGCGCCGAGCACCGCGAACAGCGCGAAGGTCAGGCCCGCGAGGACGTAAACGAAGCCGAGGGTGATCATGCCGCGGCCTCCGTCCTGGCTGCCATGCGCCGGTCGAGGCGGCGGAGGCGGAAGCCGTGGATCAGGAAGGCGGCGATCGCGGTCGGGATCGCCCACAGCGAGAAGTGCAGCGGCTCGATCTGATAGCCATAGCCTTCGAGCACGCCCTTCATCAGCAGGATCGAGCCGATGGCGAGGAAGATGTCTTCGCCAAAGAACAGCCCGATATTGTCGGTGGCGGCGGCGTGCGCCTTGACCTCCTCGCGCTGCTCGTCGGTGAGCGCGGGGTTGGCGGCTTCGGCGGCCGCTTCGGCCATTGGGGCGACGAGCGGGCGCACGGTCTGGGCATGCCCCGCGACCGAGGTGAGCCCGACCGCGGCCATGCCCTGACGCAGCAAGAGATAGCCGGTGAGCAGGCGGCCGAGCGTCGCACCCTTCATGCGGCCGATCAGAGTGCGCGCGTGTTGCTGGAGGCCATAAGCTTCGAGCAGGCCGATGACGGGAAGGACGATCCAGATGATCGAGACATAGCGGGTGTCGTTGAACGCCTTGCCGAAGGCGGCGATGATCGCGGCGATGTCGAGCCCTGCGGCAAGGCCGGTGGCCAGCGCCGAGGCCATGATGACGAGCAGCGGATTGAAGCGCAGGACGAAGCCCGCGATGATGATGAGGATGCCGATCAGGACGAGCATTGAAGGACTCCGCTATCGACAAGGCCGTTCCCCGGCGAAAGCCGGGGTCCAGAGCTGCCTGACGCAACGCTGGCTTTGAAACGCCCTGGACCCCGGCTTTCGCCGGGGAACGGCAAAGTGGAGCTGTCGATCATTCGTCTTCCCCCACGTCACCATAACCCCCGCCGCCCGGCGTTTCGATGACGAAAGCATCGCCAGCGGCCAAATCTGCGCTGCCCGTCGCGCCAAGCATTTCGACTGTACCGTCCCCACGTTCGACCCAGTTGCGCCCCGGCGCGGCATCTTCGCCGCCTGCCAGCCCGCGCGGCGGAATCGCGCGGCGGTTGGCGAGGATGTTCGCGGCCATCGGCTCGCGAAAGCGGATGCGGCGGGTGGCGCCGTCGCCGCCGGTCCAGCGGCCCGCGCCGCCCGAGCCTTTGCGGATCGAAAATTCTTCGACGATCACCGGGAAGCGCGCCTCCATCACCTCGGGATCGGTCATGCGGCTGTTGGTCATATGGGTCTGGATGACGCTGGTACCGTTGAAGCCGGGTCCGGCGCCCGAGCCGCCAGCGATCGTTTCATAATATTGGTGGGCTTCGTTGCCGAAGGTGAAATTGTTCATCGTCCCCTGCGCGGGCGCCATCGCGCCGAAGGCGGCGAACAGCGCGTCGGTGATGACCTGGCTGGTCTCGACATTGCCTGCGACCACGGCGGCCGGATAGCTGGGCGAGAGCATCGAGCCCGCCGGGACGATCAGGGTGACGGGGGCAAGGCAGCCCTCGTTCATGGGAATCGGGTCGTCGAGCATGGTGCGCAGGACATAGAGCACCGCGGCGCGGACGACGGGCAAGGGCGCGTTGAAATTGTCGGGCAGGGTGGCGCTGGAGCCGGTGAAGTCGATGGTGACGTGGCGCGCGGCGCGATCGACCGTCACCGCGACGACGACCTCGGCACCGTTGTCCATTGCGTAGCGGAACTGGCCATCGTCCAGCCGCGCGAGCAACTGGCGGACCGCGGCTTCGGCCTGATCCTGCCCGTGCGCCATATAGGCGGCGACGGTTTGGACGCCGTGCGCGGCGCTGAGGTCGGCGAGCGCGCTGGCGCCGCGCTGGCATGCGGCGACCTGCGCCTTCAGGTCGGCGATATTGAGCGCGGGGTTGCGGGCGGGGAAGGGGCTATCGACCAGATGCGCGGCGATCGCCGCGTCGCGGAAATGGCCGTCGTCGACGAGCAGGATAATGTCGAAGATGATGCCTTCGTCTTCGATGCTGCGGCTGTTCGGCGGCATCGACCCCGGCGCGATGCCGCCGAGATCGGCGTGGTGGCCGCGGGCGGCGACGAAAAAGGCGGGGCTGGCCTCGCCAGCGACGAACACCGGCATGATGACGGTGATGTCGGGCAAGTGCGTGCCGCCGTCATAGGGGGCGTTGAGGGCGTAGGCGTCGCCCGGGCGGAGGCCGCGGCCATCGCGGGGCTGGCCATCTGGGCCGGGTCCGCGCTGGCGCAGGATCGTGCGCACGCTTTCGCCCATCGAGCCGAGGTGGACGGGCATATGCGGCGCGTTGGCGACGAGGCGGCCTTCGCCATCGAAGATTGCGCAGGAGAAATCGAGCCGCTCGCGGATGTTGATCGACGAGGCGCTGTGCTGGAGCGCGCCGCCCATTTCCTCGGCGATCGCCATGAACAGGCTGTTGAAGATTTCGAGGCGGATCGGGTCGGGGGTCGACAGGTCGTCGGTGGCGACGACTTGCGTTCCGGCGGTGCGGGTGCGGGCGAGAAGGAGGGTGCCTTCGTGCCGGACCTCGGCGCGCCAGCCCGGTTCGACGACGGTGGTCGAAAGCGCGTCGATGACGATTGCGGGGCCGGCGATCGTGCTGCCGGGAGCGAGGGCGGTGCGCTGGTGGAGCGGGACGTCGCGCCATGCGCCCGCGAGCCACGCGGAGACGGTTTCGGGGGCGGTTTCGGGGCCGGGCGCGGGTGGCGGCAGTGTGGCGGCGGTGTCGCCCGCCTCGGTCAGTTCGACGCGGATGCGGTCGACGACCAGATTGTTGTGCGGGGCGTAGCCGAAGCGCTGACGGAAGGCGGCGGCGAAGGCGGCCCTGACCTCGGCGGGCGGGGCGAGCGGGAGTTCGATCGCATTGTCGCTGTCGGCGAGGCGGACGAAGAGCAGGGTTTCGCGGGTGATGTCGGCACCGTCGGCCAGCTCGGTGCGGGCCTGCGCGGCGAGGTCGGCTTCGACCGCGGCGAGGGCGGCGGCGCAATGCTCGTCCAGTGTGAGCGCCAGCGTCCGCTCGCGGATCGCCGACGGTCTGGCGAGTCCCATGCCATAGGCCGAGAGTACTCCGGCGAGCGGGTGGAGCAGGATTTCGTCGACCCCGAGCGCCTCGGCGACGAGGCAGACGTGCTGCCCCGCCGCCCCACCGAAGCCGACGAGGCTGTAGTCCTGCGTCACATCATGGCCGCGCGCGATGGTGATGCGCTTGATCGCGTTCGCCATTTGCTGGACGGCGATCGCAAGCAGGCCTTCCGCGAGAGCTTGCGCAGTGATGCCTCCGACTTCGGCGGCCATGGCGGCGAACTGGCGTTCGACCACGTCGCGGTCGAGCGGCTGGTCGCCGTTCGGGCCAAAGAGTTTGGGGAAATGCGCGGGCTGGATCTTGCCGAGCAGGACGTTGCAGTCGGTGACGGTGAGCGGTCCGCCGCGGCCATAGGCGGCGGGGCCGGGGTTGGCGCCGGCGCTTTCGGGGCCGACCGACAGGCGGGCGCCGTCCCAGCGGCAGATCGAGCCTCCCCCGGCGGCAACGGTATGAATACGCAGCATCGGGGCGCGGATGCGCGTGCCCGCAACGATCGTTTCGTTGTCGCGCTCGAGGCGTCCGGCATAGTGGCTGACGTCGGTCGAGGTGCCCCCCATGTCGAAGCCGATCAGGCGGGTCTTGCCCAGCGGCGCGGCGCTGCCGACCATGCCGACGATGCCGCCCGCGGGGCCGGAGAGGATCGCGTCGCGGCCGTGGAAGGCGGATGCCGACGCGAGGCCGCCCGAACTTTTCATGAACTGCGGGTCGTTGCCGTCGCCCAGCTGGGCAACGAATTGCCGGACATAATGGTGGAGGACGGGCGAGAGATAGGCGTCGGCGAGGGTGGTGTCGCCGCGGCCGATCAGCTTGATCAATGCGCTGACGTCGTGGCTGATGGAGATCTGGGTGAAGCCGGTTTCGGCAGCGATTTCCGCAAGGCGTTGTTCGTGCGCGGGGTAGCGATAGCCGTGCATGAGCACGATCGCGATGCTGGTGAGACCCTGGTCGCGCGCGGCTTGCAGCGCGGCGCGCGCGGCGGCTTCATCGAGTGGGGTCAGGATTTCGCCGTCGGGACCGACGCGCTCGGCGATCTCGGCGACCGCGGCGTGGGGGGGCGGAATGCGGTCGAGGCGGCGCGCGAACAGCTCGGGGCGGTCCTGATAACCGATGGTCAGCGCGTCGCCGAAGCCGCGGGTGATCGCGAGCAGGGTTGGCTCGCCCTTGCGTTCGAGGAGCGCGTTGGTCGCGACGGTCGACCCCATGCGGATCGCGAGCGGCGGCAGCGGGCCTTCGCCCGCGCTGGTCAGATCGCGAATTGCACCGACCGCGGCATCGCCGGGGCGCGCCGGGTCTTCGCTGAGATATTTGGCGGTGACGACGCGGCCATCGGGCGACCGCGCCACGACATCGGTGAAGGTGCCGCCGCGGTCGATCCAGATCTGCCAGCGGAGGTCAGTTTGTACGGGCATTGTCCGGCCAGCGAATGACGATGGCGAGGCCGTTGTCAACCGCGCTGCGCTGCCAGCTGCCCTTCAATTGCCGTTCGATCAGGGTGCGGATGAACTGGGTACCGAAACTTTCGCTGTCGATCTGCGGGGTTTCGGGCAGGCCGCTTTCGGTCCAGCCGAGTTCGATGTCGCCGCCGTCGCGGCGCCAGCCGACGGCGAGGTCGCCGTGGCCCGCGAGCGCGCCATATTTGATGCTGTTGGTGACGAATTCGTGGATCGCGAGCGACAGCGCCTGCGCGCCTTCGTCGTCGAGGCGGACGTCGGGACCGGTGACCGCGGCGAGCTGGTCGGGCGAACGCCCGGCCAGTTCGAGTTCGCGGCGGACGATCTTGCCGAGTTCGACGGTATCGACCGCGCCGGTGACCAGCATCTGCTTGGCGTCGGACAGCGCGCGCATGCGGCCGTCGAATTTGGTCTCGAACTCGTCGAGGCTGGCCGATTCGCGCAAGGTGATGCGCGCGAGCGCGCCGATGCGCGCGAAGGCGTTCTTCATCCGGTGCGCCATTTCGCCGATCATCAGCTCGCGGTCCTCGGCATGGCGCGCCTTTTCCTCGGCGAGCCGCTGGAGCGTGCCGACGCGGCGTTGCTGGACGCGGTGGAGCTGGGTCGCGAGCAGCGCCAGCGCGATGCCGAAAATCAGGATGCCGAGCGGACGCCCGAGCCGTTCGAGCAGGCGGCCGTAGGAAATGCGCATCGTCCATTGCCGGTCGGCGACACGCAGCACCTGTTCGTGCGCGTCCCAGCCCATCCGGCCTTTGCGAAAGACGAGCGGCGCCGAGGGGCCTTCACCGGCGTAGATTTCGATGCCGTTGATCGCGTCCAGCTGCGCGCCGAGTACGGCTTTCATCATATCGCCCGTGCGAAACGGCGCATAGACGAACGCCTCGACCGGGCGGACGCTATTGGCGGTCGCGATCGTGTCGGGGCTTTCGCCTGCGGGAGTGCGGGCATAGACGGGAACGTAAATCAGGAACCCCGGCTGCTTGACCCTGGCGGCCTTTTCCTGCGCGAGCTGGACGATGCCGCTCGCGGCGGGGCGGCCGGTCTGCCAGGCGCGCCGCATCGCTTCGCGCCGCGTCGGCTCGCTGTACATGTCGAAGCCGAGCGCGACGTTGCGGCGCGGTGTATAGGGTTCGACAAGGACGACACCGAAGCCGATCGGCTGATCGGTTGCCGGCCAGATCTTGATATCGCGGCCGTAATTTTCGCGCAGCTTGGCCTCGAGCGCGGCGGGGGTGCCGGCGCGCATCGCGGCGGCGATGCCGACGCCTTCCATGCCCGGTGCCTGAATCTGCGGGCGCAGCGCGCCGAGATAGGCGCGGATGCCGGGGCCGCTGGCGGCGCTGTCCGACTGATAGAGCGCGCGCACGCCCTCGAGCACCGCGATATGATCGCGCAGGCGCATGTTGACCTGCGTGGCGACGCGCTCGGCCTGTTCGGCCTCGTCCGACTGGTTGTAGAGGAAGCTGGCGGCGGCGGCGGCGATGGTTGCGAGAAGGATGACCAGCCCGACAAACCGGACCAGCAGCGCCAACAGCCGATCTGCCCATGAATTAGGGCGCATTCATTGTTCCTGCCTGCTGGCTGCCGTGGCAGCGCCCCCCTCGCCCATCGGATGTTCCACGCGGCGCGGGCGATGGCAAGAATATTTCGCGGCGGGTTGGCGGCGGTAGAGATGGGTTGCGGACCGCAACCTTTTGCTTATGCTGCGGGCAACAGGATTGGGAGAGATGCGATGATAATCTATGGCTCGCTAGTATCGCCTTTTGTACGCAAATTGCTGGCGTATCTGGGCGAAAAGGGGATCGAATTCGAGCTGAAAGGCGTCGGGATCGCCGATCCCGACCCGGGGTTCCGCGCCGCGTCGCCACTGGGCAAGATGCCGGCGATGGAGGACGATGGTTTCACCCTCGCCGATTCGAGCGCGATCATCCATTATCTGGAAGCGAAATATCCGCAGCCCGCGCTGATCCCCACCGATCCGCAGGAACGCGGGCGCGTCATCTGGTGGGATGAATTCGGCGATACAGTGTTTGCGGCGTGCAGCGGCAAGATGTTCTTCAACCGCATCGTCGCGCCGAAATTCCTGGGGCGCGAGGGCGATCTCGCGGCGGCGGCGCAGGCCGAGGCGGAGGAATTGCCCCGGCTGCTCGCCTATCTGGAAAGCGCGATCCCGGCGTCGGGGTATCTGGTCGGTGACCGGCTGACCCTCGCCGACCTCGCGGTCGCGTCGCCGCTGATGAACCTGCGCCATTGCGGATCGGGTGTCGATGCGGCCGCCTATCCGAAGATTGCGGCATGGAGCGAGGCGATCCTGTCGCGCCCGAGCATCGCGCCGTGGATCGCCAAGGAAGAGCGGATGATCGCAAAGGTGCTGGCGCTGGCGTCATAGCGTCACCAGCCACCCGGCGAGCGCGGCGGCGACGACGATCGCGGGGGTGACCCACGCGCCCTTGATCCGCCAGACGACGGCGAGCGCGGCGGCGAAGAGCAGGATCGCGAGCAGCGGCGCGGTGACGCGGGTGGCGGTTGCTTCGCCCAACTGGACGAAGGTTGCGGCGATGATGCCGACGACCGCGGCGGCGACCCCGGCAAGCAGGCGATGCAGTGCCGGGTTTTCGACTACAGCCTCAAGCCGTTCGAAGAAGACCAGCGAGAAGGCGAAAGCGGGCAGGAACATGCCGACGGTAATCGCGAGCGCACCGCCGGGGCCGCCGACGACATAGCCGACAAAGGTCGCAAAGATGACGAGCGGCGCGGGCAGCACCCCGGCGAGCGCGATGCCGTCGAGGAAGGTGGCGTCGCTGACCCAGCCGCGCCCGACGGTATCGGCGCGCACATAGGGGATCGCAGTGTAGGCGCCGCCGAAAGTCAGCAGGCCGCCCTTGAGCCCCGCCACGAACAGCGCGAGCAGGGTGACCGGGGCGCCAGCGACAAGCGCGACGGCGGCGTCGGGGGTGGCGAGCTGCCGCGCGGCGAGCGCGGCGCCAATCGCAGCGACCACGACAGCGAGCGCGATGAGCGGGCGGTGCGCAGCGGCATAGGCGAGCCCGCCCGCGGCGAGCGGAATCCAGAACGGCACCCCGGCGAGCGTCGCGAGCAGGCTGACGATGGCAATGGCGGCGAGCAGGCGGTCCTCGATGATGTGCTGGCCGATGCGGACGACCGCGCGCAGGATGATCGCGAGCACCGCGATCTGGACCCCGAGCAACACCCCGGTCAGCCCGGCGTCGCCCGCGATCCAGGTGACATAGAGCCAGCCTGCGAGCAGCATCAGCAGCAGGCCGGGCAGCATGAAGCCGAGCCCGGCGAGCAAGCCGCCGATACGCCCGCGCGCGATCATGCCGAGGTGGACGCACAGCTCATGCGCTTCAGGACCGGGGAGGACTTGCAGCACCGCGAGCAGCCGGTTGAAGCGCCCGGAATCGATCCAGCGTTCCTCGTCGACCAGCGCCTGGCGCAGCATCGCGATCTGCGCGACCGGGCCGCCGAAGGCGAGGGCGCCGAAGCGCAGGAATTTGAGGAACAGCGCGAGCAGGCTGAGCTGCGATGGGTCGGTCTGGGTCGGGAGAGGGGTCATATCAACGCTCCGAGCGCCGCGGACGCGGCGGGTGGAGCGGACTTGGACGGCGCCGAAGTTTTTCTGGTCGTCTGAACGGGCGTCCGCGTCGGCCCGTTGGCCTGCCTATCGGCGAAGGCGCGGGGCGATGTCAAGCCGGGTTTCTAGGCTCTAAAGCCAGCCGATGCTCTTGAAGCGCCAGAAGACGAGCCCCGAGCCGCCGAAGATCAAGGTCAGCGCAAAGGGATAGCCGAGCAGCCAGTCGAGTTCGGGCATGAATTCGAAATTCATGCCGTAAATACCCGCGATCGCGGTCGGGACGGCGAGGATCGCGGCCCAGGCGGCGAGCTGGCGGGTGATGACGCCTTGGCGTTGCTGTTCGAGCATGCCGTTGGTTTCGATCACCGACGCGGCGACATCGCGCAGGCCGGTGAGGCGGAATTCGGCGCGCTGGACATGGTCCCAGATGTCGCGGAAAAACGGGCGGACCGCGCCGTCGATGCACGGCAGATCATCCTCGCCCGCGAGGCGCCCGGCGACCTCTTTCATCAGGCCGGTGAGCCGCTGGAAGCGGATAACCTCGTGGCGCTGGGCATAGAGCTGGCGGATTTCGGCGGCGTCGAGCGGGGTGTCCATCACGCTGTCCTCGACCATCAGCATCCGGTCCTCGATCGCGTCGATCAGCGGAAAATAGCCGTCGACGATGAAATCGAGGATCGCATAGAGGACATAGTCGGGGCCGTGCGCGAGTTTGGCGGGGAGCGTTTCGAGCCGCGCACGCACGTCGGTGTGCGCGCGCGCCGAGCCGTGGCGGACGGTGACGATGAAATGGCGGCCGACAAAGATCGCGGTCTCGCCCGACTGGATCGTTCCGTCGCCGAGGTTGCCGGTGCTGGCGATGATGAACAGCTGATCGCCATACACCTCGACCTTGGGCAGCTGCTTCGCCTTGGTCGCGTCCTCGACCGCAAGCGGGTGGAGGCCAAAGCGTTTGGCAATACCTTCCAGTTCGCCGGGGGTCGGCTCGTACAGGCCGAGCCAGAAGAAATCGCCTTCGTCGCAATCGACGGGAAGTTCCTCGTCGGGACCGATGTCGCGGACGAGTTTGCCGTCATGATAGACGCGGGCGGCCACGATCGGCATCGGCGGTAAACTCCGTTCAACGTGGCGCCGCTATAATGGGCGCCACGCCAAAGGGAAATCAATCGTCGCGGTTGGCGATGTTGGTGAAGGCGGCCCAGGCGGCGGGGTGCGCCCAGGCGGCTTTCCAGCCGGCGATGGCGCTGCCGTCGGCGCGCTTGCCGCTGCGCACCGCCTGCATCCCGAGTTGCAGCGCCTGCGCGCGCGACAGCGCGGGGTTGGTGCGGCGCGCCAGCAGCGTTTCGACGGTGAGCACCGCCGTCGCATCGTCCGATACGCGCCAGTGGCTGGCGAGCAGCGCGTCGGCGCCGGCGTAGAGAAAGCCGCGCGCGAGCGCCGACAGGCTGTCGCCGCCGCCCGAATTTTCGGCTGATGCGGTGTTGCACGCCGACAGGATCACCCAGTCGGCTGAGAGCGTCAGTCGCGCGGCTTCGGTCGCGGTGAGCAGGCCGTCATCGCTGTCGCTGGGGGCTGCGGGCGGGGTCAGCACCAGTCCCGGTTCGGTAAAGCCGAGCCCCGGTTCGGGGAGCAGGCCGTGGGTGGCAATGGCGATGATGTCGCTGGTCGCCAGCGCCGGATCCTGCCGCAGCGCGGCCTCGGTCGCCTTGCCGTCGATGGTGAGTTTGCCGGGGGCGACGCCGAACAATTTGGCCATTGCCGCCAGTTCGACCTTGGTCCCGGGCAGCGGCGCGAGGCGGCGCAGCGCGTCGGGGTCGGCGAGCGGCGAGCCCGATTCGGACATGCCGCGAAACACCCCGATTCCGGCGCGTGACCCGGTGTCGCCGCCGATCAGGACGGGCGCGCCATAGCCGCTGAAGCGCGTGCTGCGCCGTGCCGCGCGCGGTTCGCGCGCCAGGGTCAACGCCGCGACCGCGGGCAGGCTGGTGAAGGCGAAGCGGTCGGACAGCCACCCGGCGCGCGCCAGCGTGTCGGGATCGGCGATATCGGCGCCCTCGGGCCGCGCCGTCGCTGACAGCATCGCGAGCGGCAGGTCGCCCAGCTTGCCCGAGCTGGCGACATAGATGCGCTGGCTGTCCTTGAGCAGCGGTTCGACCGGTTCGATCAACAGCTTGTAGAGCGCGTTCGCGGTGTCGAGGTCGAAGCGGCGGTGACCTTCCAGCTCGAGCGCCGACATCGGCAGCGCGTCGAGTTCAGCCTTGCGCGCAGCCGAGCAGGTCGCGAAATCGACGTCGCAGCGCAGGTCCGAAATCTGTTTGAGGACGACTGCCACCTCTTTGCCCGGACGGCTCCACCCGACCGCGGTCGGGGTGACGACAAACAGGTGCAACGCGTTCGCCGCCTCGGTCATCAGCAGCAACGCCTCGCCCGGGCGCAGCGCCTGTCGTGCTTCGGCCAGACTGATCGCCCGCGGCGACACGAGCTGGCGGTAGGCGGGGTATTTTTTGTCGATCAACGCGCTGACGTCGGCGAGCTCGGCCTGCACCGTGTCGAGTTCACCGCGCAGCCGTGCCGCTTCGACGGGTTTGCGCGCGCCGAGGGCGCGCAGCAGATTTTTGTCGATCACGTTCGCTTTTGTGGCGAGATCCTGTTCCTGACGCACGGCTTCGGCCATTTGCGGGGTTTTGGCGGCACCGCGCGCGGCGGTTTGCAGCACGGCGCGGCCCGATGCCGAGACGATGGCATCCTGCGCGGCGCGGAAGACGCGGTCCTGGATCTGCGCCTGCGTCGCCGCGTCGGGGGTGGCGTCCATCAGGGCGAAGGCCGCATTCATATAGGTGGTGAAAATACTGCGATCGGGCGCCACTTGTTGCCGGTCGAGCGCCGCCAACCCGACGGCGCCGCTGCCGGCCGCGCTCTGTTCGTTCAGCCGCCGCAAGATTGCGACGGCCTGCGCCGCGGTGACTTCGGCCTCAACCGCTTTGCCCTGCCGTAGCAGGGTCAGCGCCAGATTTTCATAGGCGCGCGCGGTGTCGATATGCGCGTCGCCGACGCTGCGCCGCAGGATCGCGAGCGCTTGTCGGTAATAGGGTTCGGCGGCGCGGTCGCCCGCGCCGCCGCGGTCGTCGCGCACCAGCGCCGAGCCGACATTATTGTACGCGACCGCGGTCAGCGGATGGTCCTCGCCCAGCAAGCGGCGACGGATGGCGAGCGCCTTGCCGCTCATCTCGGCCTCTTCGGCGTAGCGCCCGAGGCCGCCGAGCGTCGTCCCGAGGCTGAGATAGGCCCAGGCGGTTTCGGGGTTATCCTCGCCGAATTTGGCGCGAAAGACGGTGAGCGCCTGGCGCATCAGCGGTTCGGCGCGTTCGCCCTGGCCCCCGTCGCGCAAATTATAGCCGAAGTTGATCAGCGTCGAAGCGTAGGAGGGACTGTCGCGGCCGGCGATGCCCGCGTGGATGTCGAGCGCGCGCAGATACATCGGCTCGGCTTCGGCATAACGGCCCTGCTGGTTCAGATTATGCGCGACATTGGCGTATAGCGTCGCGCTGCGCTCGCTGCTTTCACCGAACGCGCGGCGCGTCGTATCGAGCGCCTTGCGCAGCAGCGGTTCGATTGCGCTCGGCGGCAAGCCCTGATTGTCCATGCTGAGCGCAAGGTTGTTCGACGCCTCCGCCGTGAGCGGGTGGCCCTCGCCGAGCCACTTGGTGCGGATCGCGAGCGCCTTGCGATACGCTTTGTCGGCCTCGGCGAACCTTCCCGTCAGGCTGTAGCAATAGCCGAGCACGGTGTAGCCGAGCGCGGCATCGGTGCTGTCGTCACCCTTGGTCGCACGCCAGATGGTCAGCGCCTGGTTCGCGGCCGTCTCGGCATCGGCATAGCGGCCGAGTTCGGTGAAATTCACCGCGCGGTTGTAGTGATGCAGCGCTACGTCGGGGCCGTTGGGGCCGGTCATCGTCTCGTCGATCGCCAGCGCCTTGTCGAGCATCGTCGCCGCCTCTTCGAAACGCCCCAAGCCGCGCAGCGCGACCGCGAGATTGGCATATTGCGACGCGGTTTCGCGATGCTGTTCGCCGTGCAGCGCGACGTTGGCGGCGAGCGCCTGCCGAAATAATTTCTCGGCACCCTGCATGTCGCCGAGTTCGAGCATCAGCCCGGCGAGGTTGCCGGTCGCGGCGATCGTCTTGGCGTGCCGCTCGCCAAACTGCGCGGTGCGCGCGGTGAGCAGGTCGCGGCGCAGCGGCAATGCTTCGGCCGGGCGGCCTTGTTTGGCGAGGTTGGTGGCGAGAAAGCTGGTGGCGGCGAACGTCTCGTCATCCTGCGGCCCAAGAAATTTGGTGTTGATCGCGAGCAGGCGGCGCCAATAAGCCTCGGCGTCCTTCAGCTGGTTCTGCTGATCAAGATTACCGGCGAGCAGGCGGTAGCCAAGGCTGGTGATCAGGTGGTCGGCGCCGTAGCGCTTGGTCGCTACGTCGATCCAGCGCCGATAAACCTGATCCGCCTCGGACCGTTTTCCGCCACGTTCGAGGTCGATGCCGCGGTTCATCAGGTCGAGCATCTTTTGCTCGTCGGCATCGAGCGGCTTGGCGGCGGGCGTGCTCGCGGGCGCGGCGTCCTGCGCGAAGGCCAGCGGCGCTGTCGTCGCCAGCGGCGCGGCGAGGAGGAGAGGAAGAAGGCGATGTCGACGGTCGGCCATGGCGCGGCATTTTCCCTGTTTTGACCCAAGATAGTGATAAAATTGGGATATTGTCAGCTGCGGGTTGACGCGATGGTGCGGTGGAGGGCGGTGGTGGGTGTCGAGCGGAGCCTAGAAGGCGCGGGTTTGCTGGGGTGTGATGGGGATCACTTGCGGGAGGGGGCGGCGATGACCCGGTACATTTGGGGGTGGGTGATGATGCGTGGGTCGCAGCCACCCAGTTCGTCATCCCGGCCTTCGCCGGGATGACGAAAACGGGCATCGTCCACTCCATTATCCAAAACTGTGTTACCCGAACAAAACCCCTTGCCAAACATGCGCTACAAATGTAGCACGCTACAAATGTAGCGCATGAGGTGAGTCGCATGTTGTCCAGTTTGCCGCCGCGGGAACGCGAGATTGTCGATATTCTCTATGAACGCGGCGCGTCGACGGTGACCGAGGTTGGCGAGGCGCTGTCCGACGAACTGTCGGGATCGGCGATCCGCGCGATGCTCAAGCGGCTGGAGGCGAAGGGCTTTGTCGCGCGCGAACAATCGGAGCGCGGTTTCGTCTATGCGCCGTGCGTATCGGACAAGACGGCGCGCAAGTCGGCGCTGAGTCAGGTGGTGCGGGTGTTTTTCAACGGATCGGCGACGAGCGCCGCCGCGGCGCTGCTCGGCATGCAGGATGAAATGAGCGCGGATGAGCTCGACGAGCTGGAAAAGCTGATCGGGCAGGCGCGCGAAGGGAGAGCGAAATGATGATCACCACGGCCATGCTGATCGGGTTCGCGTGGAAATCGGCGCTGATTGCCGGGCTGACGCTGGGGCTGCTGCGGCTGGCGCGGACGCGCTCGGCGGGCGAGCGGTCGCTGGTCGCGCATGTCGGCCTGCTCGCGCTGCTGGTGCTGCCTTTGGCCACGCTGGTGCTGCCGCTATGGCAGCCGCTGCCCGCAAGCTGGGTGGCCGAGACGGCGCCAAAGCCGTCCGTAATCACCGATACAGGGGGATCGGCGGTTGATCCGACCGTCGCCGCGGCTTCAGTCCCTGCCGTGGTCGACGCCGCCGGATCGCCGCCGATCAGCCTGTCGGTGGGGGCCGACCTTGCCCCCTTTCTCTATCTTGTCCCGCTCGCGCTGCTGTTTGGAGTGATGCTGCTCGCGGTGCTGCGGCTGTTTGCGATGCGCGGGCGCGCCGACGTGCTGGTCGAGGGGTCGTGGCTGTCGGCGCTGGCCGAGGCGCAGCGGCGGATGGGGTTCAAGCATGGCACCGCATTGCTGGTCAGCGACGAATTGCGCTCGCCGATCAGCTGGGGGCTGCTGCGCTCGACGATCGTGCTGAGCCCGAAAGCGGTGCAGGCGGTCGGCGAGGCCGAGGCGATCATCGCGCACGAACTGGCGCATATTGCACGGCTCGACTGGGCGAAGCTGCTCGCGTCGCGCGTTGCCTGCGCGGTCTTCTGGTTCAACCCGCTGGTGTGGATGCTGGCGCGCGAGAGCCATCAATTGCGTGAGGAAGCCGCCGACGATGCGGTGCTGATGGCCGACATCGACGGTCCGGATTATGCGACGTTGCTGGTCGGTGCGGCGCGGCATGACAATAGAGCGGCGCTGATGGCGGCGCACGGCGTCGCGCCGTCGAAGAACAGCCTGAAGCGTCGCATTACCCGCGTCCTCGATGCCAGTTTGAAGCGCGGCCCGGCGAGCGCGAGCTGGGTGTTGATGAGCCTGATCGTGCTGGCGGGGGTGACCGCGCCGCTCGCGGCATTCTCGGCCACCGCGGCCGAAGAGAAGGTGACCGCGAAGGCGGCGCAGACCGCCGCCATCGCCGCGCAGAAATCCGCTATCGCGTCGGCGCAGTCGGCGACGGCGGCGAAGTCTCAAGCCGTGGACGAAGCCGCCGCCGCCACGACGATGCGGCAGCTGAGTGCCGAGGAGCTGATCAGCCTGCGCGCGGTCGGGGTGACCGCCGAATATGCTGCCGAGATGCGCGCAGAGGGCGCCACAATGGACGCCGATGAACTGATCGCGGCGCGGGCGAGTGGGGTCGATCCGGCCTATATCCGGTCGATGCGGCATATCTTTCCGGGAGTTGATGTCGACGAACTGATCGGCGCGTCAGCGTTGCACATCGAACCCGCCTTTGCCCGCGACATGAAAACCCATTTCCCCGACATCGGCATCGACGACGTCGTCGCACTGCGCGCGATGGGGATCGACTGCGACTTTGTCACCGACATGCAGAAATCGGGAGTGCGGATGCGCAACGCCGATGATGCGATCGAACTGCGCGCCACCGGGATGTTCCGACCGACGGCGAAGCGCCGAGCGACGCCGCGCCCGACGGCCGCGAGGTCGCAGCATGGCGCGACGGTCCGCATCGGCGCCGACGGGACGATGGAAGCGCGCAGCGGCGATGGCCGCGTCGCGCGGATCGAGGTCGCCGAGCCGCCTGAACCGCCGGCGCCGCCGACAAACTGACGCCCGGACGCTCGTCCAAGCCTGAATATCGTTGATCGAACCATTGTTTTGAAACGCCGCTGCGGGGGCGAGCGATGACGCTCGTCCGGCGTCGGCCAAAGGAGTTGCCCGTATGAAAACCCCCTTGATCGCCGCGACCGCCGCGCTGCTGACCATCATCGCCTGCGCCGCGCCGAGCAGCGCCGCCGACCCGCTGGTGATGAGCGACATCGAATGGAAAGCGCAGCCCGGCAAAAACAAACCGCATTTTCGCGTGAGCCACAAAGGATCGAGCAGCGATTTGTCGCTCGATAGCTCCCGCGCCGGACTGGCGCCGGCCCGCACCGCGTTGCGGGGCGGCGCGGGGCCGGTGGCGTTTACCGTGGTGCATGAGGCGGGGACGCTCGCCTGCACCGGAACGCTGACGCGCGCGTTCGAGGGGACGGGCCGCTGCCGCTTTACCTCCGATCCCGCGTTCGAGGCAGCGCTGGAGGCACGCGGGCTGGCGCCCGAACGGCGCAGCGACATGCTCGCGATGCTGCTGGTCGACGCGACGATCGCGCTGGCCGATGGGCTGAGCGACGCGGGGGTGAAGCCGGATGACACCGACGATCTGATCGCCGCGGCGGCGATGGAAGTCACCCCTGCCTATGTCCGCGACCTTCAATCGGAGGCGCTGGTGCTGACCGACGTTGAAGACGCGATCGCTTGCAAGGCGCTCGGCGTCGACGGGGCCTATGTGCGCGGGCTGGCGGCGGCGGGGTATCGCAAGCTGAGCGCCGACGATGTCGTGGGGATGAAGGCGTTGGGGGTCACCGGCGATTATGCCGTGGCGATGAACCGCGCGACGCAGGGAAACAAGTGATGCGGCTGGTCAGCCTTTTCGCGCTCTCCGCCGCGATCGCGGCACCGGCGCTGGCGCAAGAATCGCCAACGACCGGCGGCACCCCGCCGCCCGCCGCCGCAGTCGAAGTTACGGCGAGCGCGGACAGCGCCGGGCGGCAGGTGTTTACCCCCGCCGACTTTGCGCGTTACGCGCCGACGAACGCCAATGACATGCTGAACCAGGTTCCCGGCTTTTCGATCCGCGACAATGAAAATCTGCGCGGCCTGGGGCAGGCGACGGGCAATGTGCTGTTCAACGGTGAGCGGCCGTCGAACAAGGGTGACGACATGTACACCCAGCTGTCGCGCATCCCTGCGGGCAATGTCGAACGGATCGAGATTGTCGACGGCGCGACGCTGGATATTCCGGGATTGTCGGGGCAGGTCGCCAATATCGTCTATCGCGCTGCTGCCTTTTCGGGCCAGTTTTCGTGGAAGCCCGAATTTCGTCCGCACTACACCGACCCGCTGTTCACGCGCGGCGATGTGTCGGTGCGCGGGCGCAGCGGAACGATTGAATATGAGGTCGCGCTCAACAATGACGGTGCCCGGCGCAGCGGCGCCGGCGGCCCGACGATCATTTACAACGGGTCGGGGCAGGTCATCGAACGGCGCCGCGACAGCTGGAATACCCATTTCGACACGCCCAAGCTGTCGGGGCGCATCACCTGGGATCCGGCGGGCGATACGATCGCGAACATCGGCGGGCATTATCAGCGCGAATATGATCGTTATTACGAGGACGGGTCACGCGTCTCGCCGGGACAGCCCGACCGGGCGCGCAGCGTTCGCGAGATTGACGATGCCTGGAATTATGAGGTCAGCGGCGACTATCAATTTGGAATGGGGCCGGGGAAGCTGAAGCTGATCGGGCTGCGGCGGTTCAGCCATGAACCGTACAGGCAGGAGATCGTCACGACGCCGGTTGGCGGGATTGCGACCGGCGACCGTTTTGCGCAAACCGGTGATATCGGCGAGACGATCGGGCGCGGTGAATATCAGTGGAAGATGCTGGGCGGCGACTGGCAAGTGTCGGGCGAAGCGGCGTTCAACAAGCTCGACAATGTCGCGTCGATCGCGGTGCTGGACCCGAACGGGGTGTTCGTCGAACAGCCGTTCGCCGGCGGCACCGGGGGGGTGAGCGAGGATCGCTACGAAGGATTGCTGAGCTTTGGCCGCAAGCTGACCGACAAACTGAATTTCCAGATCATCGCCGGTACCGAACATTCGACCATTACCCAGACCGGGATGAACGGGCTGACGCGCAGCTTCTTTCGGCCCAAGGGGTCGATCTCGCTCGCCTGGACGCCGTCGCCCGATTTCGACGTGTCGGTGAAATTGCGGCGCCGGGTACTGCAGCTATCCTTCTATGATTTTCTGGCGCGCGCGTTCCTGAACGACGGCAACCAGAATGAGAGCAACAACGACCTGCGTCCGCAGCAGGACTGGACCTATGAGGCGGAAATCAACAAGAAGTTCGGCGCGTGGGGTTCGACCAAGGTCCAACTGACCTATCGCGACGTCGAGGACCGCGTCGATGTCGTGCCCGTCGGCGCCAATGGCGAGGCGGTCGGCAATATCGCCAAAGCCAAGGCGGCGGCGATCGACTGGACCGCGACGATCAACCTCGACCCCGCGGGGCTGAAGGGGGTCAAGCTCGACACGCGCATGCTCCTCCAGAAATCGTCGCTGCGCGATCCCTTTACTGGCGAGAAACGACAGTGGAGCGGCTTCACCGATACGGTCGCATACATCGCCGTGCGCCACGATGTGGCAGGCACCGATTGGGCGTGGGGCGCCGACGCCGAATATACGCACAACCAGCCCAATTATCGCCGCAACCAGAGCGACAAGATTTGGGAAGGACCGGTGTGGGCGACCGCCTTTGTCGAGCACAAGAATGTGATGGGGCTGACCGTGCGGGCGCAGGTCCGCAATATCGTCAATGCCCGATCGAAGCGCGACCGCACGGTTTTCACCGGAGTTCGCGGTGAAAGCCCGATCGCCTTTGTCGAGGCGCGTGACCGGCTGATCGGGCCGATCTTCTCCTTTTCGGTGCGCGGGACGTTCTGATTTTCGCCTTGCCGCTCCCCGGCGAAAGCCGGGGTCCAGGGAGAATGGAGCGGCGTTGCCTATGTGACGCTCTGGGCCCCGGCTTTCGCCGGGGAACGGGATCGGGCATAGCGGCGCCATGAAGCCTCGCCGCACCAAAATCTATTTCGATGGTGGATGCCGCCCGAATCCGGGGGTGATGGAGACCGCCGTGGTTGTCGGCGGCATCGCCGCGATCGATCGCGACGCCGGGACAGGCAGCAGCATGGACGCCGAATGGCTGGCGCTGATCGCGGCACTGCGGCTGGCGCAGGCACGCGGGCTGGCCGATTTTGTCCTGCTTGGTGATGCGGCGGCGGTGGTGGCGCAGGCCAATGGCGCGGTCGCGGCGCGCGGCGGCGCTGCCGCGCATCTGGCGGCCTTTCGGACGCTGGTCGGCGATGGTCCGGCCCCGCGCGTTCGCCATATCAAGCGCACCCAGAATCTGGCGGGAATTGCTCTGGCGCGCCGCTGACAGCAAGAAAATTACCGGTCGGGTTGCAAATTCGTACTAGTCCTTGCTAGGGGACAGGGCTATCCCCATGCAAAATAACGAAAGACCGGTGCGTTGAAGCCGACCCATCCCTTGCCCGTTCATCATAGCTGGCCGCTTTACGAGCGCGCGCGCTATTTCGAGCTGGGGCAGCTGCATGGGCCCGGCACGCTCGATGCCGTCGCCGATGTCGCCGACCTGGCAGCGATCGAACGGTCGGTGCGGTTCCAGCCGGGCTGGTGGGAGTGCGACCTTGTCGACAACAACCGGCTGAGCTGGTCGAACGAAGTCTATGACATCTTTGGCTTGCCGCGCGGCGCCGCGGTGACGCGCGCGGAAACCGTTGCGCTGTATGAAGACGGATCGCGTGCGGCGATGGAGAAGTTGCGCGCCTATGCGATCAGGCACCGCCGCGGCTTTACCCTCGATGTCGAAATCCGGCCTGCTACCGCGTCGCCGCGGTGGATGCGATTGATCGCCGCGCCGGTTTGTATCGACGACCGGATGGTCAAGCTGCAGGGATTGAAATTCATCGTTTCCGACGGCGGCTAACGCTCCAGGGCGAGCAGTCGACGAATGGGGGTCGCAGGCGACGAGCCGTTGCCCTGTAACGGCAGACGGCTGTTTTGGCTCGTCCGGACCTGAGAAACCAACGGTCTGCGCCTGCGGCGTTGACGCGATTTAACCATCGTCACAAGCCGAAATCCACGGGTGGTGCGGGCATGATCGCGCGCGTCCCCGATTCTCCATCAGCATGACCAGGGGCGTTCGGCGCATATGAAATTCTTTAATCGGTTCGGTTCGGCCGCTTATGACATGGCCATCGATCTGGGGACCGTGAACACAGTCGTCTATGTCCGCGACAAGGGCATCGTCCTGAACGAACCGTCGGTCGTCGCGCTGGAAACGCGCGACGGGGTGCGACGGGTCAAGGTGGTCGGCAACGAGGCCAAGCTGATGATGGGCAAGACGCCGAGCAACATCCAGGCGATCCGGCCGCTGCGCGACGGGGTGATCGCCGACATCGATGTCGCCGAACAGATGATCAAGCATTTCATCGACAAGGCGCTGGGCGGACCGAGCCGGCTGCGCCAGCGCAGCAATGTCGTAATCTGTGTGCCGTCGGGGTCGACGATGGTCGAACGCCGCGCGATCCGCGATGCGGCGTCGAACGCCGGTGCGGTGTCGGTGCAGCTGATCGAGGAATCGCTGGCGGCCGCGATCGGTGCGGGGTTGCAGGTGACCCAGCCGATGGGGGCGATGGTCGTCGACATTGGCGGCGGCACGACCGAGGTCGCGATCCTGTCGCTCGGCGGCATCGCCTACAGCAATTCGGCGCGCGTCGGCGGCGACAAGATGGACGACATGATCTCGTCCTATATCCGCCGCAAACATAATCTGATGATCGGCGAAATGACCGCCGAACGTGTCAAGCTGGCGATTGGCTGTGCGGTGGCGCCCGAGGGTGACGGCATGATCATCGGGGTCAAAGGCCGCGATCTGGTCAACGGCCGGCCGTCGGAGGTGCACGTGTCCGAAGCCGAGATCGCCGAAGCGCTGGCCGAACCGGTCGGGCAGATCGTCACCGCGGTGCGCGCCGCGCTGGAACAGACGCCGCCCGAATTGTCGGCCGACATCATCGACGAGGGCATCACGCTGACCGGCGGCGGCGCGCTGCTGCGCCGGATGGATGTCGCGATTGCCAAGGCGACCGGATTGCAGGTGCGGGTGGCGGAAAATGCGCTGATCTGTGTCGCGATGGGCGCCGGGCTGGCGTTCGAGGACCGGTCCTATCATGGGGTGTTGATTGCGGCTTGAGACGTTATTGAGAGGGCGCAGTTGCCCTTCCTATTTCGTCAACCCGGCCTTCGCCGGGATGACGAAGATGCAAAAGTCGAGCTTCAGGTACGACCGTAGGCGTCGATCGCCGCGAGGTGCTTCGCCTTGACCGTGTCCTCGAGGAACGAGCCGGTGAAGCTGTTGCGCGCCAGCGTGACCAGATCGGCCCGCGACAGGTCGAGCGCGTCGGCGACGGCTAAATAGTTGGCGTTGACATAGCCACCGAAATAGCTGGGATCGTCGCTGTTCACCGTGGCGACGAGCCCCGCGTCGAGCATAATTTTCAGCGGATGCGCGGCCATGTCGGCGACGACGCAGAGCTTCAGGTTCGATAGCGGGCAGACGGTGAGCGTCATGCCCGCGGCGGCGAGGCGCGCGACGAGGGCGGGGTCTTCGAGGCTGCGGTTGTCGTGGTCGATGCGGTCGACCTTGAGCAGATCGAGCGCTTCGTAAACATAGGCGGGCGGGCCTTCTTCGCCGGCATGCGCGACGATTTTCAGGCCGAGGGCGCGGGCACGGGCGAACACGCGCTCGAACTTTGCCGGCGGATGGCCGTTTTCGGAGCTGTCGAGCCCGACCCCGTCGATGCGGTCGAGATACGGCAAAGCCTCATCGAGCGTCGCCTCGGCCTCGGCCTCGCTGAGGTGCCGCAGGAAGCAGAGGATGAGTTTCGACGTCATGCCGAAGTGCGCGTTTGCATCGTCGAGCGCGCGGGTGATGCCGGTGATGACGGTTTCGAACGCGATGCCGCGTTCGGTGTGTCCCTGCGGATCGAAGAAGATTTCGACGTGGCGCACCGCATCGGCACGGGCGCGGGCGAGGTAGGCGGCGGTGAGATCGTAAAAGTCCTGCTCGGTGTGGAGGACGCCCATCCCCTGATAATAGATGTCGAGAAAATCCTGAAGGTTCGAGAAAGCGTAGGCGGCGCGCACTTCGTCGATATTGGTGAAGGGGATGGCGACGCCGTTGCGCTGCGCCAGCTCGAACATCAGCTCGGGTTCGAGCGAACCTTCGATGTGGAGGTGGAGCTCGGCCTTGGGCAGGGCAACGATGAAGGCGGCACGGTCTTCGGCCGAGGCGAAACCATCATGCATCGTTTTTGCCCTCCTCGCGCAGGATGATCGCCGCTTCGGGCTTGTGGCGGCGGATTTCGTCGATCGTCAGCCCGTCGATTTCGTGCGGAAAGATCAGCCACTGGTCGGTTTCATGGACGTAGAAATCGGGGCGCAGGTCAGTGACGTTGCGGCCGGGCTTGAACCAGACGGTCGCGATGCGGATGTCGCGCGGCATATTGTGCCGACAGCGCGCCCTGAGCTCGGCGATGAAGGCGCGGATGCTGCGCCCGCTGTCGAACACATCGTCGATGATCA
>JAEMRT010000228.1 GCA_016463225.1 Sphingopyxis sp. | reverse complement strand
ACATAGCGAGGTTGCTTCTCCGCACCGGCAGCGTCGACCGCGGGTTCGCCCACAGAAGCAGCTTTCGTCCGGGGAGCGGATGCGCGGCTATGGGGGCGAGCGGGAGCATGCATCAAATGACTATACAGGTGGGGGCGAGCAAGTCCCAGTCATTCAAACAGGAAATCACCAGCGAGAGCCGAGGCGTGCGTGATCAATGCCGCGCGAAGACCTTCTGGCCCGAACTGCCGAACGACACCACCGCATAGGGTTGGCGGGCGGCGCCTGCCACTTCCATGCCCTCCGAGCCGATCGGCATCCCCGCCACCGCAATGCCTCTGACGCCTACGGGACGGGTTGCCAGCAGGCGCTTGATATCGGCGACCGGGACATGGCCCTCGATCAGATAGCCATCAACCATCGCGCTGTGGCAGGATGCCAGCGTGCCCGGCATGCCGGCCCTCCGCTGAAGCGCCCCGCGCGACGCATCGTCGCGCATGACGACCGTGCGGCCCAGCTTCGCGCGAAGCGCCTGGGCCCACTTCTCACAGCATCCACAACCCGGGTCCCGGTGGACGACGACATCATTCGCCGCAAGCGCTGCGCCGGGCAGGGCGAGGAACAGCAAGGCGGCAGAAAGACGGGTCTTCATGAACGGCTCCCGGAAGCATGCGATAGGGTTCCTAATGATCTATACGCATTGATGCCCCCTACCCCTCATCACGCTGAAGATTTCACGATGGCGCGCGGCCTCCAGGCGAGCGGCAAGGACACAAGCAGCGCCAGCGACAGACCACCAATCCCCCACAAGACTAAGTGCTGCGCCCCGGGAGCGACGACGGCGATCGCCAGCGGCGCGAGCGCCTGCCCGATGCTGGCGGCGGAATGCTGGAGACCGAGCTTCAGACCCGAAGGGGCTGCCGCACCGCTGATCCAGAAGCTGGTGACCAATCGAAGGGTTGCCGAGCTCCAGCCGGCAGCAACGATGATCCCACTGAGTTCGGCCATGCTCGCGGCGACAGGGAACAGGAAGAGCGCCGCAGCCAGCAGGCCGAGCGTCAGCCCCGCAAGCCGCCTCGGCATGGTCACCAGCCAATCGAGCCTCGCATGGAAGATCTGTGCTGCCAGCATGCCCAATCCGCAGAGACTGAGCATCCAGGCGATCTCTTCGCGGCTCAGCGAAATGACGCTCCGCGTCACCAGGAGATTGACATGCATCGCCGCCAGCCCGCCGCCCGCGACGATCGTGACGAAAAGCAGGATCAGCGTCGCGCCGAGCGTCGGCGCGGGCAGGTCTCCGCCATCGATGCAAGGTGCACACCAGCGCGGCAGACGCACGGCGCAAAGCGCCGCCCCGACGGCACCGATGCCGAAAGCGAGGATCATGAGGGGAGCGCGGGGCAGGATCGCGGCCGAGACCTCCGCCACCAGCGGACCGGCGAGATCGCCCAGAAACAAGAAGGCGGTCAGCCAGGTGAAGCGCCGCGCCTGGTCCGCGCGCTCGTTTGCGGCAAAGCTCGCGCAGAGCAAGCCCAACGGTATGATGGCGGCCGACGCCATCCCCGCCACCAGGCGCAATGCATAAAGCTCAGGCAGCCCGACGAGGCCGATCGGCGCGGTCACCAGGGCGAGGATGACCAGCGCTGCGCGCAACATCGCCCGATAGTCGACCCGGTCCGCGATCCAGCCCCAGAGCGGCGCCGCCAGCAAGGCTGCCAGGGGATGGACCGCGGTCAGGCTCGCGACATGAAAATCATGAGCGCTTGACGATAGCGCGCCACGAGCCGGGTCGACCAGTGCCGGAAGGAAGGCGAGAATGGCCGTCTGTCCCGCCGACGCCGCAGCCGCCGCGAGCAACAAGACGAAAAAGGAGGCCGGCCAGCGACCGTTGGCTTGCGATCCAGCCTTGTCACGCGGCGCGTTCGCGGTCGACCCCTCGAGTGGCCATCCGCGGATCACCACCAGGCGCGCAAGCCGATCACCAGCCTGTGTTCGGAAGGCCCTTCCCCGCGCAGGCGACGGAAATCGGCCGTGCCGTCAAATGCGCGCTCCCAGACGAAGCCGATATAGGGCGCGAACTTGCGCGACACCTCGTAGCGCAACCGTCCACTCAGCTCGACATTGCTGAAGCCGCTGCCGAGCTGCCGATCGCTCGACCGCTTCGAATAGATATTGGTCTCCACCTGCGGCGTAAGGATCAACCGATTGGTGAACAAGACCTCATAGGACGCCTTGGCGCGCGCCGCGAGACGCCCATCGGTTCCTACATAGCCGGTGAGCTGGACGTCGAACCAATAGGGCGCCAGTCCCTCGACGCCGGCGGCCAGCCAGGTGGTCGCACCCTTGCCGAGATCCTGCCTGACCCCGAGCAGCGTGCCCCAGAACGGGTTCTTGCTGTGCCACCACAGCGCCTCGACGCTGCTCTCCGGATCGAGACGTTGGTCGCGGGAGTTCTTGAGCCCCTGGCTGCGCAGCCAGAGCTTGTCATTGTCCTGACCCTTGGTGACGAGCACGGTCCAGCCCACGCCCTGACCCTCGTTGCCGCTGGTGAACTCAAGCTCATCGACAAGTATCTTGGGGATTGAGAGCTTGTCGGCCATCTCATAGCCCGGCAGCGTCGAGTTGCGGTAGCCGTCGGCATAATCGTCCGAGTTGCGCGCGTCCGGCGGGGCCTGGCCGCCCTGCATCGAGCCCATGTCCATCGTGGCGCCGTTACCGGACGCCTTCGTGTCGGTCATATCCATGCCCGGCATGTCCATGCCCGCATGGTCCTGAGAGCCTTGCGCGGAAGGAGTGTGCGGAGCGGGAGTGGCCGTTTGGGCAGGGG
>JAEMRT010000141.1:9963-10274 GCA_016463225.1 Sphingopyxis sp. | reverse complement strand
CATTTCGACATCGACGGGAGCGGATGCGATCCGCCTCATCGATGTTTTGTGGCTGGAGCAAGGCGGCGACCGGGTCGCGGCAGCCTTCGAAGTCGAACATTCGACCTCCATCTATTCGGGTATCGTCCGGATGCTGGACCTTGCGCTGAGCGGCAGCGATCTTCACGCGACAGCCGGATTGTTTCTTGTCGCTCCTGACGCTCGCGAAAGCGAAGTCCGCGCGCAAATCGCAAGGCCCGCGTTCAACCGGATCGCGGACCTCGAAATCGCCTATCTTCCCTATGGCGAGCTCGAACGGCACAAGGAGGCGA